>JAQUEX010000009.1:0-35499 GCA_028684935.1 Kiritimatiellia bacterium | reverse complement strand
ACGCCTTCAAACCTTTCAAAAGGCTGTAAGGTGTTAAGGCTGTGAGGCTGTCAGGGCCTTGTAGCCTTACTCCTCACAACCTTACAGTCTCACAGCCTTACAGCCTTACCACCTCACAGCCTTACAGCCTTACCACCTCACATCCTTACAGTCTTACCACCTCACAGCCTACAAAAGGAGAAAACCATGACACCTGAAACACTGGCAACCTTCAATCAGACCCTAGGCATCGCGGGCGCGGTCGCCTGCCTCGGACTCAGCGCCACCGGCTCGGCGTTCGGCACCGGCTTCGCGGCGACCTCGGCCATGGGCGCCTGGAAAAAATGCTATGCGCAGAGCAAGCCCGCGCCCTTCATCCTGCTCGGACTGGTCGGCGCGCCGATCACGCAGACCCTGTACGGCATGATCCTGATGTTCGTGATGTTCGGCAAAGCCTCCGCCGGCCTGCCGCTGTTGATTCTCGGCGTCTTCGCGGGGCTTGGCATTGGCTTCTCCGCCCTGTTCCAGGGGCGTGCCGCTGCGGCCGCCTGCGACGCCCAGGCCGAGACCGGACAGGGCCTCACCAACTATTTCGCCGCGCTCGGCATCGTCGAGACCGTCGCGATTTTCACGATGGTCTTCACGCTGATCGCCGTGTTCCAGATCAAGCTCTAAGCCATGATCTTGCCCAAACTTCACGACACGCTCGTCGGCATCGATTCCGACGGCTGCGTCTTCGACACGATGACGGTCAAGCAGCGGGAGCACTTCTTCCCCGCCATCATCCGGCACTGGGGGCTGGAAGCGTGCGCTGACGCGCTGCGCGCCTGCGCGGCGTTCGTCAATCTCACCTCCAAAACGCGCGGCAGCAATCGCTTTCCGGCGCTGCTGCGCGTTTTCGAGCTGCTGCGTGACTATCCCGGCGTGCGCGCCTCCGGCGTCGCGCTGCCGGCGACCGACGCCCTGCGCGCGTATGTCCATTCGGGCCTGCCGCTGGGTAATCCGTCGCTGCAAGACGAAGTCGCACGCACACAGGACCCCGAGTTGGCGCGCGTGCTGGTCTGGAGCCTGGCGCTCAATGCCGACATCGACGCCCGTATGCGCCCGGTGCCGCCCTTCGCCGGGGCAGTGCGGGCGCTCAGACTGATCCATGCCGCGAGCGACGCGCTGGTCGTTTCGCAGACACCGGAAACCGCCTTGGTCAAAGAGTGGGAACTGCACGGTCTGACCGGGTACGTCAGCCTGATCGCCGGACAGGAGAAAGGCAGCAAGGCTGAGCACCTGCGACTGGCCTCCGACGGACGTTACGCCCCAGACCGCATCCTGCTGATCGGCGACGCGCAGGGCGACCTCGCCGCGGCGCGCCAGGCCGGCGTCCTCTTTTATCCGATCGACCCCGGCGCCGAGGAACGCGCATGGGAACGATTCTGCGACGAGGCGTATCCCCGGTTTCTCGCCGGCACCTATGCCGGGCCTTACGAGCAGCGATTGATTGCGTCATTCGATGCGCTGCTACCCGACGCGCCGCCCTGGCTGTCTTCATCCTCAGTGCCTCAACCCTCCCCGCCACATGCAGCCCGTTACGGTTGAATCGATTGCCTCATTCCGGTATACTGTGTCTTGTCAATTGAGAAGGCATGGCGCATCCCGACGTGCCGGGGCAGCCTGCCGACGGACAAACGGGACGGAATGATTGCATGCGAAAAAAAGCAGTTCCCACAAAAAACAGCCTCGCGCTCACCTCTTTTTTCAGTGCTGACGACATCCTTATCCATCAGGAGGAGGGCTCGCGGAATCAAGTTATCCGTCATCTGCTGATGCACTTAGCAAACGGTCACGGCATGATGGAGGTTGACGGGTATTACAATGCGATCATTGAGCGTGAAAACGCGAACGACACGGTGGTCGCCAACGGGATCGCCATTCCGCATGCACGCCTCGACAATTTGCAGCGTCCTTATGTCGGCGTCGCCACCTCGGCAAAAGGCATTCCTTTTGCCGAAGACAAACCCCCTGTTCACCTGATTCTGCTGGTCCTGATCCCGCGTGACCAGCCCGGCCTCTACCTGCAGATCCTCCGTTCACTCGCCAGTATTCTGCGCGACCGCAACGCCGCGAGAACGGTTTCGCACCTCAAGGGTGCGGAAGAAGTCATGCGCTTTTTTGAACGCGGCGGCATGGTCCTGCCCGAGTATGTGTGCGCGGCAGACATCATGCGGGACGAGCTGATCACGCTGCGCAACAATGACAACCTCAAGACCGCGATCGACTGTTTCATCAGCGAAAACCTCAGCGAAATCCCGGTTGTCGACCGTGACGGCGACATGGTTGGCGTCGTCAGCGCCGGCACCTTGCTCAAGGTTTGCCTGCCGGACTATTTGCTCTGGATGAGTGACCTGTCACCGATCGTCAACTTCGAGCCGTTCACAAGCGTGTTACGCAACGAGCAGAGCACCTGGCTTTCCGACATCCTCCTCAATGAGTACGCGTCGGTCCAGATGAACGCGCCCGCAGTCTCCGTGGCCGGCGAGATGACGCGGCGCAACGCTTCGAAGTGCTATGTGTTGAACGGCAAGAAACTGATGGGGATCATCGACCTGCCCATCTTTTTAAATAAGGTTTTCAGGGAGTAACGTTTCATGTACAGCGAACCGGTCGTCATCATCCCCCCGCTGCGCGCAGTTGCCAAAATCGGAGTCATGGCCGCCATCACCGCCCTCGTTGGCTGGGGATCGCATCGGCTTGGACTCGCGCCGACCTCCCTGTCGATGGTTGCGGTCTGCACCTTCATCGCCGTGATCTGCACGACGCTATTCTTCTGGACGCATCGCGTCGCGGTTGCTTTCATCGGTGTTGCGGTTCTCATTGGCTCGCGTGCCATGACCCTGCACGGCATGCTGCGCGCAACCGAACTCGATATCATTTTCTTTTTGATCGGCATGATGGTGATTGTCGGTGCCTTAAAGGACCTCGGCTTTCTCACGTGGGTGATCCAAGCGATCATCAACAAGAAACGGATGAACGGCATGACCTTCACGGTCATCCTTTGCAGCCTGTCCGCACTGCTGTCCAGTGTCGTAGACGAAGTTTCCTCCATTGTGGTCGTTCTGGCCCTGGTTTTCCAAGTCTGCGACACGCTCAAGGTCCGTTCCTCTCCCTTTGTACTGATGGCTGTACTTTGTACCAACATCGGGTCTGCCGCCACGATGCTCGGCAACCCGGTCGGCATCTTTATCGGTAACAAGGCAGGGTTCAATTTCAGTCAGTTCCTCTCCGGAGCCACACCCATCTCGTTTGTTTCGTTGCTGGTCACGCTCGGCATCGTCTTGATCTGGTATCGAAAAACCATCCATCAGATGACTCTCGTCATGGAGGAGCATCGCCAAGTTCACCACGGGCTGGGCCCGCTGATCCGCATCCCTTACCGCCGCGGCTTGTTCGTCCTGGTCGCCACGGTTCTCATCATCGCCTTCCACCACCAGATCGAGAACATCCTAGGCTTAACCGGCGTGGAGAACAAAAACGCGTTCCTCATCATCACGCCGCTGGTCATTGCCGGCTTGTTGATGATCTACCGGCCTGGCCGCGCGCGCCACTACATCGAGCACGATGTGGAATGGTGGACGCTGCTCTTTTTCATGTTGCTCTTCGCGATCGCCGGCGGACTTGAAGAACAGGGCATCACACAAAATCTCGCTGACAAGCTGACCGGTCTTGTCAAGGGCGGCCCAACCGCCATGGTGCCGTTTGTGTTGGCCATCTCTGCAGTCGGCTCGGCCTTTGTGGACAACATCGTGTTTGTCGCTGCGTTCACGCCGGTGATCCAAGCGCTCGTGGAGCGTTCGGCGGAATTTTCCCTGCTCTGGTGGGCTCTGCTTTTCGGAGCCTGCTTCGGCGGCAACATCACGGCCGTCGGCTCCACCGCGAATATTGTCGCGCTGGGACTCCTTGAAAAACGCGGCCACCTGCACATCGCGTTCTTTGAATGGCTGAAGATCGGCGCGGTCGTCGGCATCGTCACCTGCGTGATCGCATGGCTGATGCTCACCTTCATGCCGATGCCCCATCCGGCGGGCCACCCTGTCGTAGAGCGCGAAGTGATCGGCCCGCTGCACGAACCGCACTTGTCACCGAAGACGGCCCAGTGAGTCCATGCTGCCATCGGCCATAACGAAGAAAATGCTCCTGGGCTGGGGCGGCGATGCGGTGTACGCGCAAGCGGAGAGCATGGTCCGCAAAGGTCTCGTCCTCAAGGCCGACATAAAGGGCGACCTGATCAGCGGCGTGATCGCGCGTGAATCGTCGTCTGAGATCTACACCAAGCTGAGGCTGCGTTCCAACGGAACCATTGAAAGCCTCTGCCCCTGTTCAACCCACCGCAACCTGGGGCTGGTCTGCCCGCATGTGGTCGCGCTCGGCATCGCCTTGATGCTGCGCCATTCCGACCCGTTGCGCGAACAGAAATACAACGAGGAGCAGCGCCGTGCGCGCCGCCTGGCGGAGGTCGACGCCGCGTCCTATATCCAGCGCAGCGCGCGCGGTGTTCCGGCCCGCGTACAAGTGTCGCTGCCGCAGACATGGACCGCCGACTTTTGGCAAGGAGCCGTGGCGCTGCACCTTCAGCTTGTTGCTGAAGACCGCCTGCTTTCTCCCGAGACCTTGCCCAAACAGCTCTGCTTCGCGTTCTCCCCCGAAGAGGATGCTCTCCTCGCCGTGCTGGAAGATATCTGCGAAGGGCCTCCGCCCGAACGCTGCACGCTCACAGCAGCCGACCTGTTGAACGTGCTGACAGTCGCCTCGCGCGCTATGGTGCAGATCGAGGGCACGGGACCGCTGCTCATGGAAAGCGCGCCGATGCCGGTCACCCTGCGGGTCGACCTGGACCCGGATTCCGGAGAATTGCTGATCTACCCTTTCGCGGTGCTGCCGCACGCGCGCGAAGGCGAGTTGCCGCTTTTTTTCGTAAGCGGACGCCTGGGGCTGATCCTCGCGAACGGCCACCTGTGGCCGATGAAAAACGTGCTGCCCCTGCCCTACCACAGCATCTACCGGCAGGATGAAATCGTCGCGCGCGACCGGGTCATCAACTTCCTGCGGCGTGATCTGCCCCACCTCCGTTCGCTCATTCAGGTCGAACTCGAATTGGAGCCCGACCTCTTCTCGGTCACGCCGGGCAGGCCTGAGTTTCACCTGGACCTGCAGGGCAGCGGCGCTTCGCTGCGCGCGACCTTGACCGCTGTTTACGGCACGCACCGCGTACCGGCCACGCAGCCCGACACGCAGGCGGAGTTCGCGCTGCCTGATCCTACTGACATTTTAGCCTATCAGACGCGTAACCTGTCAGCCGAGCAAACGGCCCTTTCACGGTTAGCGCGACTGGGGTTTTCGGGCGACGGACCGTCTGTCACATTGGTGGGCACGCGTGAGGTCTTGAATTTTTTCGGCAGCGGGTATCCGTCGTTGGTCCGCGCCGGCTGGAAGATCAGCCTCTCACCCCGGCTGCTCAGCCTGCTGGACGATCTGCCGGTTGTCACGCCGGTGGTACAGATCGCTGAGCAGCGCGCGGGATGGTTTGACGTCGGCTACAGCTTCGATCTGCCTGGACGCGGCGCGCTGCCTCCAGGCGAGGTCCAACGTGCCATCAACTGCGGCGATTCGTTCATCCAGCGCGACGGCAAAACCCTGTTGATCGACCGGGAGTCCGTCGAATCGATGCGCGCCGTCTTTACCGATTGCCGCAGCCGGGAAAGTGCGCAGCCCGGCCACTTTCTGTTGCCGTCGGTCTACGCGCCTTTTGTGCAGGCATCGCTCAACGCGCTCGACGGTATCGACGTCGAAGACCCGCCCGACTGGCGTGAAAAGGCGGCTGCGCGCAACCGTACCGGCAACCGCCGTTTTTCGCCGGTCCCGCTCGGCCCCCTTGACAGCACGCTGCGCCCTTATCAAAAGGAGGGGGTCTATTGGCTCGCGTTTCTGGAAAACAGCGGTCTTAACGGCCTTTTGGCTGACGAGATGGGCCTCGGCAAAACGCTTCAGACCCTGACGTGGCTCCACCTGCGGCGCTCCGATGCGCAGGCCGTCGGCAAACCGGCGCTGGTGGTTTGTCCAACCAGCCTGGTTGAGAACTGGAGTCGCGAAGCCGAGACGTTCGTGCCGAGTCTACGACGTCTAGTCATTAACGGCCCTGACCGCGAGCCGCTTTTTGCCAAAATTCCCGAGAGCGATCTGGTCATCACCTCCTATGCGTTGCTGCGTCGCGACCTTGAGGCTTACCGGCCGTTTCTTTTTTCGGTTGCGGTACTGGACGAGGCCCAGCACATCAAGAACCGTTCAACCCAGAACGCGGTTGCCGCAAAACAGATCCATGCGGTCAACCGCCTGGTGTTGACCGGTACGCCGGTCGAGAACAGTGTGGCTGATCTTTGGTCGATCATGGATTTTTTGATGCCGGACTATCTGGGCGACTACGAAGCGTTTCGGAGCGATTATGAGCAGCCGATTGCAGCCGGTGACCGTGAGGGCGAACTGGCTCAGGCCAAGCTGCGGCGCAAGATCCACCCCTTCCTCCTGCGGCGCCTTAAAAAAGACGTGGCCAAAGATCTGCCCGACAAGATCACCAAGGTCTCGTTCTGCCCGTTGACGCTCGACCAGCAACGCGTCTACAACGCGCTGCTCGAGGACTCGCGCCGCAAGGTGGGCGACCTCGTCGGCGCCAAAGGCTTTGACCGCGCCCGTTTTGAGATTCTGGCGATTCTCATGCGCCTGCGGCAAGCATGCTGCCATCTGGACCTGCTCAAGGACCACCACCGCCCCGGCGCTTACGAGGCCCCGTCCGCGAAACTGGATGCCTTTCTGGAGCTGTTGGACGAGGCCGTCGATGGCGGCCACCGCATCCTGGTCTTCAGCCAATTTGTCAGCATGCTGAAACTGTTGCGTGAAGAACTGGATCGGCGCAGCCACAGTTACTGCTATCTGGATGGCTCGACGCAGGACCGTATGCAGCAGTGCCAGCGTTTTAACCTGAACCCCGACATTCCGGTTTTTTTGATCAGTCTCAAGGCGGGCGGCACCGGCTTAAACTTGACCGGCGCCGACATGGTCGTGCACTTCGACCCCTGGTGGAACCCGGCGGTCGAGGACCAGGCCACCGACCGCGCCCACCGCATCGGGCAGAAGCGGACGGTCTACAGCATCAAGCTGATCGCCGAGCACACCGTGGAGGAAAAGGTCTTGGAGATGCAGCGCCGCAAGCAAGCGATCATCCATGCGACTGTCGGCGTCACCGACGAAGCGGTGATGCAGAAGCTTTCGTTCGACGACATCCGCGACCTGATCGGACTCTCATGAACACGCTTGAACGCCTCCGGCATGACGGCATTGGAAAGCTGCTCTGGGAACTCTCCCTGCCCGCCATTGTCGGCACCGTCGTAAACGCGTTGTACAACGTCGTCGACCGCCTCTTCATCGGGCAAGGGTGCGGACGCGACGCGATTGCCGGCGTGGCGCTGGCTTTTCCCTTCATGATGATTCTCGTGGCCTTCGGCACATTGATCGGCATCGGTTCCGGCGCGTTGCTCTCGATCAAGTTGGGCGAACGCAACCGCGTCGACGCGGAAAAGGTGCTGGGCCAGTGCGTCGCGGTTAAACTCATCTTCTTCGTAACCTTGCCGGTCATCGGTCTGCTGTTTCTCGACACGCTGCTGCCCCTGTTCGGCGGAACGCCCGAAGCGCTCCCCTACGCCCGCGATTATCTGCGCATCATCCTTTACGGCAACCTCTTTTCGCACCTCAGTTTCGGGCTGAGCAACCTGATGCGTGCCGAAGGCAACGCACACAGTTCCATGCGCTGCATGCTGGTCGGCGCGGTGGCCAACACGCTGCTCGATCCGCTCTTCATCTTCGGCTTCGGCATGGGCGTGGCCGGCGCGGCGTGGGCAACGAACCTGGCGATGGCCCTCTCCGCGCTCTACGCCTTCCACCACTACCTCTCACGCAACAGCGTGGTGCGACTGAGGCTGCGGCGGATCAGGATCTATCCGCGCATGATCGGCCCGGTTTTCGCGATCGGGCTTTCGCCCTTCATTATCCAGCTCATGGCCGGAGCGGTGAACATCGCCTTCAACCGCTCCTTTTTGCGCTGGGCAGCGGATACCCAAGCCGCCACCGTCGAGATCGCCGCGATGGGCATCGCCAACAGTGTGACCTTTCTCTTGCTGATGCCGATTTTCGGCCTGACGCAAGGCATGCAGCCGATTGTCGGCTACAACCACGGCGCCCGCCGCATGGACCGTGTGAAAGACGCCTACCTGCTCACCATGAAACTGGCGACGGCATTCTGCGTGTGCATCTCGTTGGCCGTGCTGGCGACGGCCGGACCGATTATCCGCTGCTTCACGGCCGACCCTGCGTTGCTGGCGGCGGGCGCACGCGGCCTGCGCCTCTACGCCTGCCTCTTTGCGGTCATCGGCGTGCCGATTGTGACGATCACCTATTTTCAATCTGTCGGCCGCCCGCTGCTGGGCATTCTTTTGAGCATGCTTCGGCAGATGGGACTGCTCATTCCGCTGATTCTCTTGCTGCCCCGTTTCTGGGGCGTCACCGGCATCTGGCTGGCGGCCCCCGTGTCCGATCTGCTGTCATCGGCCATCACCTTGATCGTGGTGGCGTCAGAGCTGCGACGTTTCAAGGAAGCTGCACCTTGACGCGGAAAAAGCGGCTGGCGCCATTGGTCGGTGCCCACCCCGAATCATTCAGCGCGGACCGTCCTTCGACGGTGTAGACACGCGCGGGACCGAGATCAGGCGTCCAGCCGACCGTCAACTGTCCGTTCTCCTCATCAATCGTCGCCAAGAAAACGGACGAGCCGTCTATGGGGTTGCTCCCCGCCACATACTCCTGCCACGTCAGGCGTCCGTCTTGGTCCGGATCCCCACTCGCCGCGGACTCATAATCGTTCCCGCTGACGAGACCTTCGAAACCGTCGAGCCAAGCATACGGCACCGCAACCGGCGTGGTCGTTGTGGCCGTCTGCGAAGACACCCACTCGAGCATATCCAAAGCGCCGCCGTCCATAAACATCGTGGCATTGTCATTTTTGACGTAGGCCCAGCGTACGGTGTGCGCACCGGCCGGCAGTGAGAGCGAGCGTGGCCCCCACGCCTCTTCACCCCACAGAGAACCGGTCTGGCGAACCCCATCCACATACACGCTCAGAAGGTTCCAGCGGGCGCGAGAAGAGACTGCCCAAGAAAACGTCAGCGTGCCGGGGCCCGTGAAGGCGGTCTCCACCCAGGCCACGGTCGAATCGGTCAGCAGACCGCTCACCGCGACCTCCTCATGCTCACCCACCTCTGCGGCAAGCTGCCACAGCGCATAGCCGCCGGCCGTGAAGCCGTAACCGTCCATCGCGAACGCGTTGGTCTGCACCACCGGCCATTCTCCCAAAAGATCGTCCTGCCATGTCGCCTGGTTCATGTCAGGCAAGATGCCCGCCATCGTCGGGTCCGCAAACGACCCCAGCACGATCTCATCATCGTCCGTCAACGACGGCACATGCGCGCGCGTCAGATAGGGCATGGCAAAGAACGCCCCCGCCAACACGGTGCGCGTGTGGCCGTCCACCGTGATGCTTTGCGGCGCGTCGAGGGACGCACGCGCCTCGGCAAGGCGCTGCCGCACCTCGGCCTGCTCATTGGTTTCTGCCGGGTCATACTCGATGAAGTGCATCGCCGTGTCCGTGCGCCCGGTTATCGCGGCGTCGGCCGCAAGCGCCCATTCCAAGGACAGGCGCACCGCTTCACGCGCCATCGCCAGCGATGCGGGATCGCGCACGGCATTCAACGCGGCGGGATGGTCTTGCATAAAGGACGCGAGCGGCTGAAGCGGCTCTTCCTCCACAACGTCATCCCAGTCCGCCGACTGGAAGAACACGCCCTCGAGCACAACCCCCGACTCCCCGTCCGGCAATGTAAACTCGACCCCGTTCAAATAGAAGTCCTGCCCTTGGTACTCGATCGGCACAGGCGCGGAAAATTCCAGCACATTTTCGTTCGCTTGCAGACTGAAACCGGGCGTGTCCGCCGACACTGAAAACCCCCAGCCCGGGGCAACCATCACACTGGCGTAGAGATCCTGCATGCCGGAAAATGAATAGCCGTCCTTCAGGACCACCAACACCTGAACGTTGTCGCCGTCGCCGGAGATTTTGACAAAAGAAAGCCTGCCGTCATCCCAGTTCGCCAGCGCCACCGGCATGCCCGCCCACTCGTCGGGAAAACCGTCAACCGTCACCATGGCGTATGGGGCCAGCACCGGCGGCAGCGAGAATTGGACGAACGCCTCGTCAAGCACACACGGCTGGCCGTCCGCCCCCGGCGGCAACGGGCATACAATCTCAAGCACGTCCCCCGCTCCGGAGCAACACAACGTCGCCCAGCCGTTCCAGTCGGATACGGTCGCCCCGGGCGCATACCCGTCAAACCCGCACCACACGGTCCCGGCCGCCGTCTCGACCTCGCACGACATGAAGTCAGAGATCTCACCTTCGCGCAACCGCAGCAGGGTGTAGAAGGCATCCTCAGAACGGGCCGTTTTCACATATTCGATTAAGCTGCGGTCACCGAACAGACGCGGCTGCACCCCCGCCCATTCCGTCTCGTCACCATCCGGCGTCACCGATAAAAGCGGAACAGCGGGCGATGCCACCGTCACATTCGTGCGCGAATAATCGGCGGTCATGTCATACGCCTTGGCCGTCAGCAAGAGTGCGCGTATGCCGGAGATCGCGGCCCGTGCCCCAAGCACGTCGCCGGCGTCCACCGCGACCGGCTCGTCGACCGGGAAATCATCCGGCGCGACCGTCACGCAATCGCTCCAATCCAGCGGCACCTCAGCCAGGTCCGCCAGTGCGGTTTCAAGTTCCGGCAGCACACTCGCAGCCAGTCGGTCCACCGCGTCATTGGAGGGCGGCGCGACCGTCCCTGAAAAAGCACCCGTCACACTGTGCGCTGATTCATCAAACGTGAAACCGAAGTCCCCGAGCAACGCGCGGAGCGGTTCGTTTTCGGCGAGCGTCATCAGCCGCGACAGCGCATGACCGATACGCGCCTCGAGATCGGCGCCGTCCGCCGCGACGGCCTGCGCGAAATCGGCCTCAGCGTTTGCCAAGTAAAACGAGGGCCACAGGCCGGCCTCCAATCCGGCGAGCCACACCCCCAACGTATCTCTGCCGCTGGCCAGCGGATCGACAGGCTTTTCAACAGAAAACTCGGCGGTCGCCGACCATGCGCTCCATACGCCGTAGGCCGATTGCGTCCGGACACGCCACACATAGTTCGAACCGTATCGCAGCGCACCGCTGACCGGCACCTTCGCACTGGCAACGAGAAGGTCCTGATTCGTGCTGCAGGCGAGTTCGAACCAATCCGAGGGGGTATCGAACGAGCCGGACGAGGCGACCTGCCAACGGGCGTTGACGAGGCCGCAGGCGGCGCTCGCCACTTCGGCCGTGAGCGCCGGCCGCACGCGCACGACGGGCGGCATCCCGTCGGGCGAGAGCCCGTCCGGAGCCGTCATGTGCGAGGTCCTCCCGGTTGCGATACGTCTGAGAAACGGCGCGCCATCCCCCTCTTGAATATCCCACGTCTCTTCAAAATCCCAGCCGACAAACGTGTCCGCGTGCCGCATGGCTTCCGCACTTCGTGCCTCGCCGCCGGCAGACTGCGACTGGCCGGAAGCGTCCGTATCCCAATATGAATTGGTCACGCAACCATCGAAAAAAGCCCCCGCCAGTCCGCCGGCATCCTCTTCGCACCGTGCCGCGGCATAACAGTAAGCCACCTCTCCGCCGCTGGCCCCTACCAGACCGCCCGCGGCGTCCCCCGACACGCGTCCCAACGCACAGGACCGGGTCAAGCTGCCGAAATGCGAGCCGACGACACCGCCGGCATCATCGCCCTGCAAGACGCGGGGCGCCGCGAGGCAGCCCGATACGCGTCCGTCATTCCATCCCGCGATCGTGCCCACATAACGATTGCCGATCACCACACCGTTCACCAGTGCCACATCCAGCACGCTCGCCGCCGTGCCGAGGCACCCGAACAGCGCGACACCCTCCTGATGCGGCCGGTTGAGGGTGAGTCCGCAGATCAGGTGGCCGCGACCGTCTAAAAGACCTTCGAAAGGAACCGCATCCTCCCAGAGCCACGTCTGAGTGACGTCATCATACCATTCGCGGAAGGGCTTGCCGATAGGCGCGAAACCCTCGAGGAGGCTCTCGTCGGTGTCGGCATCATTCCACGACGCTGACGCCGACGCATCGATGTCCGCCATCAGTGCATACGCCGCATTCAGGCTCCACCCGTCGACACCGCTGCCGATTTTTTGAAGATCGGCCAATGTCCACACGGCAAACGCTTGCCGGATAGAGGCGGCACGGCTATACGCCACGCCGTTGACATTTTCAACACGGACCCAATACTGGGCATCCGCGCTCAACGGCGGCGTCGTGAAGGTCCGGTTGGTGGCCCCTGCGACGGGCGCCGAACTGTCGCCCGACTCTCCCAGAAACCACTGGTAGCCAAACGGTGTGTCACCCGACACGACCACGCTGAGCGACACGCACTCTTGGTTGGTGATCGCCGCGTCCTGCGGCGGCGTAATGATGTGAGGGCTCCCAGGGTCCCCTTCGAGTCCTCCGGCCCATTCTTGTACATCGCGACCCGCCGCCGAAATCGCCAAGCTTGTGTAAAGACACACCGCCCACGAGAATCCACGCGTCATACGCACCTCCCGTCATGCAGTCCTCACGAAACGGACCTATCCGCCAAACCCGTTCCAGTATGAATGGCGTACGGCACAGTGTCAACCGCGCTGTTTCAGTTTGTTCGGGTGCGGGCTTGACTTACATACGCCGCACGTACGATAATTATCGACGGTGATGGAAATCCTATTTTACGTGTAGGAGTCGTTATGAAGTCAGTCGTATCAGGCTATGTTCCGTTGACGTTCGCCTCGTTTCTTGCCGTGATGACGGCGCTGACGGTGTGCGGCGCCCATATTTTCGATGGCGACGGCTCCGATGAGGCCGGCTTTATTCCGCCGCCGCCCCGCAAGGAGATCCCGCCGCCCCCCGCCAACATGGCAGGCGGCGAAACGTTTATCCCCTATCCACCGCCGCCGGCCACGCCAGCCTCGCGGTCCGAAAAAAAGAATCCGCCCAAGCCTCCGACGATGTTCACCAAGTTAACCTCTCAATACGGCGAGCAGGATTGGAACGCCCGTCCGAACGACTTAAACAACCTGTTAAAGGCGCTCAAAGGCATGGCGGAGGTTGATTACGACTTCGAGGCCAAGTCATTTGCGGAGATCGACGCGGACCCCGACCAGAACCCGATCCTCTACCGCTCGGGGCACTACCACTGGAGCCTGAACGATGAGGAAAAGAAGAAACTGCGCGAGTATCTGCTGCGCGGCGGGACGATCATTTTAAATGCCGGCATGGGTTCGAAGCCCTTCTACGACTCTGCGATCAAGGTGCTCAATGAGGTGTTTCCTGAAGCGCCGGTTAGGCGGCTCAGTCCGGACCATCCGATTTTTCACGCCTACTACAGCCTCGACCGCGTGAACTACCGCCCCGGGGTCCGCTCGCTGTTTAACGGCAACGAGCCGTGGCTTGACGGCGTCACGATCGACTGCCGCACGGTCGCGATTGTCTCTCGCTTCGGCATGGAAGTGGGATGGGACCCGCTCGAGGACGACGCGATCATCGCCTATGAGCCGGAGTCCGCTCAGCAGCTCGGCATGAATATCCTGAGCTACGCCAGCGCGATGCGTAACTGGACGCTGGAGAACATGAAGAAAACCCGTTTTGAGGATGCCAAGCAGGTGTCGGTGGCCGGCTCGATGAACATTGCCCAGGTCATCTACGACGGCGAATGGAAAACCCGTCACGTGGGCCTTTCGGTGCTGCTTTCGCAATACAACGTCAAAACCGGCGTTCCGGTTAAATTTTCGACGAAGGAACTCCGTTTGACGGACCCCAAGCTGTTCGACGCCCCGGTACTCTACCTGACGGGTCATGAATCGTTCACGTTGAAGCCGGATGAGATCACGGCGCTGCGCAACTATCTGACCCATGGCGGCCTGCTGATTGCAGAGGCCTGCTGCGGGCGCAAGGCGTTCGATGTCTCGTTCCGCGAGAATCTGGCTCGCGTGCTTCCCGGCACGTCCTTCAGCGCACTGCGCAGCGGCCACCCGCTCTTCCGGATGCCGAACGACATCTCCAGCATGAAAGTCACGCCGGCGCTGGCCAAGAGTTACAACAACGCCCCGGCGATCGCGCCGCAGGTGCTGACGGTCGAAATCGACGGCAACCCGGCCGTCATCTACAGCCCGATCGGCATGGCTGGGGCCTGGGAACTCTCGCCCAACAAGTATTGCAACAGTTACCTCGAGGACGACGCGCTCAAGCTTGGCGTGAACATCCTGATGTACTCCAGCACGCGCTAATGTCGTCCATGCCTTCATTCGACATGTCATACACCCTGCAGCGGACCGCGGCTCTCTTCGGCGCCGCGGTTTTTGTGGCCTTCTGCGCGCGGGCGGCAACGCAGCAGGAAGAGGCCTTTCTCAAGGCGTGGGGTGCGCATGCCCGCACCCCGAATGACCACAGGGCGGTCATCGAGGCCTGCCAGAGTGTCATGGACAAGAGCTCGACGCTGGGCGAGTTTCTGCCGGCGGTCAAAACGCTGGCCGCCTGGCACCTGCTGGCCGGCGGCAGGCAGGCCGATGCGGTCCGAATCTTCGAAAGCGCGGTGACCGGCGACAAGGCGGCCCGCCCGATCACGCGTTTTGCTGACACCATGGCCCGCCGCTGGCTGACTCGCATCGACCACGCCAAGGTCGAGGTTACGCTCAAAACCTATTACGCCGATAACGTCGAATATCCTTCCAGCCTTGCCCCGCTGTTCAACCTTCCTGCCGGCAAAGCGCCACCCAAAAACGACCGGTTCGGCGACCCGTGGGTGTACAAGATCGCGCCCTTCAGCCGCCTCTCCGGCTTGGCCAACCAGCGCTACTCACTCTTCAGCAAGAGTATGGGCAACAAGCTGACAAAGCTTACGGCATGGCCGCTTGATCGGTACGGCAGCCCAAAAAGCGCCACGATCCTCGGCCGCAAGACCGCGACCCCAATCAGTGTGGAGTTTGAAACGGTCACCGAGGCCGGCACGCAGCGTGGCGTCGCGACCGAGAACGGCCTGCTCAACGGCCTCCGCTTCCTGAAGCTTGATTCCGACGGACGGTTCGCGCTGATGATTGACAGCGAGTGTGACTATTGGGTGGTCGCGACCCCTGCAAGGAGCCGCTGATGAGCAAAGAAGGAATCTCCGCCTACCTCACGCCCGCCCAGATGTCGAAGCTTAATCGCCTCGCCCTCAACTCGCGGTACGTCGTGGAAGGTACGCTCGCCGGACGCCACCGCAGCGCCCAGAAAGGCGCCAGTACCGAATTCGCTGACCATCGCTCCTACATGCCGGGCGACGACCTCAAGCGGATCGACTGGAAAGTCTTGGGGCGCACCGACAAGTATTATATCCGTCGGTATCAGGACGAGACGAATCTGCGCGTCTACCTGCTCGTGGACCGCAGCGGCTCCATGGGGTACACCTCCGCCGAGCATCCGACCAAATTCAATTACGCCTGCACCCTTGCGGCCGCGCTCGGTTACGTGGTCCTCAAATCCCGCGACGCGGTCGGCATGTACATCTACGGCGAGAAAATGGATGCCGCGCTGCCCTGTAAAAACTCGTTCAACGAGCTCAACAACGCGCTGAAAATCCTGCAAGGCTACAAGCCGGCGCAAGGCACGGCAGGTGCGGATGTCATGCACCAGATCGCCGAATCGATCAACCGCCGCGCCATGGTGATCATCATTTCTGACCTGCTTGACGACCAACCCGAGATCATCAAGGCGGTCGCGCACTTCCGTAAAAACCTTCACGACGTCATCGTTTTCCACACGCTTGACCCGGTCGAGTTGAATCTCGATCTCAAGCGCGGTGCCGAATTCGAAGACCTGGAAACCGGCGAACGCATGATCGCCGATCCGCGCGCCATGGCCAAAGAGTACAAAGACTTAATGGGCCAGTTTATCGAGGACTACCGCAAAGCCTGCTCTGAAATGAAAGTGGATTACCGCCTCGTAAAAACCGATGAACCGGTCGACACCTTTGT
This sequence comes from Kiritimatiellia bacterium, assembly GCA_028684935.1. Taxonomy (GTDB): domain Bacteria; phylum Verrucomicrobiota; class Kiritimatiellia; order RFP12; family UBA1067; genus DUPH01. Next base: position 19,287 of record JAQUEX010000009.1, on the reverse strand, counting down.
CCGTGCCTATCTGGAGGAACGCAAGCGCCTCTCGCGCTGACCTCCTGTGACGTTTAATTTCTTTTTTTACACACCATGCTCGTTTTCGCCAATCCAGCTTTTTTGTGGGCCTTGACGGCCGCCGCGATCCCGCTGATGCTGCACATGTTCCAGCGCCGCCGCACTGTCGTCACGCCGTTCCCGACCCTGCGCTTCCTCAAGGCCGCGCAGAAACGCTCGTCCAGCCGAGTGCGCTTCGAGAATTTCCTGCTGTGGCTGCTGCGCACCCTGTTGTTGCTGATGATCGGCTTTGCGTTCGCCTTGCCGGTACTGCGCTCCACGACTGGCGGTTCCTGGCTGAGCCGGACGCGCCGCGATGTGGCGATCGTGATCGACGCCTCTTACAGCATGAATTATGAATTGGACCGCGGCAAGATCTTTGCCATCTGCAAAGATGCCGCCGTCAGTATTGTCAACGGGCTCTTCGCCGGCGACCGCGTGTGCGTCTACGTGGCGGCCGACACGCCGATCCCGGTCATCGAGAAACCGACTACCGAGCATGCGACCGTCGTGCAGGCGATTCAGGCCCTGGCCTGCCAGCATGGCTCCAGCAAACTGGACGAGGCCGTCGCCTTGGCCCTGCACACGCTCGAACAGCAGGACGGACGACGCGAACGCGAGGTTTACATCCTCACCGACGGCCAGGCTTTGGCCTGGCAAGGTTTTCGTGACGCGCCCCCGGAGGCAGCCGCACGCGGCGACGACCGGGCCCGCATCACGCGCGAACAGCGCGACAAGGTCTCCTTCTTCGCGCTGCTGGCAGGCGCGCTGCAGCCTGACAACGCCTGCCCCACCGATGTCAAGGTCTCGCCCGCCCTGATGCTGGCCGGCCAGACCGCGCGCCTGAATGTCCGTGTCGGCCGTACCGGCGCAGCCAAGCACGTCACGGTCGCTGTGGACATTGCCGGACAGGAGCGCGGCCGCCGCAGCATCTCGACAGACGCCGACACCGAGGCCACGGTCGATTTTGTGCTCAGCGGACTTGAGCCGGGCACCCATGTCGCCACCGTGACCACGCCGCAAGACGCGCTGCCGGAGGACGACACCTTTCAATTCCTGATCCGCGTGCGCAAGCAGCTCCCCGTGTTGATCGCCGGCCCCCAAGACGCCACGCGCTACCTCAAGGCCGCGCTGGCCCCCGGCGCCGCAGACGAGAGCGTCAAGCAGGCGGAAGCGGCCGAGATCGCGCAAATCGACCTCCGCGATTATCAGGCGCTGTTCCTCTGCGACGCCTTTCCGCTGGATGGACAAACCGTCCTGCGTGTCGAGGAGTACGCAAAGAACGGCGGCGTGGTCGTGGTGTTTCCCGGCTATCGCGCGGAAGCCGGCGCCTATACCGAATTGAAGATCTTGCCGGCTTTCCCGGCCAGCACCGTCGACATCCCCGTCGAGCTGGCCGCGCGCCCGCTGAAGCGTATTCCGAATCAAGAGGGGCAAGTGGTCACCTTCAGCCTCCCCCTGCCGCCCGGCACGGTGCCAACCGTGGCCCTCAAACGGGTGATGACGCTGGGCGAACTCCAAGAGGGCTCGGCCGTGCTGGTCACTGCCGGCGACGACCAGCCCTTCATGGCCGGCCGTGCCGTCGGCCGCGGCCGGGTCTTCCTCTTTACCGTCGGCGCGAACCGCGACTGGAGCACCTTCCCGCTCACCGCTTTTTTCCTGCCGGTCGTGCACCAGCTCATCCGCCAAGGCGCGGGCGCGTCCGTCCAGCCGCCGCACCTCACTCTGGGCGCGCATCTGCCGGTCAACGAGGCGGTCCCCAATTACCGCGACGACGACGCGATCAGCATGCCGTCCGGCTTGCCTTTAGCGATCAAGGACAACGGCAACCGGACCTTCTTCATCGACACCCTGCCCGAGCCCGGAATCTACACGCGCGCCAAGGCCGGTGCGGCCGAACCGGAACCTGTGCTGGCCGTCAACACCGATCGTTTCGAATCGCGTCTGACCCCTGCCGGATCGGATGAACTGGCCGAATGGACCGGTTTCAAAAAATGGCTGACCGCCAGCGACCCCGAAGAACTGCTGCGCCTGATTGACGAACACCGCAACGGACGCTCCCTTGCCGAAATCTTCCTCTGGCTCGCGCTGCTGTTCGCCCTGCTCGAGTGGTGGATCGCAAACCGAGCGTTGCGCGCTCAAACCGGCGCAACGGAAAAGATGAAGGTCGACCTCGCCGGTAAAGTCGTAACCTCCTGATGACTCACCCCGCTGACACGCCAGACTTTTGATATGCCTACCGCAGAATGGATTTTTGAAAACAGCATCTCGGGCGCCATGATCCTCTTGGCGCTCGTGGCTTCGCTTGCCGTCGTGGCTTATGCCGCGTGGCGTTATCTGCCACGCTCGTCGACCGGCTTCACCTTGGTCGGCTTGCGCCTGCTGTTTCTGCTGGCCTTTTTCTGGGTGCTGCTGCTGCCCGGCAAGAAAAGCGCGCTCACAGAAGTCATCAAGCCACGGTTCATTGTTCTGCTGGATGTTTCCGGCTCTATGAGTCAAAGCGCCGATGTAACTGCCCAGCGCACCCGCTGGGAATCGGCCATGGCGCTGCTGAACGAGGCTGACTGGATCAAAAAGCTGCGGGCCTCTTGCTTGCTTGAGGTCTATCCTTTCCACGCTGACCTCGACTCGCCGGTCGGCCTCGACCAGCTCGGCACACTCAAACCTGAGGGAAAGTCTTCGCACCTCAACCTGAGTCTCAACCGGCTTTTTGAGCGCTTGCGCGGCCAGGAGTTGGCGGGCGTTCTGGTGTTGACAGACGCGATCGACACGCGTGAGAAGAAAGACACGTGGGCCGAACTGACGTGGCCGGCACCCCTCTACGTCGCAGAACTTGAAAAACCCGGCCTGCCCGACGACAAGCCCGACATGCGCGTGGACATGGTCGACACGCCGCGCCGCGCGATCGTCGGCTGGGATACGGCGATGTCGGTCACGGTCGCCGGTCAGGGCGGCAAAGGCGAGCCCTTTCAGGTTCAATTGCTCAAAACCGGGAAAGAGATCGACAAGGTTGCGGTCCAGCTTCCGCCCGAAGGCGGCAGCCGCGACGTGCAATTCAAGCTCTCCCATCCCGAAGTGGGCACCGAAACCTACACCGTACGCATTCCGGTCCTGCCCGGCGAGGTGCAGACCAATGACAACGAAATGGTTGTTGCCGTGGATGTTCTGGATGCCAAAAACCGCGTGCTGTTCCTCGAGGACGTGCCTCGTTTCGAAAGCAAACACTTCGCCCGTTCCCTGTTCGCCAACAAGGATATCACGCCTCTGGCCTTCTTCCAAATGCCCAGCCGCACCGCCCCCGGCACCAAAGAGTGGATCGCGTACGGCGATCGCCAAGGGCTCGTCTTCGACCTCACACCGGAGCAGATCAGCCTCAACAAAATTATCGTTCTCGGCGACTTCGATGCCGAAGCGCTCTCGGCTGAACACTGCCGCACGATTCTAGGCTTTGTCGAAAAAGGCGGCAGCCTGATCCTCCTCGGCGGGCAGAAGCTGTGGGGCGCGTCCGGCATCGCCCAAACCGAGCTCGCCAAGCTGCTGCCGTTCACACGCGCCGGCTCACCGGCGCTGGAGGGCAAATTCAACGTCGCGTGGACCGCAGAGGGACGCGCCCATCCGGCACTGGCCAACAACCCCGACATGCCGTCCGCCTTGCCGCCTGTTCTTTCCGTATTTACCGGCGTCACCCTTTCCGGCGGCGCCTTCGCACTGGCCGAGGCCCAGACCGACAGCGGCACCCACCCGCTCCTGGTCTCACGCATCTATGGCCAAGGCAAGGTGCTGGCCGTGCTGACCGACTCGCTCTGGCGCTGGGTCATGCAGCCCGGCGAAGACAAGCCTTACCCGAAATTCTGGCGCCAGATCGTGCAGTGGATGTCGCCTTCTGAAAGCGACCTCGACAACTATCATCTCGAACTTTTCACCGACGCCGGCACCATTGCCGTGGGTGACCCCGCGATCCTGCAAAGCCGTCTGGTCATCCCGCCCAACGAGACCCGCAAGAACTGGAAGGTGTCGTGTGAGATCACAACGCCCTCCGACCGCGTCATTCCGCTCGCCATGGCCGGCCGTTCGATCCAGGCCTCGGGCGGTGCAGAGCTCCCCGGCTATGTCGCCGAGTTCGTGCCGAACGAACCCGGCAATTACCGCGCCATGGCGACGGTCGAGATCGATGGCAAAAAAATTGTGTCGACCCCGTGCCTTTTCACGGTGCGTGCGACCTCGCAAGAAATGGTGCTGAAGCCCATCAATGACAACGTATTAAAGGCGCTGGCCCGTTCGAGCGGCGGGCGCTACGGCACGCCGGAAGAGATCGACGCCACCCTTCAGGACCTGCGCGTCAACGAGCGGCGTGAACGCAAGCTCGAGTACCGTTCGCTCTGGCAAACCCCTTTCGTGCTGGCTTGCCTGATCGCACTATTGGCGATAGAATGGGTCACACGCAAGTTGAAAAACATGTCGTAAGCGAAAACGCAAGGAGACGCCATGCACGCCACAAAGACACTCTCTTGGACAGCAGCATTGATCTTCGGCCTCTGCGCGGCACACGCCGCGCACGCGCAGCAGAGCAAGCCTGCAGAATTGAACCTCTTCAAAAACGGGCATTTCGATGACCCGGCTGATCCGCTCAACCATTGGCTCTACGTCTTCGACCACAACAAGCACTACCTGAAAAACCACACCTACGTGTCGGTGGTGGAAGACAAAGCGTCCATGCGGCCGCATGTGCTGCGCCTGGACGCCACGGTCCACACGGTGTGCATCAACCAAGGCGTGCAGGTTTACACGGCCCCCATCCGCTTCGACCCCAAGAAGAAATACATGATTTCGCTCTCGGCACGATCGATCGGCACGACAGGCGGGCCGGGGCCCAAGTGCCGCATCTATCCGATCGGCTACCGGTGGCACCCGCGCGCGGTCAAAAGCAACAATCCCTCTTTCGCCGACCTGCGCGAAGCCGTGCGATTCCAAGTTATCTACTTTAACAACGCCGACACCGGCGAGTTTTCCCATGTGCCGAAACAGTGGAAGCGGGTTGAAAGCGTCATCCCGACGTTCGGACGCACAGAGCTGCAGCAGAGCCATTTGGAAAATTGCGAGTGGCTGATGCTCAAGATCCTTGCACTTGACGCCACCGGTGTGGATAAGTGCAACACCGGTTATCTCTACGTCGATGATGTCAAGATCGTGGAGATCGGTCTGGCCGACGAGGTCAAGATCTCGGCCGGCGCGGCCACCAAGGGATTCGACGGCAAGTCATGGACGGGCAGCAAGCCGGGCGCGACAAAACCCTTCGTTCCGATCGGCGGGCCCAAGCCCTCGCGCAAGACGAAGTGACGCGTCTCTGAGCGTAACACGACTGTGCTCCGCATCCATCCTGAATCCGGCTGTTCAACTGCTCTTCTTCGGTCAAACACGCGCTCCACTCGCATATCCCTGCCACCAACCGTTTGCTGGCTCAGCGTCGCCTCTTGGTCCGACCCTCGCGCGGCCAGAGAAACAGGCGTCTCGCCTGCCAAAGAGGCGGCAGCCGGGACGGCCCAAGCCATCCACACGGCAAGTAACAGGTATACGGTCATCATTCGCCGGCCTCCAGCGCGGGAGCCACATCCAAGCGCATCGCCTCTTCGCCGGTGACCCCGACGCCCATGCCGGCCAAGCCGGCGATCATCGCGGCATTGTCGCCGCAGAAACGGGGTTCCGCCATCAGCAGCGTCACGCCGGCATCCGCCGTCACCTCGTGCAGCCGTTCGCGCAGGCGGCGATTGAGCGAGACACCGCCGCCAACCGCCAGAGCACGGTAGCGGGAACCGCGCAAGGCGCGTGCGCAGCGTTCAGCCAGAGCCTCCACAATCGCTTCCTGATACGCGGCCGCAATTTCCGCCACCTCGGCCTCATCACGCGGCGGGTGCTCGCGCAGCCGGTACATCAGGGCGGTCTTGAGTCCGCTGAAGCTCACGCACAGCTCGGCGCGCATGTCGCCGAGCGCCGGATTGCCCGGCCTCGGGCTGCCTTTGGGAAACGCCACGGCATCGCGCCGCGCGGCCTGGCGCGCGACCCGGTCAATCGCCGGTCCGCCGGGATAGCCCAACCCCAGCAGCTTCGCGGCCTTGTCAAACGCCTCGCCCGCCGCATCGTCGAGCGTCTGGCCGATAATGCGGTAGCGGCCCGGCCGGTCGGAATCGATCCAGCAGGTGTGCCCGCCCGAGACCACCAGCCCCAGCAACGGCCCGGTCTCCAACGGCTCTGGCGCCGACGGGGCCAGAAAAACCGAGTGCAGATGCGCCTCGATGTGATTGATTCCAACCAGCGGTTTGCCCAGCCGCAGCGCCAGCCCTTTAGCGGCCGAGAGCCCGACGATCAGCGAACTGGCGAGACCGGGGCCATAGGTCACGGCGACCGCATCGATCTGCCGCCACCATTCAGGCAAAACCGGACCGCCGCCGGCGCCGGACGCAAACGCCTCGCGCATGGCCTCGCCGATCACCCCGCCGATCTTCTCGACATGACTCCGTGACGCGATCTCCGGCACCACGCCGCCATAGGGCTGATGCAGGGGGACCTGGCTGAAGATCACGCTGGAACGCACACGCCGGCCATCCTCGACCACGGCGGCAGCGGACTCATCGCAGGATGTCTCAATCCCCAAAACAAGCATGGCCCGACCTCCCCCTCCCCTCACCCGTTGTTCAGAATGCGCGCGCCCTTCAGCAGCTCTTGGGCGCGCTCCAACTGCATGTCGCGGACGTCGTTAACCATGTTCGTCATGCCGCTGCTCACTGCGCCCGGCATCTCTTCAAACAAGCGCCTCATTTGCGTCTGCCGCCAAGCGCTTTTCGACACCGGCACCTCCACATCCGGCACGATGCCTTTGCCGTGGATCATCGCGCCGTCCGGCGTGAAATAATAGCCCGTCGTCAACCGCACCGCGCACTCAGGGCGTAGCGCCAATTTGATCACATTCTGCACCGATGCCTTGCCATAGGTCGTTTCGCCAACCAACACGGCCCGCTTGTGCGCTTTGAGTGCGCCGGCCACGATTTCAGCCGCGCTCGCGCTGCTGCCATTCACCAGCACCGCGAGCGGAATCTGAGCGAACCGGTTCTTGCACGGCCCCGCTTCAAAGCGCTGCTGCTTCTGCTCGCCGTCGCGCCCGCGCACGCTGACGATTTCCGCGCCGCGCTCCAAGACCTGCTCGGTCACGGCCACAGCCGACTCCAGCAGCCCGCCCGGATTATCGCGCAGATCGAGGATAAGCTCCTTGACCTTGGCTTTTTCCAGCCGGGCCATCGCCTGAGCGAAATCCTCTCCCGCATGCTCGCTGAACTGCGTGATGCGCAGATAGCCAATGCCGTCGCCCAATTCACGCACGCCTTTGACGCTGGCCAGTTTGATGTCATCGCGCACCAGAGCCACATCGACCGTTTCACCATTCGCACGCTCGACCGTCACCTTGACCTCAGAGCCCTTTTCGCCGCGCATGGCCTTGACGGCGTCATCCATCGAGACGCCGGACATCTTTTTGCCATCGACCGCCTTGATTGTATCGCCCGCGTGGATGCCGGCTTTGAACGCCGGCGAGTCTTCAAGCGGCGCGATCACTTTGACGCCGTCCTCCTCCAAGCCGACACTGACGCCGATGCCCCCGAACGAGCCGCGCGTCTCCTCCTCCAGAACGGCCAGCGGCTTCGGCGGCAGGAATGAGGAATTGGGATCCAGCCCGAGCAACATACCATCGATCGCGCCATAAACGATCTCCTGCAGCGGGACCTCTTCCACATAATGTCGCTGCACCAGCAACAGCGCTTCAGTCAGCACCGCGAGATCATCATACGCCGCCACATCAGCATCCGCCGGCGGAGTCTCAACCGCCGGCGCATCGCGCCGCGTCGACGCACACCCCAGCGTCACGCCCACCGCAACCATGCCCCCAAACGTTTGCCAGCATCCTCTCATGACGTGTCCCTTCCCCGTGCGGTCAGCTCCTCATCTGCGCGCCGTTCACCAGAATTTCCACCACGGTTTTTTCTCATCTTTGCGCTCATCAGCGCCTTCGCCATACAGGGCGTTGACCCGTTGCGAGGCGGAGATTTCCGGATCTACCAGCGAGTTGCGCTCGATGACCTCAACAGCATCCGGCAGCGACCACAGCATCGTCCTCAGGAAAGCATCCTGTGTCGCCCGGTGAATGACCGTGACCTCGCCTTCCGGCGAAATGTCGAGCTTGGGCGGCGTGGCGCGCATCAGCGTGCCGAGATCGATCGAATCCCAGATCCGTTCGCCGGGATCGTCTTCGATGCGCAAGAAAAGCCGGTCTTCCTGATTGCGGTGCCAAAAGACCAGCTTGAACTGACGCTTGAGCTGGTCATGGTTCACAAACATCTGCACGCCTCCGCCGAGCGACATGCCCGGCACCACGTCAAAGCTCTTTTTAACCGACTCATAGCGCATGCCGCGGTGCACAAGGACCACTCGCGCCATGTATTTGCCCTCCTGTTCGAGCGAAAACCACTTGTCGAGCGCGAGGCGGCGCTGCGCCGTCTCACCCGGTTTTAACGTGAACGGCGCGACAACCGGATCCTCGCGGTACGGGGGCAACTCATTGATCGCCCCCCCCTTCGTAATCTCCACCAGCAAGACCGACGTCGACCCCGGAGCGCCAACATCGACCTGGTCACGCGTCGCGTTCAACAGGTCAACCTGAACCACAACCGGTTCGCCGATAACAAACACCGAATACGCCAACGTCAGCTTGACGTCAAACTGCTGCCCGCGAGCAGCCACCGCCAGCAGAACCGCGCTGACGACACATGCCCATCCCGATCCTCGTTTCATGATGCACCCTCCTCTGACCATACCGTACCCTCTGCCCGCGCCTCAAGCCTGACCCTGAGACCGTCATAGCTCACCCGCACCCCGGGCGGCAACGCACCCGCCAGCACATCATGATCCAGATCGTGGCACAGATGGATCAAATACGCGGCCCGAGGAGCAATCTGCGCCAACAACGCAAGACTCTCTTCGACACAGATGTGGGAGGGATGCGGCCGGTAGCGCAGCGCATCCAAAATCATGACGTCCACGCCGACCAGCCGCTTGACCGTCGCCGCCGGCATTTCATGGCAATCCGGCACGTATCCCACACGCAACGCGCCTGCCTCCAGCAGGTAGCCTGTCATCTTGCGCCCATGCCGCACATCCAACGGCGTAAACCGGATATCCCCGACCTGAAACGGCCCCGTGACCTCGATGAAATCCGCCAGCGGCCGATACAAGCCCTGCGACGAAGGACGGTTGCCGATATAATTGAACACGCGCCGCACATCATCCAGCGTCTCGGCATCACCGTACGCCGGAATCACTTTGCCACTCAAGGTGTTGAAGCGGCGGATGTCGTCGAACCCGAAGATATGGTCGGCATGCGCATGCGTGAACACCACGGCGTCCAGCCGCTCGATCCGGAAATCCAGCATCTGCTGACGGAAATCCGGCGGCGTGTCGATGACCAGAGCAACCGTCTCCGTCTTCACATACAGGCTCGTGCGCCGCCGGACATTGCGCGGATTCGCGGACGAACACACCGGACAATGACAGCCAATCATGGGGATGCCGACCGATGTTCCCGTCCCCAGAAAAGTCAATTCCATGGACATTCGGCCCAGTATATCACAACCCTCCGACCACGCCACACTCAAACGCGTGAATCGGATTGATTTCCTCCGCAAAAAAAGTCAAACTTCACGCTCATGGAACAGGCTGTAACCCTCAAGTATTTCAAAACGCGCTTTGCATGGCGCGATGTCGCGGATGCCGCGCGCACCACCATTCGTATGACGGAGGGCGAAAAAGAGCCCAGCAGCGTCTGGAAGCGCCGCATCCTGCTCTCTGAGCATTCACCCATTCGCCAGATGACGTTCAAGTGGAAATGGATCGATCTGCCCTACTGGGTGAGCGTTCATTTCGTACGCCACAAAATCGGCATTGAACACTTTGTCAGCACCCAGCGTACCGACCGCACCGGCGTCGACCGCACGTCCATGCCTCAGTCTGCTCCGGTCAACCACGAGTGCTTTGCCAACGCGCAAGCGGTCATCTTCATTTCTCGCAAGCGCCTTTGCCGCCAGGCTTCATCCGAAACGACATCGGCCTGGGCACTCGTGCTGGAAGAGGTCAAGCGGTGTGAACCCGAACTTTTCAGCGTGTGCGTGCCAGAGTGCGTCTACCGCGGCTTCTGCCCGGAGTTCAAGAGCTGCGGCTACGTCAAAACCGCCGCTTACCAGGAGGCGCTGGCCGCCTATCGCGCCACCGGACTGTAACGCACCCGTTCCAGACGCGCCACAACCAGAAACGCAGACACTGCCACCAGCTCGCCGGGGCTGCCGCATCGTCCCGGCGGAAGCCGGGCTGCATATACTCGCGATCAGAAAGTCCCATACATGAAGCCAAACGATACCACACCTCGCACCGGTCCGCAACGTGTGCACGCCGCAGCCGGCGAACGCCTGCAGAATGTTCTGTCGCACCGCGGCATTGCGTCGCGCCGGCATGCGGCCGAGTGGATTGCCGCCGGCGCAGTCACCGTCAACGGCCAGACCGTCTACGAACCCGGCGCGCGCGTGCAGCCGGAACGGGATGAGATCTGTGTGCGGGGCGAACGGCTGCCCAAGCAAACCGAACGGTCTCGGACCGTTCTGCTTTACAAACCGCGCGGCCTGATCTGCTCGGCGGACAGCACGCGTGGCGAAACAGTCTGTGATCTGATGCGCCCGCACTTCAGCGAACGCCTCGTGCCGGTCGGCCGGCTCGACAAAGAGAGCGAAGGGCTGCTCCTGATGTCGAACGACGGCGAATTGACCCACTGCATGACGCACCCGCGCTTCGGCCACACCAAAACCTACCTCGCGCGTGTTGCGGGCCGCATGGAGGAGAGCAAGATCGAGACCTTGCGCTCGCGTCTCGACATCGACGGCTACGTCATACAACCGGTGCAGGTCGAGGTGCTGAAAGTGGGACACGACAACACACACCGGCTCGCCTTCACGCTCGCGGAGGGGCGCAACCGCCAGATCCGCAAAATGTGCTCACTGGCACATTTTGTCGTGCTCAGCCTCACGCGCGTGCGCATCGCCTTTCTCAAGATCGGCAACATGCAGCCCGGCGAGTGGCGCGAACTCAGCGACAGCGAAGTCCGCTCCCTGAAGCGGCCGTTGTCAGACACCGCCGCCCCACGCCATGCATGAACGGCGGTGCCCCGCGCGGAGAGGCGTCGGGCCTCCGGCATGCCGTTACGCCGAGACCTCGGGTTTACCGGGCACGGCGGCCTTGAACTCCGGCACCATCGGCACATCGCCCTTCTCGAAATCGGCCGCCGTCACCGGATGGTTCATCGCATAGAACGGCGACTCTTTATTCTCAAGCAGGTCGCTCATGCGCACCATCTGTCCGGTGTAAGCGGCCAACGTCCCGAGAATGCCGGTCGCTGTCGCCATCGCCACCTGCTCACCCTCGTGCAGCAGATTGCCGCTCAGCAGCCCCGACAAGAAATCGGCATGTTCCATGACGTACATGTTGTTGTCGCGCCCTTCGACGGCCTTCTCGTCAAACGGGAACGGCACGCTGGCACCGTCCGGCTTCATGATCTTGCTTCCCAGCACGTCGATCTGCCCGTTTGTGCCGGTCAGCATCGCGCAGCAACGGTCGAAACAGCCATTGATCTGGCGCGCCACCGCGTGGATATGCAGGCCGTTGCCGTAGTCGTAATCGATACCGAAGCAGTCGTAGGTGTTACCGGTCGAGCGCTGATGACGCGCGCCGATGCCCATCGCCTGTTTGGGCAAACGCCCGATGAACCAGTTGGCCAGATCGATCTCATGCACCGCCTGTTCGGTCAGGTGATCGGCGGACATCTCTCGGAAATGATACCAGTTATTGGCCATGTACGCGGCGTTCGAGTCTTCTGGCCTGCGCTTGCGCAAGTAGTTTGCCGGGCTCATCGAGCCATGGCAACGATAGACCACGCCGCCCCGAATCTCGCCGATGATGCCGTCGCGCACCGGGCCGATCATGCGCAGGGCGCGACTGTTGTGGCGGTGGCAGGTCCCGGACAGGATTGAGAGTTTGGCCGTCTTGGCGGCCTCGACCACCTGCAAGAAGTGGCGCAAGCCTGCGGGATCTGTGGCGATCGGTTTCTCCGCGAAGATGTGTTTGCCCGCCTTGACACAGGCTTCGGCATGCCGCGCGCGGAAGATCGGCGGCGCGCACAACAGGACAATCTCGGCATCCGATTCCATGAGCTTCAGATAGCCGTCCGCACCGCCGAACGCAAATTTCTCGTCACAGCCGTTAGCCCGGCACGCGGCCGCCGCCTTTTCTTTAAAGAAGTCAGCCGCGCCGACCATCACGGCCTTGTGGCCCAGCCGCGTTGCGGCAGCCGTGATCTCGCGCGCGGCGCCGGAACCGCGTCCGCCGCAACCGACCAACGCATACTTGAACACGCGCTGCCCCTGCCCCAGCGTGATGGAGGGGGCGGCCGCCAGCACCGCACCGAACGCGGTTGTCCGTTTGATAAACGCACGACGATTCTGCATCTGTCTTTCTCCTGTTAGCTCGATCCTCTGTTCAGCCCATCGCGGCTAGGCGCCGCGCCCCGCGAAAAAACGATCCATCAGCGCACTGTGTTCGGCATCCGTATATCCGCCGCTTTCGATCGTCACCCAGCCACTGTATCCGACCTCATCGATCACCTTGCGCACAGACACCCAGTCCACATCGCCTTTGCCGATCGGCACGAAATCGCCGTCATTTTTCTTCGTTCGGTCGATCTTGAAATCTTTAATGTGGAGTTTGACAATCAGCGGCCCCATTGTCCGCAACCACGTTTCTGTCGGCGCATACCGCACATGGTTGCCGAGATCCAGATAGGCGCGAACCCGATCATGCTTGAACATCCGCACAAACGCTGCGGCAAAATCCGGCATCACCCACAGACTGTTCCACACGTTCTCAAGCCCGATCGTGACGCGGTTCTCAATCGCGACCGGAATCAGCTCTTCAACGGCCGCGCTCGCCAGCTCTGTCGAGCGATTATGCGCGGCGATATACTCGGCGAAGGGCGCATTGTCGCCGGCCACGACCGATTCGATCCGGCATGTCGCCGGATCATATGCGATCTTGAATTGCGTCGGCTTCGGTATCGTTCCACCCATACGGAGGCAGGGCACAAGCAACATGGCATCCGCGCCATACGCGGCCGTCACACGGATCAAGCGTTTGACATCCTCGATCGACCTGCGGCGTGCCTCTGCGTCCGCATTGCCGAGGTCGGCCCAGCCGCCCATAAAGGAGTGGATTTTCACCCCGTGCTTCTCCGCCACGGCCCGCCCGGCCAACGCCTGCTCAAGCGTGACCTCTTTTTGGGTCAACTCCACGCCCGGAAATCCCGCCTTGGCGATCCGCTCGCAGGTCGCGTCATCGGCGACGCCGGCGATCAACGCCTTTTGCAGACGGGTTTTGAAGGCCACGCCTTCCGCAGTCCGCCCGACCCCCGGCACGCCAGCCGCCAGCCCTGCCCCTGCCGTCATCCTCACGAAGTCACGCCTGGTCATTAAATCCCCCTTCATTCGTTGCTCTCGTGCAACGCCCCTGATCTCAAACCCGATACCCAAACTAATGACGACGAGTTTAAGGATTTACTGGGGTAATGTCAACGCAGGGCTCAGGCCGTTTCACGTCTGCGCGGGAATCGCACCGCGCCTGAACGCTTCCCACGCCGTCTCGAACCAGAACTCAGCGGCGGGGAGCGGCCGACACGGCTGCCAGCGGTGCCGAAAGCCGTGCCCCTTGCTGCACCGCGTTTCCAGCACCTGTGCGCGAAAGGCCGGATCTTCCGGCACCTTCGCGCCCTGCTCATCCATCACCAGCGACGAACCGCGACTGCCCACGCCTGACCGGACACTGTAGGCCAGCGCCGAGAGATAACCCGCATGCGCCGTGCAGAGCTGGCGGTTCTCAAAAGCCTTGATCAGCTCCAGCGGTCCCGCCGCGCGGCACCCTTCGCGTTCAAGCCGCCGCACCTGGGCCTGAGCCTCCGCGACAGCCCGCTCCAGTCCAGCGGCGTGGCGCAGATGTGCGCCGTGCCGGCTCATACGCTGCTGAAACTCGTGTCGGCACGCTCGCCACGACCACCCCGAGCACCGGCACCGTGCAGCATATTCGCGCTCCGCTTCGAGCGCGTTCGCCAATGACGCCGCGAAGGCACCGTCCGCAAGCGTTGCGCCGGCATAGCGCGCGGCAATAAACTCTGCGGCCCGCATTCCTCCGACCTGTCCCGCATTGAGCGCCGCGCCGCCGGGACGCCCCACGCCGTGCGAACCGTTGACTTCTCCCACCGGAAAAAGATGCGCCAGATTGACCGATTGCCACCAGAGCGAGGCGGCCAACCCGCCGTTGTTGTGCTGTGCGCAGAGCGCGATCTCCAATGGTTGCCCGGCCAAGTCCACGCCCCGTTCGCGATAGAAGGCGACCGCGCCGGGATTCAGCTTCAGCAGGCGGGCGAATGGCGTGCGCCCCGTCGCTCCGGAGCGGGCCAAATAGCTGCGCGCCTCCTCGGACAGCGCGTCAAAAAGAAAACCGGCGGGATTGCGGCGGTAGTCGAGAAACACGCGGCGCCCCTTGACCTCGCGTTCGTCATAGACCATCCGGTCGATCCACGAAGACCCGGCTTCCGCCCTGCGCGCGTCGAAAGGCCACTGATAGCCTTTCAGGAACAACAGGCTGTAAGCCTGCGCCGGATCGTCACATGCAGCCAGCAAAAACTCGCGCTCATCGGAACGGCCGTCAGCGGCCGTCGATATCAGGCGCGGCACCCCCTGCATGTAGCTCCCTGACACGTTCCAGCGCGGACGGATCGAAGCCAGCCCGTATTGGGAATCCGGCAGGTTACGCCCTGCCGCGCCCGCGCGAAACGCCAGTCCGATGCCCCCGAGCTGGCAGGCGGGATAGGCGCTGGCCGCATACAGCCCGCCGAAACCGCCGACCGCGAACACCACGTTTTCGGCCCGGTAGGCCTGCCAGCCGCCGGAAGCCTCAAGAGCCAGCGCCCCGCAGACGCGCCGGCGCGTGCCTGAGCCGCTCACCAGCAGCGACGTGACCGACCGCCGCTCATGGATCGGCACGCCCAGTCGCCGAACTTCGCGAAGCAGCGCCACGCACATGTCCCTGGATGTATAAGGCCCGGTCGACGTGGCGCGCCGCGCCGGATCATGGTCGGTCTTGTACCCGGGAAACTGGCCATAGTCATCGTGCGGGAACGGCACGCCAAGCGACACCAGATGCGCGAAGGCCTGAACCGAGCCGGCCGCTTCGGCCACGGCCAGATCGCCGTGCATGCCGCCCGCCGCCGACAAGGCTGCGGCCATGGCGAAAACCGAATCCGGCTCGGCGCCGCATAGTCCGAGCTTATAGTAGGTCTGCTTGTCACTGCCGGTATTGATCGACGTGCCTTTTCGCAGCCCCTCTGTGACGATCAGCGTGTCGATCCCGCGCCGCCGGAGCTGCACGGCGGCGTGAAGCCCCGCAGCCCCCGAACCGATCACCAGCGTATGGCAATACGTCTGTTTCATGAGAGTCCGCTCACAGCCGCTGCACAGAGAGTCCCCCATCCACAAACACGATCTGGCCGGACGAATAGGGAAACTCCCCGCGCGCCAACACCGCAACGGCGCGCCCTACATCCTCAGGTTCGCCCCAGCGTTTCTGGATCAACAGGTCGCTGTCTGCGATGAGCGCGTCGTATTTGGCCTGGACCGGCCCCGTCATATCACTGCGGATGATTCCGGGGCGCACCTCGTACACGGGCAAGCCATGCTGGCCCAGGCGGCTCGCGAACAACCGCGTCATCATGGCCACCCCGGCTTTGGCCACACAGTACTCGCCGCGCGAAACCGACGCCACCTCCGCCGACACGGAACCGATGTTCACGATGCACCCGCCGAATGCGGCATCCGCACGGCGCTGCTCGACCATCCAGCGCGCGGCCGCCTGCGTCAAGAAATACGGCCCTTGCAGGTTGATCCGCATGACGCGCTCGAAACTCTCTTCGGTCGCCTCAAGCAGGTCCGCGCGCACCCGCGGCGCGACACCGGCGTTGTTGACCAGCACATGGAGTGCGCCGAACCGGGCGCGCACCGCAGCGAGCAGCCGCGACCGGTCGGCACCCTGCGCGACATCGGCCTGAATGTAGAGGATCTCGCCGCCGTGCCGCTGCAACGCCTCAAGCTGAGGTGCGGCCGCTTCAGCAGGCCGCGTCCCACACACGGCCAGCGCAAAGCCCTCGCGCGCCAACGCCTCGGAGATGCCCAGGCCGATGCCGCGCGCGCCACCGGTCACGAGTGCCACACGTCCCATGCGCAATCCTCCCCTCAAAGATGCAGATGCGAGAGGTCGACGGGCGACACATGCCAAATGTCGCGCGCATACTCACGGATCGTGCGGTCCGACGAAAACCGTCCCGCGCGCGCCACATTCACCAGCGCTTTGCGGTCCCACTGCAACGGCTCGCGGTAGAGGGCCTCCACCCGGTCCTGCGTGTCCATGTAGTCACGCAAATCGGCCAGCAGCAGATAGTGGTCGTTAAAGTCCAGCAGCGAGCGCACGATCGGATCCAGCAGGCCCGGCGCGAGCAGGCAGAACACATTGCGCCGGATCATGTCGACCGCCTGGCGGATCTCGGGGTCCGTGTGGTAGATCTGGCGCGCCGAATAGGTCGGGCGCAGGGCTTTGACCTCCTCCGTGCGCAGCCCGAAGAGGAAGATGTTCTCGTCACCCACCTCCTCATGGATTTCGACATTGGCACCGTCCAGCGTACCGAGCGTCAGCGCGCCGTTCAACATCATCTTCATGTTTCCGGTGCCCGAGGCCTCGGTGCCGGCCAGTGAAATCTGCTCGCTGACGTTCGCGGCCGGAATGATCCTTTCGGCCAGGGAGACGCGGTAGTCGGGCAGAAAGACCACACTCAGCTTTTCTTTCATGCGGGGGTTGCCGTTGACCACTTCCGCGATGCCGTGAATCAACCGGATGATCAATTTCGCCATCGTGTACCCGGGCGCGGCCTTAGCCGCGAAAATAAAGGTGCGCGGCAACGGGTCGTACGACGCGTCAGCCACGAGACGGTTATAGATCACGATGATGTAGAGCGCCAGCAGCAACTGACGCTTGTACTCATGCAGGCGCTTGACCTGCACATCGAAGATCGACTCCGGCGAAACCACGACCCCGATCGAGGACCGGATGTGATCAGCCAAGCGCACTTTGTTCGCCTGCTTAACCTCGCGGAAGCGCGTGAGAAACGCCGTGTCATCCACGAACGCCTCCAACTTCCGCAGGTTGTCCAATTCGGTGACCCACTCCGGGCCAATCGCCTCCGTAATCAGCTCCGCAAGCTGAGGATTGGCCTTCAACAGCCAGCGGCGCGGCGTGATCCCATTCGTCTTGTTCGAGAAGTGGGTGGGGTACATCTCGTAGAAATCCTTGAACAGCGACTCCTTCAGGATCGTGGTGTGAAGCTGCGCGACGCCGTTGACCGCGCTGGTGCCGATGATCGCGAGATTCGCCATGCGGACCGACCGCTCGCCGTGCTCGTCGATCACGCTCATGCGCGAGAGGCGCGCCTCATCCCCCGGCCACATCGCCGCCACCTGGCGCAGGAAACGGCCGTTGATCTCGTAGATGATCTGCATGTGGCGCGGCAGCAGCCGATCCATCATCGACACACTCCAGCGCTCCAGCGCCTCAGGCAGAATGGTGTGATTCGTATACCCCGTACACGCCCGCGTGATGGACCAAGCGGTCTCCCAATCGACCCCCTCGCGGTCCACCAGGAGCCGCATCAGTTCCGGGATGACCAACGCCGGATGCGTTTCGTTGAGCTGGATGAACGCCTTCGAGGGCAGTGCCGTCCAGTCGTTGTTGCGCTGGCGGAAACGCCTCAGGATATCCTGCAGCGAGCAGGAGACAAAGAAATACTGCTGACGTAGGCGCAGTTCTTTGCCCGCAAGCACATTGTCGTTCGGATAGAGGACTTTGGTCAGGTTCTCGGCGAGAACCTTGTTTTCCACCGCGTCGACATACGAACCCTTGTTGAAATCATCGAGGTGGAACTCGTCATCGGCTTTGGCAGACCAGAGCCGCAGGATATTCACCGCCTGGCTGTAGCCCACGATCGGCAGATCATACGGCATCCCCAGCACCTTGTCGGTCTCCACCCAACGCCATTCGACACGCCCATTGGTGATGCACTCGACACGCCCGCCGAAATGGACAATCTGAGTATGCTCAGGCCGGGCAACTTCCCACGGCGTACCGTCTTTCAGCCAGTGATCAGGCTCCTCAACCTGCTGGCCGTCGACGATGCGCTGCTTGAAAATTCCATAATCGTAACGCAGCCCGTAACCCATCGCCGCCAGATTCAGCGTGGAAAGCGAGTCGAGAAAACACGCGGCCAGCCGTCCCAGACCGCCATTTCCCAGCCCGGCGTCTACCTCGTAATCGCGCAGGGAGTTCCAGTCGATCCCCTCCGCCTCCAACGCTTTGCGGCACAATTCATCCATCCTCATGTTGATGACATTGTTGCCGAGCAGCCGTCCGATCAAAAATTCGAGCGAGAGGTAATAGACATACTTCGCATTCGTGGCGTGATAGGTTGACCGGGTTTCAATCCACCGTTCAATCAGGCGGTCCCGCACGCAGAACGCAAACGCGGTGTACAGGTCACGCGGCGTTGCCATTTCCATCGTGCGAGCCTGCGTGTAACGCAAATGCCAGGCGAAATCCGCCTTCAGCCCCTCGACACTCATCTCCACACGGCAATCGCGACTCCGCTTCCGCGTATTTTTCGATTCCATACCAACTCCTTAAGTATTCCCAAAACAGCTCGTGATGATACAAAAAAAAAGGCCGAGCGTCACGCAGGAACCTCGATATGCGAGGCACGCGCGTGTGTTTGGGCCGCGGTCATGCGCCAACGGCCTGTACGACCGGCAAGGCCCCGCCCGCGGAGCGGGAACAAACGATGCAGGTAACTTTGAACGCCGAACATCGAACGCCGAACGTTGAAGTTACCGACGAGGCCTCACACTCACGGAGCGTCCACCACATCCAGACGGCCGCTGCCCGACGCGGAGACCCAGAGAACGCGCGCCTCCGCCAGATAGCAGAAATCGACCGGCTGGCCGTTCCACAGCACACGTTGCG
>JAQUEX010000008.1 GCA_028684935.1 Kiritimatiellia bacterium | reverse complement strand
TTATCCCAAAATAGAAATACGGTCATCATTGCATAGAACGGCCGTCAAACAGGCATTTTCTCCTTCCAAAACCCCTCGCGATGGCCGCCGTAGGCGGAGATCGCGAGGGGTTTTGCAAGAGCCTCAATAGTAATCGTACCAGTCGGCCCCCCACGGATTACTATGAAAGACCGAATGGGAAAACACGGTTTCAGAGTAGTATTCGAAGGCGTTGGTATGCTGGATGGCGATTGTGTGGGCGCCGACGGCCAAGTTCGTGATGGCGGCCCCTATGGGCGTGACCCCATAGGGACGCCATGGCGCATTGAGCGTGATGATCGTTTGTCCATCCCGGAGGACGTCCACGGGAATGGTTGTCGAGGGGCCGCTCGTTGTATAGCCAGAGAGGTAGCCGGAGGCCGCGACGCTGTAATTCAGGACCCTGCCACTCGCAATCTCGCGGGCCTCCAACGTCAAAGCTACTTGGCAGCTATAATTCGTATAATGCGTGTAGTACGTTCCCGCCACGCCCGTCGATACGCCAGCCAGCGACAGCAGCACAGCCGTTTGGATCGACGCCTTGAGTACATGCCTCATCGAAGACTCCTTTTTTAGCCGGTCAGTCCGTAGACGTCGCGCGCGGCTTCCCGGAAATCGTCCGGCACGTTGTCGCGCAGATCGAGCCTGGCGCCGCCAGGCAGCGCCAGCGCGAGCCCGGTGGCAGTCAGCATCAGGCGCGGATGGCCCCCGCAGCGCAAGGCCGCATCGCCATAGCACGGGTCGCCCGCAATCGGATGGCCGATGCTGTAGAGATGCACGCGGATCTGGTGCCGCCGCCCGGTCAGCGGGAAGGCTTCGACCCGCGCAAAACGCGCGCCGCGTTGCCGCACCGCAAAGCGTGTGAGGGAGGGCTTGCCGCGCCGCGCGTCCACCCCCATGCGGCCGGAGCCGAACGCGTGAATCGGACCGTTGATCTCGCCCGCGTCCTCCGCGGGCGCGCCGTGCGTCACGGCCAGATAGGTCTTCTGCACCTCGCGCCGCTCGAAGGCGCTGTTCAGCAGGCGGTGAGCCGGAGCGGTCAGCGCATAGAGGATCACGCCGCTCACCTCTTTATCAAGCCGGTGCACCGGGTAGACGCGCTGGCCAAGTTGGCGCGACAGGTGCGCGCACAGGCACGCATTGTCATCCCGGCGTTCGGGCACAGAGGCGACGCCGGCCGGCTTCATCACGGCCACGCAGTCGTCATCGCGGTAAAGGATTGTAATCATCGTGAACGCGCTTGGCCGCGCGGGTGCCTTAAACCGGGAACGGAGCCAGCGCGCCGAAGTCGAGCGTCGCGAAATAGTCGCCAGGGGTTTCGGCGCGGCGGATCTGCACGACGCTGCCGTCTTCGCGCAGCAGCAACTCCGCTGAGCGCAACTTCCCGTTGTATTGGAAGCCCATGGCGTGCCCGTGCGCGCCGGCATCGTGAATCACCACAAGGTCGCCGGGGGTCAGCGCCGGCAGCGCGCGGTCGATGGCGAACTTGTCGTTGTTTTCACAGAGCGAACCGGTGACATCACAGACCGTGTCGCAGGGCAGGTCGACCTTGGCCGGAACGGTGATGTGGTGATAGGCGCCGTACAGCGCCGGGCGCATCAGGTTTGCCATGCAGGCGTCGAGCCCGACGAACGTTTTGTAGGTCTTTTTGACATGACGCACACGCGTAACCAGGTAGCCGTACGGGCCGGTCACCATGCGGCCGCACTCCATGTAGAGCTTGAGATCCGGATGGCCCTTGGCGATCAGCCGCGACGCGTAGGCCTGCCGCACGCCCTCGCCGACGCGTTCGAGGTCCACCGGTTCCTGCTCGGGACGGTACGGAATGCCGATACCGCCGCCGATGTTGATGAAGTCGAAGGCGATGCCCACCGCTTGCGAGATGTCGGCCGCCAGATCGAAGAGGATCTCCGCCGTGTCGATAAAATACTGCGGGTTCAACTCGTTCGAGGCCACCATTGTGTGCAGGCCGAAGCGTCGCACGCCCTTGGCCTTCAACTGACGGTAGCCCTCGAAAAGCTGTTCGCGCGTGAAGCCGTACTTGGCCTGCTCGGGATTGCCGATAATCGCGTTGCCGCCCTTGAGAGGGCCGGGGTTGTAGCGGAAACAAACCAGTTCCGGCAGGCCGGCACTCGCCTCGAGAAACGGGATGTGCGACAGATCGTCGAGATTGATCACCGCGCCCAGCGCCTTGGCCTTGACAAACTCATCGGCCGGCGTGTCGTTCGACGTGAACATGATCGACTCGCCGGTCACGCCGATCCGTTCCGAGAGCAGCAATTCAGGCAGCGAGCTGCAGTCCATGCCGAACCCCTCCGCTTTCAGCAGCTTCATGAGGAACGGATTGGGGCACGCCTTGACGGCGAAATACTCGCGAAAGCCGGGATTCCACGCAAATGCGGCTTTGAGACGGCGCGCATTGGCGCGGATGCCGCGCTCGTCATACAGATGGAACGGCGTGGGATAGGCCGCGGCAATCTTTTCCACGTGCTCCAAGGTGAACGGCACTCTCTTGTCAGCCATCGAAACGTACTCCAAAGAAGATAAAAGATGGCCTAGTATACGTGTTGCCTTCGATCGGAAGCAACCGCTTTCTTGCTCGGGCGCGATTGCTCTTGACTTTAAACGCCGCGCCGTTTACAAACGCATGATCTTTTTATCAGGAGGTATTGGGTATGACGTCTCGACGTTCCTTTTTCAAGCAGGCCGGCCTCGGATTAGCCGTGGCGGCCGCCGCACCGGCGCTGATGACGGAGCGGGCGCACGCGCAGCCCCCCGCCGGACAGGGCGGTCACCCGCAAGACACGTTCCGGCTCGGCATCGCCGGCTACACGTTTCACAAGTTCAAGCTCGACCAGACCCTGGACATGCTGAAGCGCGTCGATGTGCACGATCTGTGCATCAAGGATTTCCACCTGCCGTTGACCAGTACCGACGAGCAGATCGCGGCCTTTCACGAGACCTGCAAGCAGGCCGGCGTCACCGGGTACGGCGTGGGGCCGATCTACATGGGCAGCGAGCAGGAGGTCAACAATGCGTTCGCGTACGCCAAGCGCGTGGGCGTCAAGACGCTGGTCGGCGTGCCGTTCAAGATGATCGACAAGAAGCGCGTTTCTTCGCCCGAGCTGCTGGCCCTGATCAATACGAAGGTCAAAGAGTACGACATCAAGTACGCGATTCACAACCACGGTCCGGACATGCCGGAGCTTTTCCCCACTGCGGAAAGCGCGATGGAACTGATCCAAGACATGGATGTGCGCGTGGGGCTCTGCCTCGACATCGGCCATCAGCTTCGCGACGGCAGGGACCCGGTCCAGGCGATGCTGACGTATGCCGAGCGCGTCCACGACATTCACATCAAGAATGTAACCGAAGCCACCAAAAAAGGACGTGGCATTGAGATGCCGCGCGGCAAAATCGACATGCCGGCCTTCGTGCGCGCACTGCGCAAAGTCAAGTACAGCGGCGTCTGCAGCCTGGAGTATGAGAAGGACATGTCCGATCCGCTGCTGGGCATCGCTGAGTCGATCGGTTACTTCCGCGGCGTCATGGACGCCACGCGGTAAAAAAAACGGTGTTGCTGACGGCACGTCACGCCAAGCCGCGCTCGAGGATCATGGCGGTGCGGCAGGGCAGGTAGACTTTGATGACGGTGCACAGCTCGTTGCCGCGCACTTCTGTGAGCAGCTCGAACGTCTGGTCCGGCTGAATGCGCCCTTGCCCGCCAAAGCGTGGCTCGTCGCTGTCCATGACCAACCGATAGGCGCCGGGCGGCACCAGCACCGGGTAGTCGGTCACCGAGGCCTCGCTGTGGAAGTTGAAGAGGAAGACCAGCGACCCGCGCTCAAAGACCAGGAGCTTGTCGGTGTCTGACACGAAGAGCCGGCGGGGCACGGTGCCTTCCAGCGCGTGACAGTCGCGTACCAGTCGGATCATGGCCTCGTCAAATTCGCCGAGGCACCAGTAGTACAGGTCGGGGTTATCGCGCAGCGCCCATTGGCGGCGCGCATAGTGGTAGGAAAACCCGTTGCCCTCGCGCGGAAAATCGATCCATTCGGGATGGCCGAATTCGTTCCCCATGAAGTTGAGGTAACCGTGGCCGGCTGTGGCCAGCGTGGCCAGGCGCGCCAGTTTGTGCAGCGCCACACCGCGCTCGGCCTTGAGGTTGGCGGCCGCACGCGACATGGCGTCATAAATCGCGGCGTCGACCAATTGGAAGAAGAGGGTTTTGCCGCCGACCAGTGCCTGGTCGTGGCTCTCCACGTAATTCACCGTCTGCTCGTCAGCACGGCGGTTGGTCAACTCGTGCCAGAGGTAGCCGATGCTCCAGTCCTCGTCGCGCACATCGCGCACCAGCCGGAACCAGCACTCAGGCACGCCCATCGCCATACGGTAATCGAAGCCCGCGCCGTTGTCGGCGAGCGGCGCCGCGATGCCCGGCATGCCGCTCACGTCCTCGGCAATGGTGACGGCGTCGGGACGGACCTCGTGGATCACGCGGTTGGCGAGCGCACAATAGATCCAGGCGTCCTCGTCAACGGTCGCGTCAAAGTACTGGCCGTAGTCCATGAAATCCACGCCCAAGCCATGGTGCAGGTAGAGCATGCTGGTGATGCCGTCAAAGCGGTAGCCGTCGACATGGAACTCATCCAGCCAGTAGCGGCAGTTGGAGAGCAGAAAATGGAGCACGTCGGTCTTGCCGTAATCGAAACAGCGGGAATCCCAGGCCTCGTGCCACCCGCGCAGTCCGTCGTGGAAATACTGATACGGGGAGCCGTCGAACCGCGACAGGCCCTCCCGCTCGTTTTTGACGGCGTGCGAGTGGACGATGTCCATGATCACCGCGACGCCGGCCTCGTGCGCCGCGTCGACCAGCGCCTTGAACGCCTCGGGCGTGCCGAACCGCGAGGAGCAGGCGAAAAAACTCGAGACGTGATAGCCGAAGGAACCGTAGTAGGGATGCTCCATCACCGCCATGATCTGGATGGTGTTGTACCCGGCGCGCACGATGCGCGGCAACACCTTCTCGCGGAACTCGTCGAAACTGCCGACACCCAATTTGTCCTGGGCCATGCCGATGTGGGTCTCATAGATCAACGGCACGCGTTTGGGCACCTTAAACGACGGTACGCGCCAAACATACGGGGGCGTATCCCAGACCTGGGCGGCAAAAAGCAGCGTGCCCGGATCCTGGACCACCCGCCGCGCGTAGGCCGGGATACGTTCGCCTCGTCCGCCCTCCCACGCCATTTCCAGCCGGTAGCAGTGGCCGTGGCGCAGGCGGTCGGCAGGCAGCCGCAGTTCCCAGACATCGCGTCCCGGCAACCGGCTCAGGCGGAACGTGTCGCTTACCTGCCACTCCGAAAAGTCGCCCACCAGCCACATCGAGGTCGCATGGGGGGCCCACTCCCGAAAGATCCATCCGTCTTCCGCGCGGTGCAACCCGTAATACTCGTGGGCACAGGCGAATTCGGCCAAAGACCCCGGCACGCTCGCGAGCTCAGCGGCCCGCTGCGCAGCCTTCCCGGTGCGTCTGCGGATGATCTCGGCATACGGCGCGAGGTAGGGGTCGTCCAACAGACGCGCGCGCAAAGCCGACAGTGCCATAGCCTGACCTCCTCGATACAGGGTGAATCCCGACCTTACGCGAACGACCGCACCAGCGGCCGCTTGAGCATTTTCTCATAGATTTCGATATAACGTTTCGCGCAGGTCTCATGGTTGAACCGGGCGAGCCCTTCGCGCATCACCCGCGCGATCTGACCCTCGCGATCCTCGGCCGGGCGGCCGTAGAACTCCATCGCCTTGTCCATCGCCCACTCCAGCCCGCGGCAGTCGTAGATCTTAAAGACGAAGCCGTTACCGGTCCCGAGCGCCGGATCAATGTGCTCAACGGTGTCATGCAGTCCGCCGGTATCGTGCACCACCGGCAGCGACCCGTAGAGCTGCCCCACCATCTGCGGCAGGCCGCACGGCTCGAAGAGCGACGGCACCAGCGTGAAATCCGAGGCCGCGAAGCCGAGCTGCGAAAGCCCCTGGTTGAAATCGCACACGGCCAGACGCCCGTAAAGGTCGTGGTGGCGCAGGATATCGTAGAAGGGCTGCTGAAACGAGCCGTTCGCCACGATGGCGATCTGCACGCGGCGCTTCCAGTGGCGCGACATGAAGCGGTAGAGGATGTCGGCCAGAAGCTGCGGACCCTTTTGGGCGGGATCGAGCCGCGACGGCCAGAAGAAGAGCGGCACATCGGGATCCTCCTCCAACCCCACTTTATGCTGAAAGGCGATCTTGTTGGCGCGCTTGGCCTCGCGATGCGTCTCGGGGGTGTAATTGACCTCGAGGTTGGGATCCGCCGCGGGGTTGTCCCCGGCGTCGGGCGCATTCAGGATGCCCGCCGCGCAGCCGGCCCGGTCTTTGTTGCGGATCTCCCCGCGCAGCGCGCGCGGAATGAAATCGTGCCAGCCGTTGACGATTTCTTTGAGGAAGGTCGGGCTGACCGTATTGATAAAGTGCGAGGCGAAGACCCCGCTCGCCTGCATGTCGATCTCATTCGAGTTGCGCGACTCTTCGTAATTGTACGGCACGCGCGTGTAGTAAAGGTTGCTCCAGAACTCGGCCGCGTCAATGCCCGAGTCCTCAATCTGCGCCAGCGTCAGATGATGCGTGTGAATATTGTGCACCGTGAAGAGGCAGGGGATCCCCATGCGACGCGCCGCGCCGGGAATCAGCCCGGTCATCCAGTCGTTACAGTGGATCAGGTCGGGCTGCACCGTCGGGATGATGTTGTTGATCACCTCGCGCGAGAAGGCGAGCGCCAGCTTGGGATTCTCATTCTGCGAATAGCTGTAGACCGTGTCGCGATAATAAAAGCAGCGGTCCTCGGCCAGATGGATGCGCGTGTCGGGCAGGCGGCTCTTGTAGACGCGCAGCTCGTCACTGATCAACTGCCCCACCTCCACATGAAACATGCGCCGGTAGTGCGGCAGCGCCACGTGAACATCGGCGCCGAGGTCAAACAGCGCCGCCACCAGCGACGCCGAGACATCCGCCAGACCGCCTGCTTTGGCGGTCAGCCGGCACGCCATATTGCCCATGCCGGACGGCAGGTAGGTGATCTCAGGGGTGACAATCAGGATACGCGGTTTGCGATTATCCGTACCGTTGTTGCTGCTCTTCTGCTTCGCCATGCGTACACCTTTCTCCCGCGCTCAACGACAAACACGACCGGATCACCGCACCGGGTCCGTCAACGCCTTCACCTTATTCGAGATCTCTTTGATGCTCTGACGCTCCTGCCCAAGCTTCGTGCGCTTTTCTTGCAGCGCAGGCAGGGCCAAGACCTTTTTCTGTAGGTCGGCCTGCGCGCGCGACAGCTCATTTTGCAGCTCTTGGCACCGCTTGCGCAGCGCCTCGATCTCTGGCGACGTGTTGGCGGTGTCGTTCACGGCCTGGGCCAGCTCGCCTTCCAGCCGATGCACGGCAATCATCCGCTCGGCGCGTTCCGCCATCCAGTCGTTCAATTGCTTTCTCTGCGCCTCGGTGAGCTTGGAAAGATCCTGTGCCACCAGCAGACCGGCCACACCGATCAGGCACCCGGCCACTACGCAAGTCCAATATGCCGCTCGCATAATCACTCCTTTATTCAATGTCCGTGCACAGTATATGGGAAAGCGTCAGTTTGCGCAATACATGCCATCAGCGAAACCCCGCCAGTTTATGCGTCTGCAGCGAAAGCAGCCACTTTTTCGAGCGTCGCCCCCGGTTCAGCAGCCCCAGCAGGCGCACGGTGTCAGCCAGATTGACCTCTCCCGCGCGATCGCAGGGTGAAAGGAAATAGTGATCGGCGTCGATCCGGTCGCGCATGCTCCTGCAGAACCCCTGTACGTCGCCATCCACCACGATGCGCACTTCATCGGCCTGCCGCACCATCCGGTCGTCGTCGTAGAGTTCGGCGTAGAGCGCTTTAGGCGACACCGCCAGATAATCGATGCGGCGCCGCCACGGTTCGGGCGGCGCGACCAGGCCGTTCGTCTCGACGCCGATCCAGTGGCCCAGCAGCTTGAACCGCTCCAAAAGCCCGCCCAATCCCGCGTGAATCAACGGTTCGCCGCCGGTGATGATCAACGCCTGACACGCGAACGCCGCAACCCGCTCAACCACCTCGTCCTCTTCAAGCGTTACAAAGCTGTCAAAGGCCGTGTCGCACCAAGGGCAGGCCAGATTGCATCCGCCCAGGCGCAAGAAGACGGCCGGCATCCCGGTGTTGTAGCCTTCACCCTGCAGGGACTCGAAGATCTCGACGACCCGTATCCGTCCCCCGTCCTGTTTCATGGCCGGCCACCTGCGTCGCGGCGGTACTCCGCGCACGATTCGGGGGTCTCGAACACCTTGACCGCCACCACATTCACGCGCGTGGCCAGCGCGTCGTAGAAGTGCCGCGCCAGATTTTCCGCCGTGGAACGGAACGGCAACCCAGCGCTCTTCATGCCGTGCTTGGCGATTACCGCCGCGATCTCACACTCGCTTTCGCTGGCCTCGTTGTAGATGAAGGCGTGATCGAAGCGGTCCAGGATCACCTCGCGGATCACTTGCTTGAGATCCTTGAAGTCGATCACCATGTCGCTCCCTTCCTCCGCTTCAGCCACCTCCACGATCACGCGGTAAGTGTGGCCGTGAAGATTGCGGCACTGGCCCTCATGGCGCGTCAGCACATGCGCCGCATCAAACTGGCATTGTTTGGACACCGTTAGCATGCTTTCTCCTCATCTTCAACTAACCCGTTGAGCGTTGAACGTTCCGCCATTTTCCCCTGCTTCATCCCTGCGTCTGACGCGCCAGATACGCCTCATATCCTCGGCGGCGCAGCACGCAGCTCGGGCAGCTCCCGCAGCCGGCCCCGACCACGCCGTTGTAACAGGTCAGCGTGTGCTCCGCCACATACTCCAGCACGCCCAGCCGGTCGGCCAGCGCCCACGTCTCCTCCTTGGTCAGTCCCATCAGCGGCGTGTGCACACGGAACGCATAGTCCATCGCAAGGTTCAGCGTGACCGTGCAGGACTTGATGAAAATGTCGCGACAGTCCGGATAGCCGCTGAAATCGGTCTCGCAGACGCCGATGACCAGATCGTGGATGCCGCAGCCCTTGGCGTAGATCGCGGCGACCAGCAGAAAGAGCATGTTACGTCCGTCCACCACGGTGTTCGGGCACGCCGCGCCGTCCGCCAGGCGGATCTCCGTGTGCGGGTCTAGCAGCGCGTTGGTCGTGATCTGGCTGTACCACGACAGATCGATCACCCGGTGCTCGGCCACGCCGAAATGCGTTGCCGCCGCGCGCGCCACCTCGACCTCGCGCGCGTGCCGCTGCCCGTATTGGAACGTGATGCACGAGACCGCCGGGGCGCCGCGCGCCTGCACGGCCTGTGCGAGGCAGGTGGTGCTGTCCTGTCCGCCCGACAAAATCACCAGCGCCTTTTCGCCGTTCATCGCGCCCCCGTGCCGCGCATGCCCTGGTGCGTGCGGAACCGCTCATCCGCCAGTGCGGCGTACACGGTGCCGGGCCGGCCGTAGTTCACGTAGGGATCGATCGAGATGCCGCCGCGCGGCGAGAAGCGGCCCCACACCTCGATGTATTTGGGTGCCATCAGCGCGCGTAGGTCTTTGAGGATCACGTTCACGCAATCCTCATGGAAGTCGCCATGGTTACGGAAGCTGAAGAGGTAGAGCTTGAGCGACTTGCTCTCCACCATGCGAACGTCCGGGATATACTGGATCGTCAGGGTCGCGAAATCCGGCTGCCCGGTGACCGGGCAAAGCGAGGTGAACTCCGGACAGGTAAAGGTCACCCAGTAGTCGGTGTCGGTGTGCTTATTGACAAACGTCTCCAACAGGGCGGGGTCATACCGGTCGGCATAGGCCGTCCCGTTACTGCCCAGCCGGGTCACGCCCTGCAACTCTTGCTTCTCTCGGCTCATGCTCTTTCCTCCTGCCCGACAGGCGGCGTCGCACGCCCTTCTGCCGGTTCCGTACGGTCATTATCCTGATTCGCGTCGGCGATTTCAATGGCGTTTTCCGGGCAGACCTGACGGCAAATGTCGCAGCGGGTACAGAGCGAGGGATCGATCTCGGCACGCTCCAGCGGCGTGAAGGCGATCGCCTCGACCGGACAGTTCTGCGCGCAGAGCGTGCAGCCGATGCAGCGCACCGTCACGCGGTACACGATCAGCGCGCGGCATTTGCGCGCCGGGCAGATGCCGCGCGCGTGCGCCTCATACTCCGCGCGGAAGTAGCGCAGCGTCGAGAGCACGGGATTCGGCGCGGTCCGCCCCAGCCCGCACAGGCTGCCGTCGCGCACCACACGGGCGAGCCGTTCCAGCCGCTCGACATCGCCGGGCTGTCCGTGCCCCTCGCAGAGCCGTTCCAGGATCTCCAGCATGCGCCGCGTGCCGATACGGCAACCCGTACACTGGCCGCACGATTCGAGCTGCGTGAACGCCAAAAAATAGCGCGCGATATCCACCATGCAGTCCGTGTCATCCAGCACCACCATGCCGCCCGACCCCATCATGCCGCCGGCTTGCGCCAATGCTTCGAAATCGACCGGCGTGCCGGCCTGCGCGGCCGGCAGGCAGCCGCCGGACGGCCCGCCCACCTGTACCGCTTTGAGCGTGCGGCCCTCGCCGACACCGCCGCCGATGCGCGTGACGATCTCGCCCAGCGAGAGCCCCATCGGCACTTCGATCAGCCCGCCGCGCTCGACCTTGCCAGCCAAGGCGAAGGTCTTGGTGCCCGCGCTGCCGGACGTGCCCACCGCGCGGAACGCCTCGGCGCCATGCCGCACGATCCACGGCACCATCGCCAGCGTCTCGACATTGTTGACGAGGGTCGGGCACGCCCTAAACCCGCGCTCTGCCGGATACGGCGGACGGAGACGCGGCACGCCGCGCCGTCCCTCCAGACTCGCCAGCAGCGCGGTTTCCTCGCCGCACACAAATGCGCCCGCCCCCTCGGCCACACGCAGCGCGAGGCGTCGCCCGTCGCGCAGCATGAGCCAGCCTCGACGCTCCAACTCCTCGATCGCGGCGCGGATCCGGCTGACCGCCAGCGGGTATTCGTGCCGGATATAAAGCACGCCTTCAACGGCACCGACAGCGTGCAGGGCGATCAGCATCCCTTCCAGCACGCGGAACGGATAGGATTCGAGCAGCATGCGGTCCATGAACGCGCCGGGGTCGCCCTCGTCACCGTTACAGACCACGTACGCCGTCTGCGCGGCGCTCGCCGCACGCGCCTGCGCGACCGCCCGCCACTTACGCCCTGTGGGAAACCCGCCGCCCCCGCGCCCGCGCAGTCCGGCCGCCTCGATCACATCGACCACCTGCGCCGGCAACTGCGCGGCGCGACACTGTTCCAGCGCCGCAAAACCGCCGCGACACCGGTAGTCCTCGTAATCCAGCGGCGGCCACTCGCCCGCGCCTTCGGTGGCGATCCGCTGCTGGCTTAGCCAGTAACAGGCGTCCGCCTGATCGCGCACGCTCAGCGGAAAGCGGACCGGCGGCTCATCGCCTTCTCCCGCAAAGGCTTGCTCCGCCCAGGCCCGCACCGTCGCCTGCACGCGCGCCGCGAGATGCGTCGGCTTGACGTGCGCCAGCAGGACCGGCTCGACATCCTTGATGCGCACACGCCCGTAGCGGAAGCGGCGCCCGTCTTCCAGCACCACTTCAAGCAGCGGCGCGTGAAACGATCCGCCCGTGCAACCGACCTCGCGCACCGCGACGGGCAGGCGGCAGTCGCGCACCACCCGCCGCACCTCGTGCAGCACGGCGGACGCGCCGGCGGCGGCGCAACTCGAGCAGGCGCAGAGTCGCACCATCGCCCCCAGGCCACTGGGCACCGCCTCCGCCACGGCACCGCCGGCGCGCTCGCCGGCGCGCACATCGTTCAGCACCGCCCGGACGCGCGCCGGCGTCACATGGCCGTAGATCGTGCGGTCTACCTGCACTGCCACCGCCAGCATGCAGCAGCCCAGGCAAGCCACCTTCTCCACCGTGAACTCCCCCTGCGCGTCGGTATCTTCGCCCGCCGCGATCCCCAACTCGCGGCAGAAAGCCTCGTACGTGCGTTCTGCGCCCTTCACATGACAGGCCGTGCCGATGCACACCTTGATGCAGTGGCGGCCGGCCGGACGGAGGCGGAACTGTCCGTAAAACGTGGCGACGCCGGTCACCTCGGCTTCGCTCACGCCAAGCCGTTCAGCCACGGCGGCGAGTGCGCCGGCCGACAGAAAACCGTCCTCGTCCTGCACCGCTTGCAGCAGGGCGATCAGATGGTCGCGCCCGCCTTCCATACGGCGCGCAAGCTGGTCTATTCGGTCTCTGGTCACGCGGCGGATCTTACCATAGTCGGGCGGACGCTGTCCCGGCGTTTTCGCGCCCGCGAGGCCATTGAAATGGACAGGCGACAGGCGACGGGCGACTTGCGGCGGTCGCACGCAAGACCTTTGAAAAAGGAGAGTTGACTGTTCGTACGCCTGATTCATAATAGAGTCTGTTTTTCAATAACCGTAATGACAGATAAAAGGGGGCGTTCTATGACGAGTCAGGCGGGATCTTCACGCAGAAGCTTTCTGCGGCGTGCGGCGGTTGCCGGTTCAGTGTTCAGCGTGGTGCCGCGTTATGTCATCGCGGGCAGCGGCCAGACGCCGCCCAGCGAGCGCATCCGCGTCGCCGCGATCGGCTGCGCCGGACGCCCCGTCTCCAACATCGTGGGCGTGGCCGGCTGTGGCGCTGAAATCGTCGGACTCTGCGATGTCGACACGCGCCGCACCGGCAAGATGCAGGAGAAATTCAAGCAGGCGCCCTTTTTCAAAGACTACCGCCAGATGCTGGACACACTCGACAAGCAGATCGACGCCGTGACCATCGGCACCCCCGACCATTGGCATGCGGCCATGTCGATCGAATGCCTGCGCCGCAACAAGCATGTCCAGTGCGAGAAACCGCTGGCGCAGACTTTCGGCGAGGTCGACCAGATGATCGCGGTCGCGCGCAGCGCCAAGCTCGTCAACCAGGCGATGAACCAGGGACACGCCTTTGACACCATCCGCACCTTCCGCGAATGGATCGAGGCCGGACTCATCGGCACCGTCAAAGAGGCGCACTTCTGGGCACCCGCCAGCTACAGTTGCATGGATCAGCTCGACGAGCTGACGAAGACGCATTCGATCCCCCAAGAGCTGGACTGGGAGCGCTGGCAGGGACCGGTCGCGCCGCATCGTGCCTACTGCCCGCTCTACCTGCCGGGGCGCTGGCGGTTCTGGACCGACTATGGCTGCAGCACGCTCGGCGACTGGGCCTGCCACCTGATGGACCCGATCTTCTGGGCGCTGGATCTCGGCCTGCCGGAGGCGGTGCGCGTGGACGACCTCGGCGACTGGGAGCCCTCCAAGCACGGCGTCACGTACCCGAAAGGCGATGTCTTCACCCTCTCCTTCCCCGCCAAGAACGCGCGCGGTCCCGTCACGGTCAAATGGTTCGACGGCCCGCGGTACCGGTCTGTCCCCTGCCCCGACGGCTTGCCGCACGACCAGTTCGCCCCCCGCATGGAAAAGTATGTCAACAGCGGCCCGAGCGGTGAAGGCGGCGTGATCTACGGCGACAAAGGCGTGATCGTCTACGGCTCGCACGGCGCCAAGAACCTCAGACTCATCAAGGACGGGAAACTGGTGGATACGTCGGACGCCAACAAAGACCTGCCGCCCCCTCGCTACCCGCGCGTGAAAGGCGGCTCGCCGTACCATGAATGGCTCGACGCGATCAAGGGCGGCGCGCCGGTCGGCTCAGACTTCGCCTATGCAGGAAACATCACGCAGGCGTCGCTTGTCGCGCTCGCCGCGCTGTTCGACCCCGGCAAACGCCTGGAGTTCGACCCCGCCCAGCGCGCCTTCAAAAACAGTTCCGCCGCCAACGCCCGGCTGCGCGTCAAACGCCTGCCCGGCTACGGAGTTTAACCCGATGAGACAGACGACATCCGGCGTTCGGCGTTCAGCGTGCGCCGTCCTTCTTTTGCTTGCCGCCACCGCCACTGCGGCGACGCAATCGTTTCCGCTGACGTCGCCCGACGGTAACGTGCGCGCGACGGTCGTGCAGGGCGAGGACGGCGGTTTCTCCTACCGCGTCGATTATAAAGGCATGCCCGTCATCCTGCCCTCGCGCTTGGGCTTGGCCCTGTCAGACGGCACTGACTTAAGCCGAGGGTTTGCGGCGGTGCGCCCGGAGGATGTGCTGCGAGACGAGACCAACCTCGTCTGGCACCCGCCGTTCGGCGAACGCGCCACTGTTTCAGACCAGTTCAGGCAGATGGTTTTAGGCGTGGAACAGACGGCATCGGACGCGGGGATCCTGTTCGTGTTCCGCGCCTACAACGCGGGGATCGCCTTCCGATACGCGGTGTCGGCTCCGCTCCGGCTGCGTGCGTCTGTCACAAACGAACTCACCGAATTCGTTTTCACCGGCGATCACCGTGCCTGGCCCGTCTACGCCGCTCAGGGCGAGTACAAGCCGGAAGCGCTTTCCGCCGTGAAGAAGGGCGCGGAGCGTCCGCTCACCGTCGAGACCGCCGAAGGCCCGGTCGCCGCCATCGGCGAAGCGGCGCTCGTCGATTTCGCCCGCATGAAATTCGCGCCCGTCCCCGGCAAGGCATACACGCTCAAGGCTGACCTCGACAGTCCCGTCTCACTCGAAAAATCAGGCGTGTCCCCGTGGCGCTATGTCAGGGTGGCGGACAACGCCTGCCGCCTGCTGGAGAACAATGATTTCATCCTCAACCTCAATGAGCCCTCGCGGATCGCCGACACCTCGTGGATCAAGCCCGGCAAGGTCATCCGCGAGACCTCGCTCACCACCAAAGGCGGCATGGCGTGTGTCGATTTCGCCAAGACCATGAACCTGCAGTACATCGAATTCGACGCGGGGTGGTACGGCCACGAGTACGATGACGCCTCCGACGCGCGCACGGTTACGCTCGACCCCAAACGCTCCAAAGGGCCGCTGGACCTGCCCGAGGTCATCCGTTACGCCAAGACGAACGGCGTCGGTGTCATCGTCTACGTCAATCGTCGCGAACTGGAGCGCCGTCTGGACGACCTGCTGCCGCTCTATACCTCGTGGGGCATCGTCGGCATGAAGTACGGCTTCGTCAACGTCGGCAGCCAAAAGTGGACGACCTGGCTCTCGGACGCCATCCGCAAGGCCGGCGAAGCGCGCATGATGATCGACATCCATGACGAATACCGCCTCACCGGTAACCAGCGCACCTGGCCCAACGTCATGACGGTCGAAGGCATCCGCGGCAACGAAGAGATGCCGGCCGCGCCGCACAACTGCGCGCTGCCCTTCACCCGTTACCTGTGCGGTCCCGGTGACTACACGCCGTGCTGGTACAACGGGCGCGTCAAGAACACGCGGGCGCATCAGCTCGCGCTGGGCGTCGTCACCTACAGCCCGTGGCAATTCCTCTTCTGGTACGACAACCCCGGCATGTACAAAGGCGAGCCGGAGTTGGACTTCTGGCGCCAGATGCCGACGGTCTGGGACGACACGCGCGCGCTGCACGGCCGGATCGGCGCGTACGCATCGATCGCCCGGCGCAGCGGCGATGCCTGGTTCATCGGCACCATCAATGCCCTTGAGCGCCGCACGTTGGAGATCCCCCTCTCGTTCCTCACCCCCGGCAAAACCTACACCGCCGCCCTTTACAGCGACGGTGCGCCGGACGGTTCAGACCGCACGCGCGTCGCCTGCGCCACGCGCCGCGTGACCGCCGCCGACACCCTCACCGCCGACATGGCCGCGAACGGCGGCCACGCCGTCCATCTCGTCCCGGCTCCCTGACGCCGACACCCCACCCGCTCTCTCTTTTCGCGATTCCCTCATTTTCAATATGTCTTGGCAAGGCAAAATGATCGGCGGCAGCATCGGTTCGTTCCTCGGCCCCTGGGGCGCGGTGGCCGGTGCCGCTGCCGGCCATTATCTCGTGGACCGCAAGGCACCCACGCCGCAGAAACAGGCGCAGCGCCTGATCGCCGTCACCGCCGCGTCGCTGTATGAACTGGCCCGGGTCGACGGCCGGTACACCGCGCGCGAGGACCTCGCCATCCGCGCGATCCTCGCCGAGCTTAACCAGGCGGTCGGCGGCGCGCTGTCGCCGCACGATCTCTCGTATCTGATCGACGACTGCGCGCGGATCGACCGTCCGCTGGCCCGGCTCGCCGCGCTGGTGCGCGACACGCCCGATCTCGCGCGCGCTTCGGCTGTCTGGCTGTGGCGCGTGGCGGTCAGCGACGGCGACGAAACGCCGGCCGAGACCGACTGCATCGCCGGCTACGCGCGGCCGGCCGGGCTTCACGATGACGATCTCCGCAACGCTTCACTGCTTTATGTGCGGCGTTCAGCCTCCGCGCAGGAACGGCGCGAGTCCTGCCACACACTGGGCGTCCCCTACAGCGCCGATGACGCGCAGATCAAAAGCGCGTACCGCGCGCTCAGCCTCACGTATCATCCGGATAAACACAGCGGCCTCGACCCGGCCATCCAGGCGCTGACCGCCGAGAAGTTCGCGCAGATCAAGGCCGCCTACGATACCCTCAGCGGACGGCCGTCGGACGACTGGTTCGCGCGCGACGCCGCCACCGGACAGCTTGCGGCCGCCACGGCCGGTGCCGCGGTCCGCTGTTTCGCTTGCGGCGAACGCGCAGCCCTGCCGGCGGAGGCCCGGCAGATCGACTCGGCGCGCTGCGCCCAGTGCCAGACCCTGCTGGCCTTCGAACGCGACCTCGCCGCCCACCTCCTGTCGCGCCGCTAAGGGCGGATGAACATCCTTTTGAAGCGCCCGGCCGATCTGCTACACTGCTGTCATGAACAATCAGGTGTATCGGGTTGCTTGTGGTGACTATGAGGCGGCCTTGGCGCCGGCGCTGGACCGGCTGCTGGAGATGACCGGCTGGCTCGCCGACTCTGCGGTAGCGGGCCAGCGGGTGCTGGTCAAACCCAACCTGCTGACTGACCGCGAGCCCGCACAGGCGGTCACCACGCATCCGGCGCTGGTACGGCTGGTGATCCGCCGACTCAAGGCGGCCGGCGCGCAGGTCACGGTCGGCGACAGCCCTGCCAGCGCCGCGAATCTGGCGTGCGTGTGGGAGCGGTCCGGGATCGGCGCGGTGTGCGCCGAGGAGGGGGTGCCTCTGATCGCGCTCGAACAGGCCGGCGCCGAAACGTTCACGCGCGGAGGCTTCACCTTCCCGATCGCACGCCCGGTGCTGGAGGCCGACCGCATCGTCAACCTGCCCAAAGTCAAGAGCCATTCGCTCACCCTGCTGACCGCCGCCGTCAAAAACATCTACGGCACGATCCCCGGCTACGCCAAGACGACGCTGCACCGCCAGTATCCCAAACCGGAGGTGTTCGGACGCCTGGTGCGCACGCTCTGGAGCGTCATGCCGCCCTGCTGGACCCTCGCCGACGCGGTGGTCGGCATGGAGGGTCAGGGCCCCGCCAACGGGCGTCCGATCCCGCTCGGCTTTCTCGCCGCCGCGGAAGACCCCTTCGCGCTGGACCGTGTCTTGTGCGCGATGCTGCACATCGATCCGAGCCGCGTCCCCTATTTGGACGCCCGCGCGGAAGTTCCGCAGCCGCTCGGCGACCCGATCACCGTCGCCGCGTTCGATGTGCCGTCGGGGGCCCACGTGCTGCGGCTGTTGCCGGACTGGCTGGTCCGGCGTGCCGGACGCGTCATTTGGGTGCGGCCGGCCTTCTCACCGAAGGCCTGTGTCCGCTGCGGCCTGTGCGTGAAGGCCTGCCCGGTCCAAGCCCTCAGCCTGCCAGCCGGCGCGCCGGTTCCGCTGCTGAACGGACAGCGCTGCATCAGTTGCAGTTGCTGCCACGAAATCTGCCCGAAAGACGCCATTCGCATGACCCAGTCGCCGGTCCTGCGCTGGGTAAAGGTCTTCAAAGGCATGGAGTGACGCTTGCCCGGCGCAATCCGGAGAGTGTTCCCGCATTGACAATGCCGGCACGCCTGATGCATCATTACGCCTTACTTGAAAGCCGGGAGATGCGGCCTCGGGTGCGCTAACCGGCACCACACAGTTAAGGAGTAAACGTATGGCACGCGTGTATAATTTCGGAGCGGGGCCCGCGACCCTGCCGGTGGACGTTCTGCAAGAAGCCCAGGCCGATCTGGTGGACTACAAGGGCTCGGGCATGTCCATCATGGAGATGTCGCACCGCGGCAAAGAGTACGACGCCGTTCACAACGAAGCGGTCGCGAACATCAAAGAGCTGCTCGGCCTGAACGACGACTACGCGGTTTTGTTCCTGCAAGGCGGCGCGAGCCTGCAATTCGCCATGCTGCCCATGAACTTCCTGGGCGAAGGCCAGACCGCCGATTATGTCAATGCCGGCTCGTGGGGCGCCGCAGCCGTCAAGCAGGCTCGGCTCATCGGCAACGTCAGTATCGCGGCCGACTGCCAGAAGGACATCCCGACGCGCATGCCGGAGTTGTCCGAGATGAAGTGGACGCCGGGCGCGGTGTACAGCCACATCACCACCAACGAAACCATCTCCGGAGCACAGTTCAAGGCGCTGCCCGAAACCGGCTCGCCGCTGATCGCCGACATGTCGTCGGACATCCTCTCCCGTCCGCTCGATTACTCCCGCTGTACGGTGATTTACGCAGGCGCGCAGAAAAACCTCGGCCCCTCCGGCGTCGCGCTGGTCGCGATCCGCAAGGACTTCGCCGAGAAGGGTAACATCTCGCTGCCGGCGATGCTGCGTTACCAGACGCACATCGAGAACAACTCGCTCTACAACACGCCGCCCTGCTTCAGCATCTACATGCTCTGCCTGACCACGCGCTGGCTGAAAAAGGTGGGGCCTGAGAATCTCTTCAAGCAGAATCGCGACAAGGCCCAACTGATTTATGACGCCATCGACGCGTCGGGCTTCTACCGCGGCACCGCCAAGAAAGAGTATCGTTCAGACATGAATGTCACCTTCCGCCTGCCCACCGAAGAGCTGGAAACGCTCTTCATCAAGCAGGCTTCCGAGGCGGGCATGAAGCAGCTCAAGGGGCACCGCTCCGTGGGCGGTATCCGCGCGTCGATCTACAACGCCTTCCCGGTCGACGGCGTCCAGGCGCTGGTCGCGTTCATGAAGGACTTCGAGGCGCGCAACGGCTGAGCGCCGCCGGCGTTTTGCGCACGAAAAAAGGCGGGGCACACGCCCCGCCTTTTTTCATTCCGGGCCGGTTATGGCAACAGCGCGGGGCGCTGCTTTTCGCCCACCACGCGATGCGCCACGCGCTGCAGCACCGCGGCATCCTCGGCGGAGACGCCCTTGGGCACGAAGGCATTGCCGACCACGCTCGTGTCGTAAAAGAACTCGAACCAGACACAGCCCAGCAGGTAGATGCCCTGCGTATTCGCATGGAATTTGTCCTCGCCCAGCCGGAACGCCCCGCTCTTCGGATCCTTGCGCCACGTGTAGCCGCTGTGCAGCGAACGTTTCTCGGTCGGCAGCGCGGGATAAACCGCCGTTCTGGGATCGAATGCCGGATCAGGCACGAATTTGCCCCACGCCGGATCGCGGCGCGCGGCCTCCATGGCGTCACCGCTCGGAATCAACCGCACCCCCTTGGCCTGGCAAAAGGCATCATAGGCCGTACGCACCTTGCGGTACATGTCGTCCGTGGAGACGAATCCCTTGGTCCCGCCGACCGGATGATCATCGCGATAAGCCCAGGTCTGATGCACCACGATTTCGGCCTGAGGCGCATACTTGCGGATGATCGCGATCAACCGGTCCGCGCCCGGCTGGTAAGTCTCCGGGCGGGGCGCCTTGTGGCTCACCTGCTGAATGGTCACGTACTCCCACTTGTCCTGCTGCAACAGCTCCTGCAGGCTTTTTTTGCCTTCATAGGGACGGCCCTCGGGATCGGCGGGATTCTTTTCGAAGGCCTCCGCATGCCGCACGTGCCGGTCAAAATCACATCCGCCGATCATGGCGTGCCCCACCACCGGCTCATGGCCGGCAGCTTTGACGATCTCTTTGAAAAACCACAGCGCGTTGTTAGAAAAACTGTTGCCGACCGCCAAAAGTTTCACGCTCTTCGCTTCAGCCAGTCCGCAGGCCAGCCCGGCCAGCGTCACCATTACCGCCATACCATGTAGTCGCATCGTCATCTTCCTTCCTGTCATCCAGGGATTGCCACATGCGGGCGGGGGCGCCCGCGCTCCCGACTGTGCTCCGCACATGCACGCGCACCCCGCGCTTTTTAGGACCCCTCACCGGGTATCAATTGCGCGCAATTGTATTTGACATCGCATCGCCTCTCAACCAAAATCTGTGCCTTCAACACGCCCAACCCCTGAGTGACATCATGCTCGCCATCGTGGATTACAAAGCCGGCAACTTGACCAGCGTGCAACTCGCCTTCGGTGCGCTCGGTTGCGACACGACCGTGACGTCCGATCCCGCTAAGATCCGCGCCGCCGAGCGCGTGGTTTTTCCAGGGGTTGGCGCAGCCGGATCAGCCATGGCTCATCTCGACGCGCTGGGGCTTGCCCCGGCCCTCCGTGACGTCACCGTGCGCGGCACCCCCTTTCTCGGCATCTGCCTGGGCACCCAGATTCTGTTTGACGCCTCCGAAGAGGACGGCGGCACCGTGACGCTCGGCCTGCTGCCCGGCCGCGCCGTGCGTTTCCGACCCAGCGACCGGCGCGACAAAGTCCCGCAGATCGGCTGGAACCAGGTGAAGGCCGCGCGCCCGCATCCGCTGCTCGCCGGCATCGCCGACGAGAGCGAGTTCTACTTTGTGCACAGCTACTACCCCGCGCCCGCCGACCCGTCCCTGACGCTGGGCACCACCTGCTACGCCGGAGTAACCTTCAGCTCGATGGTCGCTCGCGGCAATGTGGCCGCCACCCAGTTCCACCCCGAAAAATCGGGCCGCATCGGCCTGCGCCTGCTTGAAAACTTTCTGCGCTGGACACCGGACACCTGATTGCAGGCTCCCCCACGCCACCCCGCTAAACGCCATGCTCACAAAACGCATCATCCCCTGCCTGGACATCATCAACCGGCGCGTCACCAAAGGCGTGAAATTCGCCAACAACATCGACCTGGGCGATCCGGTCGAGATGGCGGTGCGCTACTCCGACGAAGGCTGTGACGAGCTGGTGGTGTACGACATCACCGCATCCGCCGAGCAGCGTCCGATCGACATCGGCATGGTGCGCGAGGTCGCGCGCGCGATTCGCATCCCCTTTGCCGTGGGCGGCGGCATCGCCACGCTCGATGACATGTCGCGCGTGCTGTTGGCGGGCGCCGAGAAGATCTCGGTCAATTCGCTGGCCGTGCGCACCCCGTCGATCATCGCCGACGGCGCGCGCGCGTTCGGCAACCAGTGCATGGTGCTGGGCATGGACCCGGTGGCGACCGCAGACCGCGCGCGCTGTCCCAGCGGCTACGAAGTCACCACGCGCGGCTTCCGCGAGCGGACCGGCATGGACGCCGTCGCGTGGGCGCGGCGCGCCGAAGCGCTCGGCGCGGGCGAGATTGTGGTGAACTCGGTCGACGCGGACGGCACGCGCGCCGGTTTTGAGCTGACCATCACCCGGCTGATCGCGGAGGCGGTGAACGTGCCGGTCGTGGCCTCAGGCGGCGCGGGGTGCGCCGCGCATCTGCGCGACGCCTTTACCGTTGCCGGCGCCGACGCGGCGATCGTGGCCGGAATCTTGCACACGGGTCACACCACGCTCGGACAGCTCAAGCACGCGCTTCATGCCGACGGCGTGCCGGTGCGCATGCACTGGTAGCACGCGGCACGCTCACGGGGCTTTGGCCGCGGCCATCATCTGCTGCATCAGCGCGCGCTTGTCCTGCCAAGTATCGCGCAGCGAACCGATACGGATGCGCTGACGGAACTGGTCAAGCTTCAGCCGCGTGGCGGGCGTGACGCGCACACGGACCGGCCGCTCCGGCTCCAGGCAGAAAAAGTTGTCGTCATAGCGCGCGTCCATTCCTTCCAGCGAGATCCAGACCCAGAGTGCCGGGTGGCGGCTCGTGAGAATCACGGCGAAGCTGTTGTCGTCCCAGGAGCGGATCTCGGCCCGCATCCGCGGCGGCTGCGACTGCAATTCGCGCCACGCGCAGAAGGGCACGATATTCCACGCCACGGGATTGCCCTGCTCGTCGATCAGGTAGAGCCAGAGCAGCAGATTGCATGCACCGAATTTGCGCAACGCCTCGCCGACCTTGACGGCCACCGGCTTTTCGCGCGAAGCCGGTCCGAGCGTGACCTTTTTGGATCCTTCGGCAACCGTGGCGCCCTCCATCTGCGTCATGCGCCACTGCACCTCGCCCTTGAACGGTTTGAGGCCGTCATTAAAGGCAAAGACCTCGACCGCCGCACCGTGGTGCTTGCCCACGATGGTCAGCGAGGCAAAGAAGCGTCGCGCCACATAGTGCAAGGCCTTCCAGCGGCCCTCGGCGTCCACCGATGAACAGCTCGCCGCAGGCCAGCAGTCATTGAAATGCCAAAACAGCGCCCCGCCCTGTCCATCGGCCTGCTCGCAGCGGGCCAGCATGATCTGCTGCTTGACGGCCAGCGCCTGCTGGATCTGGCTGAGCCACAAGGTGTTCTCAAAGCCGAACGGCACCAAGAATTCATCCACGCAGGACGTGAAGATGCGCTTGGCCCCGTCAGACGGCGACATGTGAAACAGACAGGCAGGATGCGACACATTACGTTCGGACTCGGTCAGGTATGCCGTCACCGCGCGCGGCTCAGGAAACGAGGGCAGACTCTGAAAGTGCGGACGACCGCCCAGCGAAAACGGCTCGTGCGCCATGGCCGGCAGACACGGCCGACCGGCATCCTCCCGCCTGACGGCCGCGGCGACCGCCGCCGCATACGCGGCATGCACGCCGCGCCCGCCGCCGTCCCCGCAGCACCACAGCACCACACAGGGGTGGTGGCGCAGGCGCTGGACCGCGCAGGTGACCTCGCGCGAGCAGGCGGCGAGCGCCGCATCGTCCGGTTTTTCCGACTGCGCCTCGCACAGCATCATGTCCTGCCACACGCAGACCCCATACTCGTCGCACAGATCGTAAAACGCCTCGTTCTCATAGACGCCGCCGCCCCAGACACGCAGACAATTCATATTGGCAACGGCCGCAGCCTTAACAAGGCGCGCATACTCCACGCGCGTGAGGCGCGCGACATAGAGGTCGGCCGGCATCCAGCTCGCGCCCTTCAGGAACATCGGCTGCCCGTTGATTAAAAAGCGCCGCACCGCTTCTCCCCGCACAGCGGTTTCTTCCATACGGAATTCACGCAGGCCGATTCGCCGCGAGATGTGCTCGTGGCACGTGCGCCCCGTCAGCACGTCAACCGTGACCTCGTACAGGGGCTGCTCGCCCATACCGGCCGGCCACCAAAGCTGAGGGTTTTTGACCGGCAGGTTCAGGGACAGGCGATCCGCGTTCAGGATCTCGCGCGCTTCATGAAGGATGTTCCCCTTGTAGCAGACACGGACCAGAACCTCAAGATGGAGCTCGGGGTGGAAACGCGCCGTGTCCACCTCCACATTCAACCCGACCCCCCCTGCCGTTGAGTGGTCCTGATGGATAATCACTTGGCGCACGCGCACATTGGAGAACGCCAGCACCGACACGCCGCGGCAGAGGCCAACCGTTTCCGATTTAGGCTGCCACAGGCCGAGCGTCGACGACGCCTGGCGGCGCAGACATTGTGCGGTTCTGCGTCCGGATTCGTCCGCAGCGGCAGCAAACGACACCGTCAGCTTGTTCTTGCCGGGCTTAATGAGAGCCTTGACATCGCATTCCATCCATTCGAAAACACTTGCCGAAATCCCCAGTTCCGTGTCGTTGAGCGACACGGCGGCGTACCCGTCAAGTCCGTCAAATCGCAACACCACGTGATCGAAGTCCGAAAAGTCCTCCGACATGAACACCTTTTCATAAGCCCACGCGCTTTCGCAAACGCCGGACGCCCCCTCGAGGGCCCTGCCTAAGACCGGATCCCCGATCTCCTGCACGGCCATAAGGTCGGCATGCACGCAGCCGGGCACCTGGGCCGGAACACTTTTTTTGGAACCTGCCTTACGCACGCTCCAATCACCTGCTAAATCTATTCGTCTCATTGTAACTTTCCGTTCGCTCAGAATCGGTAACTCGTCCGGATTGTCGCAGACGAACCGCTGAAAGTCAATCCATCCAAACGCCTTTTGCGGTTTCAACTTGCGAGGGAATCACGCTTAGGCGTATACTGAGAACCAATCACTGTGCGAGTCGGCTCACGGTGGGGACCCCACGGAGGTTTTTCCGCATCTCACACCGAATACGGAATTAGAAGTATGACCAAGCTTAAAGTAGGTATGATCGGCGGCGGCGGCGGTTTCTTTGGCAAAGTCCACCAGCGCGCGATCTCCTTGGATGCCACGCGCGAAGTCGTCGCAGGCGCGCTGCACCAGGACCCCGCGCTCAGCGCGAAATTCGCCGATGAGTGGGGTGTCAAAGGTTACACCGATTACAAGACCATGATCGCGGACTGGAAGGCCGGCACGCTTGAGCTGGACTATGTCACGATCGTGACACCGAACTTCTTGCATGCCGAGCAGGCCCTCGCCTGCATCAACGCTGGGCTGCCGGTCCTGTGTGAAAAGCCGATGTGCTACACGGTCGCCGAGGCCGAAGCGCTCAAGAAGGCCGTCAAAGCCAATAAGAAGGTGCCGTTCGCTCTTTCCCACACCTATACCGGCCACCCCCTGATGATGCTGGCGCGCGAGCTGATCAAGCAGGGCAAGATCGGCACGATCCGCAAAATCGAAACGTACTATAACCAGGGCTGGCTCGCGACACTCGCCGAGAAGACCGGCAACCAGCAGGCCTCCTGGCGCACCGATCCCAAAAAGTCCGGGATT
Organism: Kiritimatiellia bacterium; assembly: GCA_028684935.1. Taxonomy (GTDB): domain Bacteria; phylum Verrucomicrobiota; class Kiritimatiellia; order RFP12; family UBA1067; genus DUPH01. The sequence goes on along the minus strand of JAQUEX010000008.1, from coordinate 12,962 downwards.
TCCGGCTGCGGCGGCGACATCGGCACCCACGCGCTCATCAATGCCCTCTGGACCACCGGCCTGGGCCTCAAGTCGGTCTCGGCGCTGCTGACCGCCATCCCCGGGCGCAAGCTGGACGATGACTTCAATGTCTTCGGCAAGCTCTCCAACGGCGGCACGCTGGTGCTGCTCGCCTCTCAGATCGCGATCGGCCACAAAAACGACAACGGCTTCCGCATTTACGGTGAAACCGGCTCGCTCGAATGGTTCCAAGAGAACGCCGAAGAACTCCACTACTACGACGGCACCACGCGTGTCACCTATTTCCAGAACGCGCCGACCGGCGAAGTGCCGGACGTGCTCAAGTCTTACGGACGCATCCCGGCAGGCCACCACGAGGACTTCCTCGAGGCGCTGGCCAATCTCCACACCTCGCTGGAGCGCAAGATCCGCGCGATCCAGGGCGAAAAGAATGTGCCGCCCGCCTATGACCACCCCGGCGTGGACGAGGGTGTGCTCGGCATGAAATTCCTCAAAGCCGCAGTCGAAAGTTCAAAGAAAAAAGGCGCCTGGATCAAGCTGTAAGCGGTTTTCAAGCGAAAATCAGCGACAAACGGACGGTTTCCCCCGTCCGTTTGTTATTTTTAAAAAAACCGCTTGCGCTTTGCCTCGCTATCTGATACTGTATCGATTGCTGATTGGTAGAGCTTTGTTGTATCTTGGATTGTTGTCTCCATGTGTACTCCTAGTATCCCCCCAAGACCGGCTTGCAAAAGCCGGTCTTCTATTTCACGAAGCTCGCTTTTGATGCCCGAACTCCTAGCGCCCGCAGGCGGTTTCGACGCTGCTTTGGCCGCCTTCCAATACGGCGCGGACGCGGTCTATTTAGGATTATCCCACTTTTCGGCCCGCGCCGAGGCCGACAACCTCACCCCCGACCGACTGCGCCTCCTGTTGGCCTACGCACGCGCCTTCTGTCCGCCCAAACGGATCTACGTGACGGTCAACACACTGGTCGAGGATGCCGAGTTGCCGCACCTCATTGAAACGCTTGACGCACTCGACGCGCTCGGTCCCGACGGCGTGATTGTGCAGGACCTTGGCATGGCCCGACTGATCCGCGACCATTTTCCGCGCCTTGCCCTCCACGCCAGCACCCAGATGGCCGTCCACAACACCGCAGGAGCCATCGCCCTGCGCGAACTCGGCTTCACCCGCGTTGTGCTGGCCCGAGAACTCACACTCGACGAGATCCGGCGTATTGTCCGCGACGCTGACGTGGAGATCGAAGTCTTTGTGCACGGCGCGCTCTGCTACAGCGTCAGCGGTCTCTGCCTCTTCTCGTCGCACATGTCCGGCCGCAGCGGCAACCGCGGCCGTTGCGCATACTGCTGCCGCGAAGCCTTTTCCGCCCCCGATCCCGGACTTCAGACCTCTGACCGCCGGACTTCGACCTCTGACAACCGCCCGGCCTTCCCCTTCTCCATGCGCGACCTCGCCCTTGCCCCGCTGCTTGACGCGGTCGCCGCCACCGGCGTGCAGTCGCTCAAGATTGAAGGACGGATGAAGAGTCCGCTCTATGTGGCCTGCGTGACCGACTTCTACCGGCGCAAGCTGGACGGCACCCTCACGCCCGATGCGGAACAGGCGCTGATCCAAGATGTGCAAACCATCTTTAGCCGGCCTTGGACCACGCTCTACGCGCAAGGCCCCGACGCCCCGCCGCACACCGTGATCGACCCGGTTGCCATCGGCCACCGCGGAGCCCGCATCGGCTCGGCCGCGGCCGTGATCCGCGACCGAACCGGCACCCGCTGGCTGCGCTTCACCTCATCACGCGCCTTGGAAAAGCACGACGGCCTGCAGGTCGAACTGGCCACCGGAGGCAAGCCCTTCGGCTGCGCGGTGAACCTGTTGCGCGCCGCCGGCTCCACGCGGCCCGCAGTGACACTCCCCGCCGGCACCACGATGGAGGTGGCCTTGCCGGACGAAGAGATCCCGGTTATCCCTCAGGGCACCCCGGTCTTCTGTTCATCCTCACAGGCGGTGCGTCGCCGCTATGCTCTTCACGCGCTGCGCGAGGCCGACTTCGACACCGGGCACCCCGTCGCATTCCGCGTGACGCTGAGCCCCGACGGCATCGCCGTCCGGGCCGAGACCCACACCTTCGCGTGCGCCGCCCCGTTGTGCGCGGAAGCTGCGCTCCAGATGACACTCACCCCTTCGCGGCAGCCCGGACAGACCGCCGCAGCAGTGCGCAAAGCCTTCTCGCGCCTAGGCGGCACCGTCTGGCGCTTCGACTCGCTCGACGTGGTCGATCCCGAGTCCCTTTACGCGCCCCTCTCTGCCCTCAACGAGTCGCGCCGGCTGGCGCTGGATCGCCTTGAAGTTCTCTGGAACGCGGATCATGCCGCACGCCGGGCGGCCATCGCCGAAACATGGGGCCTGCCGTCAGCCGACCGGCCGCCAGACTCGCCCGCCCCGCCAGCGTGCGCCGTTCAACAGTCAGTGTCCGCAGCCCCCCTTCCCGCTGCGCTCACTTCCGCTCCGCAGGCGGCGGGCTTGCCCGCCGACGTCAGCAAGCCGACATGGACGCTGAAACTCAGAATTGACGCCCCTCCGCCCTCTTCTGAAGCCCTGTGTGGTTTCGCACACATCGTTCTGGCCATCGGGCACACCGCCTACGACACGCTGGAGCGGAATTTGAACGCCTGGCGCGCGCTGGCCGAGCGCTCTCGCCTGCGCCTGGCGCTGCCGCCCCTCACCCGCATCCGGGAGTGGGATCCTTTAGCGTCGACCGTCCGGATATTGCACGATGCGGGCTGGACCGATTGGGAATGTGCCGATCTGGCCGGGCTTCGATTGCTGACCGAAGGGGGCCGGCCCCCGGTCTCTGCCGACTGGAGCCTGTACGCCCTGAACCGTGTCGCGCTCGCCGAACTCGGCCGTTTGGGCGTGCGACAGGCCGTTTTTTCGCCAGAGGCCAGCCGTGACACCCTCCGTGCCCTGTGCCACGCACAGGTTCCGGCCGGCCCCCTGCCGGCGCTTGAAGCGTTGGTTTATCAACACACGCCCCTCTTCCTCTCTGCGACCGCTCCTTGCCTGCCATCGGATGCCGACCCATCGCCTTCCGGCGGCCTGCACCTGACCGATCGCCGAGGCCGCGATTTCCGCGTGCTGCATCTGGACAACCGCTGGATCACCGTCGCGGAACGTGCATTTTGTATTGCCGAACGCACCCAAGAGTGCCCGACCCGGCGATTTCGCGTGGACCTCTCCTGGTCGCCCGACACCGCCTGGGACGACCGCCTGCTCACCGCTCTCCGCAGCGGTGAACAGATCCCCAACACCCACCGGGCCAACACCGACCGCGGCTTTTGTTGAACGCGTAGCCCCCCACCGATTACGACCCCTATGCAAACACACCTCGATCTCGCTTTGTCCCCCAGCGATGCGGCCGACTCCGCGCGCCTGACCGACCACGCCGCACGGGCGTTGGGCGTCACCCCCGAGCGCATCACAGAGCTGCGCGTCCTGCGTCGCTCAGTTGACGCCCGCCGCCGCCACCTGCTTGTCAACTTGCGCCTCCAGGTCGTGGCGGATGAACCCGTACCGTCGTTTGAACCGGCGCGGTTCGATTATCCTGACGTTTCGAAGCGCGATCCCGTACTTGTGGTCGGTGCGGGGCCGGCCGGCCTCTTCGCGGCGCTCCGCCTGATCGAACGCGGGTTCAAGCCGATCGTCCTGGAACGCGGCAAGGAGGTCGGCGAACGCAAGCGCGACATCGCCCTGATCCACCGCGAGCACACGCTCGACCCCGAATCCAACTACTGTTTCGGCGAGGGCGGAGCAGGCACCTTTTCCGACGGCAAACTCTATACGCGCTCCAAGAAACGCGGCGACAACAGCCGCGCGCTGGAACGGCTCCACGCTCACGGCGCGGCGGACTCGATTCTGTACGAAGCCCATCCGCACATCGGGTCCGACCGCCTGCCCGCCATCGTCGCGAGCCTGCGCCGCACCATCCGCCAGGCGGGCGGTGACATCCTCTTCAGCACGCGCGCCAACGGCCTCGTGATCCGCAACCGACGTATCCTCGGCGTGACCACGCAGCGTGGAGACACCCTCGATGGCCGCGCCGTAATCCTGGCCACCGGCCACTCCGCCCGCGATATCTACGAGCTGCTTTATCGCGAGAAGCTCGAGTTGGAAGCCAAGTCTTTCGCGATGGGCGTGCGCATCGAGCATCCGCAGGTTCTGATCAATGAGATCCAGTACCACCGCGACCCGCAGATGGCATTCCTGCCGCCGGCCACCTATTCCCTGGTGTATCAAGCCGCAGGACGCGGCGTCTACTCGTTCTGCATGTGTCCCGGCGGCTTCATCGTGCCCGCTGCCACGGCGTTGAACGAGGTCGTGGTCAACGGCATGTCCCCCTCCCTGCGTAATTCGCCGTTCGCCAATGCCGGGCTGGTCGTCGAGATCCGCGCCGAAGATCTCGCCTCGTTCGTGACGCAGCACGGCCCGCTGGCCGGCCTCCGCTGCCAGCAGGCCCTCGAGCGCGAGGCCTTCAACCACGCCGGCGGCGGGCAGACCGCACCGGCGCAACGCGTCACCGATTTCCTCGAAGGCCGCGCTTCTCAGGACTTGCCCGAAAGCTCTTTTATCCCCGGGCTCTACGCCTCGAATCTTGCGGCTTGGCTGCCGCGCGCAATCGGGCCTCGCCTGTGCGAAGGGCTGAAGGCCTTCGAAGGCAAGATGCGCGGCTTTGTCACGCGCGAGGCGGTCCTTGTCGGGGTCGAATCGCGCACCTCAGCGCCGGTCCGCATTCCGCGCGACCGCGAGACGCTACAGCACGTCACCCTGCAAGGACTCTACCCGTGCGGCGAGGGCGCAGGCTACGCCGGCGGCATTCTCTCCTCGGCCATCGATGGTGAGAACTGCGCCGAAGCCGTCGCCCGCACGATAGGAACGTTCATGCCTTTACGTTAAACGTTAAAACGTTTGACTTGCCCCTCCATACACTATAAACTCAACAATCAAGATGAACTTAAAAATCAGGAGGTTCGCGTGAACACGAGAATAGGCATCACGCTCGCTTTGGCGCTCACACTTGGCTTGGCTTGCGCTGAGGTTAATAAGGTGGAGGCTCCTGCCCAAGTGAAATCCGCTCCGAAAAGACAAGCGCTCTGCCCGGTGATGGGCGGCGCAGTCAACACCAACCTGTATGCCGACGCTGAGGGTAAGCGGGTCTATTTCTGCTGCGGCGGCTGTATTTCCGCATTTAAGAAAGACCCGGCTAAATACATCGCCAAACTCGAAAAAGATGGCGTCTCGCTCGAAAAAGCGCCGGCCGCAGCAGCGAAGAAAGAGTAAGAATAAGACCCGCCCGAATCCGCCCCTCCCAAAGGTGTTCCGGTACAGAGGAGTAAGCTTGGCGGGAGGGGCTTCAGCTTCGAAGTAAAGTTGAAGACCGGACTGACTTTGTGGCCCGCGGCCACAAACTCTCTGCCATGAAAGGTGTACGACCTATGTTCGCCTGGATTCTAGCGGCAACATTCTCTGCAACGACTTCCGCCACGGTTGTCGACTCAGGATTCTTGCCCGTAACAAACCTTACGCTGGCGGTCGCAACCGAAACCGCCCTGCGTGAAAACGAGCAGCTCAAAAGCCTTCGCGCCAAATGGGAGGCCATGCAGGAACGTCTCGCCCAGGCGGGCGCGCTTCCCAACCCGATGCTCTCCTATAGCGGAATGGACCTGGCCGAAGGCGGCGATTGGCCCGACACCAGCGAAAAGCGGGTGATGCTCCAGCAGGCTTTCCCCTGGTTCGGCAAACGCAAGCTCAGGGAACAGATCGCCGCCAAAGACGCCGAAGCCCTGCGGCATGAGTTGGACGCCCTGTCGCGAGATCTCGTCATGTGGGTCAAGGAGGGATACTACAACCTCTATGCCGAACAGCAGGTTATCGCCATCACGCGCGCCGAGGCCCTCGTGCTTCAGCGCCTCGCCGAGACCGCACAAACCCTGTATTCGACCGGCACCCGCGAGCAAACCGACCTGATCCAGGCCCAAACAGAAGTCACCCTGCTCAGCCAGAACCTCTTAGAGCGGCTGGCCCGTGAAGCGACCCTCAAGGCCCGTCTCAACACGCTCCTCAACCGCCGGGCTGACGCTCCCATATCGGCCTTGGAAAAGCCGCCCGAGCCTGTCGCCTCAGATGAAGCCGCGACACTTTTCGAGCAGGCGGCGGCAGATAGTCCTGAGGTGCGCGCCGCTCAGTCGCAGGTCGAGCGCGTCGAACTCGAACGGCGGCTGATGGCCAAAGAGTCCGCTCCGGACTACCGGCTCGGCCTCGAGTATCGCGATCTCCGAGAGAACGACAACATGATGATGTTCACGGTCAGCGTCGACCTGCCAATCTGGTTCGAGAAGAACAGGGCTGCTGTCCGGGAAGCGGAGAAGATGCTGCACTCCAGTGAGGCCGCGCGCGAGTCCGCCAAGCGTCAGAACGCGTTCGACGTGCAGGACGCCAGCTTCCGTCTCGACTCCTCGCGCCGCATGCTGGCGCTGATCCGCCGCGAACTGACCCCCCAAGCGGAGGCGCGGCTCAACGCCCATGAGGCGGCCTACCGCACGGGCAAAGCGGACTTCATGGATCTGTTGGAAAGCGAGCGGTTTCTCCTTGAAACGAAGCTGATGGCCGTGCGCACCGAAGCCGAGCTGGGCATGCAAGCCGCCCGCCTCGAGCGGGCCGTCGGAACGCTGCCTGCAGCAGCAGACAAATGATGGGGAACAAGCATGAAAAAATGGATCTTGATTCTGATGATCACCGCTGCCTTGCTCGCGGGCTTCCTTGTTGGACGCGGCTGCTCGGGTCGTGCGCCGACAGGGTTGGACACGCATGATCACAACGCGGAGCGCGTGGCGGCAGAAGACCAGGTGTGGACCTGCTCCATGCATCCGCAAATCCGCCAGCCCAAGCCAGGCAAGTGCCCGCTCTGCGGCATGGACCTGATCCTTGCGGCCTCCTCCTCCGCTGAAGAGGTGGCCCCGCGCCAGCTCACGCTCACTCCCGCCGCCTCGCGTCTGGCGGAGATCGAAACCGCACAGGTCGAACGGCGGGTAGTTTCGGTCGAAATCCGCATGACCGGCAAAGTCGATTTCGACGAGACGCGCCTCGCCTATGTCACCGCCCGCGTACCGGGACGGATCGACCGCCTGTACGCCAATTACGTCGGCACGCCCGTCAAATCCGGCGAGCATCTGGCGGATCTCTACAGCCCCTCGCTGGTCTCGGCCCAGCAGGAGCTGCTGCTCGCCATGAAAGCGGGCAACCTTCCCGGCAACGCCGCGCGTCTCGACGCCATCCGCGAGCGGCTGCGCCTGTGGGGGCTTCCCCGTGAGCAGATCGAAGCGATCGAGCGCAACGGACAGGTGCATGACCACCTCACGTTCTATTCGCCCATCGGCGGCATCGTGGTCGAGATGGAGGCGCGAGAAGGCCTTTACGCAGAAACCGGCACGCGGCTGTTCACGCTCGCAGACATGACCCGCCTGTGGGTCCGCCTGAACGCCTATGAGTCCGACCTCGCCTGGCTGCGGTACGCGCAGAAGGTGTCCTTCCAAGCCGAGGCGTACCCGGGCCAGACCTTCACCGGCACCATTGCGTTCATCGCCCCGCTGCTCGATCCCGTCACGCGAACCGTGAGCGTGCGCGTCAACGTCCAGAACGCGGACGGACGACTGAAGCCGGGCATGTTCATCCGCGCCACCGTCAGCGCTGAAGTGTCGGGCGACGGCACAGCCGTGAGCAGCGACTTGCGGGGCAAGTGGATCAGCCCGATGCACCCGGAAATCGTCAAAGACGCTCCGGGCTTCTGCGACGTGTGCGGCATGCCGCTCGTGCGGGCGGAAGACCTCGGCTACGCAAATCCGGAAAGGGCCGCCTCGCTGCCTCTGGTTATCCCCGTATCAGCGCCGCTTCTCACCGGCAAGCGCGCCGTGGTTTACGTGTCCGTGCCCGGGCAGGAGAGCGTTTACGAAGGCAGGGACATCACCCTCGGACCGCGTGCGGGCGACTTCTTCCTGGTGCGCGACGGCCTGCGCGAGGGCGAACGGGTTGTGGCCAACGGCGCCTTCAAAATTGACAGCTCCCTGCAGATCCAGGGCAAGCCCAGCATGATGAGCCCCTCGCCTGACAAGCCTTCCGCGCCATCCTCCGGGGAGGCAGCGTCGCCGCACGCCGTCCTTTCAACCACGCCGATACCCCAGCCCTTCCGGCAACAGCTCGACCGTTTGCTCGACCAAGCCCTGACCGTGTCCGCCTCGCTGGCAAAGGACGACCTCGCGGGCGCACGCTCGGCCGCGTCAGGCACCGTCCAAGCCCTTGCGGCCGTGGACATGGCCCTGCTTGAAGGCGACGCCCACCGGCGCTGGATGGAGGCTCACAAAGCCCTGGCGCCCGCTCTCGAGGCGCTGACCGCCGCACACGACATCTCGCCCTTGCGCGCAGCCTTCGCCGCGCTGGCACCGGAGCTGGCCCGACTCGCGCGGACCTTCGGCCCCCCGCACGCCAAGGCTTTGTACGAGATCCGCTGCCCCATGGCGTTCGAGAATCGCGGCGCCACGTGGCTGCAGGCGGATGACACCGTGCGCAACCCCTATTTCGGCGCGTCCATGCTGGGCTGCGGTGAAGTCGTCTCCACGATCTCCCCGGCCAAGGCCCCATCCGCACAGGGAGGTCCAGTCCATGAATGAACCGCTTGAGAACACGGCGCTTCCCCCGCCGCCCGCGACACTCGTTGACCGGATGATCCGCTTCTGCCTCGAGCAGAAGCTGGTGGTGGCCCTGCTGGTGCTTTTTGTTATCGCCTGGGGCTTTCTGGTCGCTCCGTTCGACTGGAAGCTCGGCGGCGTGCCCCGCAATCCGGTCGCGGTGGATGCGATTCCCGATATCGGCGAAAACCAGCAGATCGTGTTCACCGAGTGGATGGGTCGCTCGCCGAAAGACGTGGACGACCAGGTGACTTACCCGCTGACCGTCTCCCTGCTCGGCGTGCCGGGCGTCAAAACCGTCCGCAGCAACTCCATGTTCGGGTTCTCCATGATCTACGTGATCTTCGAGGAGAACGTCGCGTTCGAAGCGGCGCAAAACCGCATCATCGCACGCCTGAACGGCTTGCCCTCCGGCATCCTTCCCGAAGGCGTCAAACCCGCGCTGGGGCCCTATGCCACGGCGCTCGGCCAGATCTTCTGGTACACGCTGGAAGGCCGCGATCCGGACGGGCGTCCGACCGGCGGCTGGGACCTGCGCGAGCTGCGCACGCTGCAGGACTGGACGGTCCGCTACAACCTCCAGGCCGCCGCCGGGGTCACCGAGGTCGCCTCCGTGGGCGGCTTCGTGCAGGAGTACCAGATCGATGCCGACCCCGACGCGATGCGCGCCTACGGCGTGACGCTGAACGACGTTTTCCGCGCCGTGCGCATGTCCAACATGGACGTCGGCGCCCGGCAGATCGAACTCAACCGCGTGGAGTACCTCATCCGCGCCAAAGGCTTTCTCCGAAACATCGGCGACATCGAGAACACGGTCGTTAAAACGCGTGACAACGTGCCGGTCTATGTGCGCACGGTGGCGCACGTCTCGCTCGGGCCCGCCCTGCGCGAGGGCGCGCTTGACAAAGAGGGTGCCGAAGCCGTCGGCGGTGTCGTCGTCGTCCGCCACGGCTTTAACCCGCTCGCGGCCATCAAGAACGTGCAAGCGAAGATCGCCGAGATCGCCCCCACCCTGCCCCGCAAGGCGGTTGTGGATTACACGCGGACCAGTCAGGCAGAGCTCGAAACCTTCGCGCAGGCGCACGGTTTTGCGGCGTTCACCGGCGGCGCGCTCAACCAGGAGGCGTGGCTCCGCTGGCTCGACACCGCGCCACGGACGCGGTGGCCGCCGGGGCTCACCACCAGCCGGATCACCCTTGTGCCCTTCTACGACCGCAGCGGCCTGATTTATGAGACGCTCGGCACGCTGAACGCCGCCCTGTATGAGCAGGTGCTGGTCACCACCATCGTGGTCATCGTCATGGCCGCCCAGATGGGCGTCTCGCTGCTCATCAGCGCCGTCATGCCGCTCGCGGTTCTGATCGCCTTCATCTTCATGAAGCTGTTCGGCGTGGAGGCCAACATCGTCTCCCTGTCGGGCATCGCCATCGCCATCGGCACCATCGTCGACATGGGCATCATCCTGTGCCAGAATATCCTCCAGCATCTCGAGGAGGCCGAGCCCGACGACAACCGGCTCGAGGTGATTTACCGGGCCTCCAGCGAAGTCGGCGGCGCGGTGCTCACCGCCATTGCCACCACCGTTATCGGCTTCCTCCCCGTTTTCGCGATGACCGGCCCTGAAGGCAAGCTGTTCAAGCCGCTCGCCTTCACAAAAACCTTCTGCCTGATCGGCTCTGTGATCGTGGCGCTGACGGTCCTGCCCGCCGCGGCCCACATCCTCTTCTCAGGCAAGAAGCCCTCGCCGGCCGCAAGCCGATTCCGCAGCATCGTCCTGCTTCTGGCGGGGCTGGCGCTCGGGCTCAGGTGGCATCTGTGGCTGGCCGCAACCCTGCTGATGGTCATCGGCGCCTACCTGCTGATCCGGGGATGCCTGCCCGACCGCATCCGCCGGCTGACGCCTTGGCTGGCCAACGCGCTGACCGTGGCGGCCGTAGGCGTGCTGCTGACCCGGCACTGGCTCCCGCTGGGGCCGCAGGCCGGACTGGCGCGCAACCTGGCGTTCGTCACCCTGCTGGTCGGCGGCCTGCTGGCCGTCTACCGCCTGCTGGTGCTCTTGTATCCCCGCCTGCTTCACGCCTTTCTGGCTCACAAGCTCGCCTTCCTCATCATGCCCGTCATCATCATCCTGACCGGCTACACCGGGTGGTTGGGCTTCGACACCCTGTTCGGTTTTATCCCGCGCGCAGCCCAGAGGATCGGCCTCCGTCCGGAGTCCGTCCGACAGACGGGCGCCTGGTCCGCGCTGGCCCACACGTTTCCCGGACTCGGCAAGGAGTTCATGCCGCCGCTCGACGAGGGCTCCTTCCTCTACATGCCCACGACCATGCCGCACGCGTCAATCGGCGAGGCTCTCGACGTGGTTCAGAAGCAGGACACGACCATCCGCGCCATTCCTGAAGTGGAATCGGTGGTCGGCAAGATCGGACGCGCCGACACCGCGATCGACCCCGCGCCGATCAACATGATCGAGACGGTCATCGCTTACAAAACCGAATACATCACAGACGCAAACGGAAAGATGCTGCTCTTCCGCACGGACAAGAAAACAGGCCTCTTCATCCGAGAGAGCGGCGAACTCATCCCCGATCCGCAGGGCAAGCCCTTCCGCCAGTGGCGCGACACAATCCGCACGCCCGACGACATTTGGCGCGAGATTGTGGCTGCCGCACGCATGCCGGGCGTGACCGACGCACCCAAGCTGCAGCCCATCGCCGCGCGCATCGTCATGCTGCAAAGCGGCATGCGCGCGCCCATGGGCGTCAAAGTCAAAGGGCCTGACCTGGAGAGCGTCGAGCGCGCCGGCTTCGAGATCGAGCGCTTTCTGAAAGAGGTCCCCGGCGTGGAGCCTTCCGCCGTAATCGCCGACCGCATCGTCGGCAAGCCGTATCTGGAGATCGAGATTGACCGCGAGGCCATCGCGCGCTACGGGCTTCAGATCGAAGAGGTGCAGGCCGTCATCGAAACCGCCATCGGCGGGGTGAGGCTCACCACCACCGTCGAGGGCCGCCAGCGCTTCCCGGTCCGCGTGCGTTACCCGCGCGAGCTGCGCGATCAGGCGGACACGCTGGCCCGCGTGCTCGTCGCCGGTATGGACGGCGTGCAAATCCCGCTCTCGCAGCTGGCGAAGATCCGCTATGTCCGCGGACCTGAGGCGGTCAAGAGCGAAGACGCCTTCCTGATCGGATATGTGCTGTTCGACAAAAAACTGGACTTCGCCGAAGTGGACGTGGTCGAGGCCTGCCAGCAGTTTCTCAACGCCAAGCACGCCTCCGGTGAGCTAAGGTTGCCGCCCGGCGTGTCGTATCATTTCGCAGGCAGCTACGAGAACCAGATCCATGCGCAGAAAACCCTTGCGGTCATCCTGCCACTGACGCTCTTCGTCATCTTCATGCTCATCTACTTCCAGTTCCGCTCCGTAGCCACCACCTCGCTGGTCTTCACCACTATCTTCGTCTGCTGGGCGGGCGGGCTGCTCTTCATCTGGCTTTACGGGCAATCCTGGTTTCTCGACTTCTCACTCTTCGGAACCAGCATGCGCGACCTCTTCCACGTGCGCCCCGTCAACATGAGCATCGCGATCTGGGTCGGCTTCCTCGCCCTCTTCGGCATCGCCTCGGATGACGCCGTGGTCATGTGTACCTACCTGGACCAGCGCTTCGCGCGTGTCCGGCCCTCGACCCTCGCGGACATCCGCGACGCCACGGTCTTCGCGGGCCAGCGCCGCATTCAGGCCTGCGCCATGACCACCGCAACGACGGTGCTCGCCCTGCTCCCGGTCCTCACGTCCACCGGCCGCGGCGCCGACATCATGCTACCCATGTCCCTTCCCTCCATCGGCGGCATGACCTTCGAGGTCATCACACTCTTCATCGCCCCCGTGCTCTACTGCTGGCGCATGGAGCGCCGCCTTCGCCGCACCCCATAAGCGTTGAGAGTTGATCGTTCAACGTTGAGCGATTTCGCGGCCTATCTGCGACCATTGCCCACGTCCACGTTACACGTTTCAAGTTAATCTCAACTCTAAACCCTAGCGTCCAACTCCTACCATCAATGAAGACTCCCTCCAAACCCCTCGACCCTGAACGCCGCGCCCTGCTGCAGGCTGAACTCCGTCGCGACATCGTCGCGCGCCAAGACGGTTATCGCGAGAAAGCGCTGCGCATCCTGCCGCACGTCTGCGCAAGCTGCGGCCGCAGTTTTGAC
>JAQUEX010000122.1 GCA_028684935.1 Kiritimatiellia bacterium | reverse complement strand
ATAGAACGGCCGTCAAACAGGCATTTTCTCCTTCCAAAACCCCTCGCGATGGCCGCCGTAGGCGGAGATCGCGAGGGGTTTTGCAAGAGCCTCATTTATAGACAAATTTTTCATAACTCTATCGCTCCCAACGGGTTATCACGGCCGACACAATCAATATGTTTCCTGCACAAGGCATTCCTGTCGTTCATTCGGTCTCCTTTTTTTTGATGGTCAAGTTAAAAGCTGACGCATTCCCGGAGAAAACGAGAAGCAGGGCCGGGGGCGCGGACGGCCCCGTCCGCGGAAGCCACGTTCGGCAGAGATGTCTCACCGGGCCGTCCGTCGGAACGCCGACCCAGCGTCAACCGAACACCGACATTCACGTCGCGGACAGAGCCGTCCCGCCCACCTTTGCCGCCTGCGCGTCATCTTCGCGTGTTCAACGACTGGACGAGCAGACTCGCGTCCCGTTCCCTCCTCCCTCCTCCTTCCTCCCTTTTCCTTCCTCCTTCCCTTCTTGTGGTCCTCGCTTGGCTTGAACCTCAGGTCCGGTTCCGCTACACTGCACGGCTTTCACGGTCCGGCCCTCATCCATTTTCTCAACTGATCGAGTCACATCTATGGCGCTATTGTCTCTTCGCGGCGTGAGTGTCCAGTACGGCGGCCCCGCCGTGCTCGACACCGTCAGTTTCAGCATCGAACCCGGCGACCGTGCCTGCGTCACCGGACGCAACGGCGAGGGCAAATCCACCCTGCTCAAGGTCATCGCCGGCCTGGCGTCGCCCGACGCGGGCGAGATCATCCGACAGCCGGGGCTGCGCACCGCCTATCTGACCCAAGACGTGCCGGGCGACACCGACGGCACCGTCGCCGACCTCGTCGCGCAGGGCCTGGGGCGCGAGACCCGCGACGCCCACCACCCCGGCCCGGCGCTCTTCCTCACCCAGCTCGGGCTGGACGGCGACACCCCGTTCAACACGCTCTCGGGCGGCATGCGCCGGCGCGCGCTGCTGGCGCGCGCCCTGGCCTCCGACCCCGACCTGCTGCTGCTCGACGAGCCCACCAACCATCTGGACATCGAGACCATCGAGTGGCTGGAGGGTTTCCTGCGCAAGAGCCGCTGCGCCTGCCTTTTTGTCACGCATGACCGCGCCTTCCTCAAGCGGGTGGCGGTGAAAGTGCTGGATCTCGACCGCGGCCAGCTCGCCGGCTGGGACTGCGATTACGCAACCTTCCTGCAGCGCAAGCAGGACCTGCTCAACGACGAGGCGGTCTACTGGGAGCGCAAGAGCAAGCGGCTCGCCCAGGAAGAGGCGTGGATCCGGCGCGGCGTCAAGGCGCGGACCACGCGCAACGAGGGCCGGGTGGCGGCGCTGCTCGAGCTGCGCGAAACATTCAAGCGGCGGCGCACGCAGGGCGGCGTGAGCCGTCTGCAGCTCGACGCGTCCGAGGCGTCCGGCGAGCAGGTGCTGAAGATCGAGGGGCTCACCTTCGCCTATCCGGGCGGCGCGCCGGTCATCCGCGATTTCAGCGCCAAGGTGTTGCGGGGCGAGCGCATCGGCATCATCGGACCCAACGGCGCCGGCAAGACCACGCTGCTCAATCTGCTGTGCGGGCGCCTCGCGCCCGACGCCGGCCGCGTGACCGCGGGTGCCCGCGTGCAGCTCGCCTTCTTCGACCAGCTCCGCGCCCGGCTCGACCTCGAGGCGAGCGTGATCCAGAACCTCGCGGACGACAAGGACGAGGTCACGGTCGGCGGCGTGCGCAAGCACGTGTTCGGTTACCTCGGCGATTTCCTGTTCACCCCGGACCGCGCCCGCACGCCGGTCAAGGCGCTGTCGGGCGGCGAGCGCGCGCGCTTGCTGCTGGCCAAGCTCTTCTTGCAGCCCGGCAACCTGCTGGTGATGGACGAGCCGACCAACGATCTGGACATCGAAACCCTGGAGCTGCTGGAGGAGCAGTTGCTGGGTTACGCCGGCACGCTGCTGCTGGTGAGCCACGACCGGGCCTTCCTCGACAATGTGGTCACCAGCACGTTTGTGCTGGAGGGCGACGGCCGCGTGGGGCTCTACCCCGGCGGATATGCCGACTGGCTGCAGCAGCGCCCCGCCGCCGGACCCGATGCCGGCAAGAAGCCGGCCGGAACGGCGGCGCGGCCTGCGGCGCGCGCGCAGACCCGCCTGAGCTTCAAAGAGAAGCGCGACCGCGAAGAGCTGCCCGCGCGTATCGAGGCGCTGGAAGGCGAAGTGTCGGCGCTGCACGCGACGCTGGGCGACGCGGCCCTCTACACGAACGATCCCGCGGCCATCGCGGCGGCGCAGGCGCGTCTGCCGCGGGCCGAGGCCGAGCTGGAGGCGGCCTTCGAGCGCTGGGCCGAGATCGAAGCGCGCGCGGCGCAACTCGACGGCGCACCTTAACGGTGCAACTTGACGCCGCGGGCGCTTGAAGCGCGCGGCGGGTTATGGCAGAATACGCGCCCAAATGGTCAGAGCAGGGTCTGTCATCACACTGGAGGCGTATGCCAAGATCAACCTGACGCTGGAGATCTTGGGCAGGCGGCCGGACGGGTACCATGAGCTGCGCAGCATCGTGATGCCCGTCACGCTGTCTGATACTGTCGTGCTCACCTCCACCTACGCGCAGACCGCCATGACGATCACCGCCGCGCCGGGGGTGGACCTCACTCGGATCGGCGCGATGGACCGCAATCTGGCGGTGCGCGCAGCGCGCCTGATGCAGCTCCGCTACCAGGTCAACGCCGGCGCGCGCATCCACATCCACAAGCGCATCCCGATCGGCGGCGGGCTGGGGGGCGGCAGCGCGGACGCCGCCGGGGTGATCGCGGGGCTGGACCGTCTCTGGGGGCTGGGGCGCCCGCGCACGGAGCTGATGGCGCTGGGCGCGGAGCTGGGCAGCGACATCCCGGCGCTGGTCCACGGCGGCGCCGTGTTGATGGAGGGGCGAGGCGAGAGGGTGCGGGGGCTCTTTGAGGGCACGCCGCAGCCGGTCTGCCAGGGCTTCTGGCTGGTCATCGCCAACCCCGGCATCATGTGCTCCACGCCCGAGGTTTTCAGCAAATGGAGAGCGGGCTTGACTGTGAGCCCCCTCCTTCTCCATAATATGACCTCTTCTATCCGTACCAGCGACGTTTCGGCTGCGGCGTTGGCGCTTCACAACGGTTTGCAACCGGCGGTGTACGAAAGTTACCCCGGTGTCGCCCAGACGGCCGCCCGACTCCAAGAGACGGGCTGCCTGGGTGTTCTGCTTTCCGGCAGCGGGGCGTCGGTGTTCGGCCTGGCACGGGATGAAGCGCACGGGCGGGAGATCAGCCGGAGGCTGGGCACCGGCGTGTGGCACGTTGTGGCACAAACCTGCCCGGTGGTGTAATGGCAGCACAAGAGACTTTGACTCTCTCAGAGGTGGTTCGAATCCACCCCGGGCAACCAGTGTGTGTGTGTGTTGGGAAAGTGTACGAGCATGATTGTTTTTTCAGGAACCGCGAATCTGCCGCTGGCTGAGCGGATGATGGCCTACCTCGGCGGCCGGCTGGGCGACATTAATATCCGTCGTTTCCCGGACGGTGAGACCCACGTCAAGATTGTCGACAACGTGCGAGGCAAAGACGTCTACATGGTGCAGCCGATCTGCACGCAGCCCAACGAGATGCTGATGGAGCTGCTGATCATGATGGACGCGGCGCGCCGGGGCTCGGCGGCGCGCATCACGGCGGTGCTCCCCTATTACGGCTATGCGCGCCAAGACCGCAAAGACCAGCCGCGCGTGCCGATCACCGCGAAGCTCGTGGCCAACCTGCTGGTGGCCGCCGGTGCCAACCGCGTGCTGACGATGGACCTGCACGCCCAGCAAATCCAAGGATTTTTTGACATTCCCGTCGACCACCTGCACGCCGCGCCGGTAATGGTGAAGTACCTGCGCGAGATCAAGCTCAAGAAGCCGCTCGTCGTGTCGCCCGATACCGGAGGGGCAAAAGCGGCTTACGCTTACTCGCAAATGCTGGGCACGGGCCTGGCGATTGTGGCGAAGCAGCGCATGGGAGACGCGGAGGTGGACGCCTTTAGCGTCGTCGGCGACGTGAAAGGGTGTGACGTGATCATGGTCGATGACATGACCACGACGTGCGGAACGCTGTGCGCGGCCGCCAAGATCCTGAAGGAGAAGGGGGCCGCGTCCATCCGGGCGGCGGTCACCCACATTCCCCTGACGGAGAAGGGCGTCGAACGCTTGAAGACGGATGCCGGGCTCACCGAGCTGGTCGTGACGGACACGGTCCCTTTGCGGGCCGACCTGAGCACGGCCAAGCTGCCGATGAAGCTGACGGTGCTGTCCGTCGCCGAGCTGCTGGGCGAAGCGATCCGCAGAATCCACCAAGACCAGTCCGTGAGCTCGCTGTTCAGATACTGAGCGGCAGCCCGGAAGACCAATGAGAAGCCTGAGCGGCATGCGGCAGGCGCGGTGATCAGGCCCCTTCCGAACCAGGGTTGTGTTCGGCCCGGGGCGAGTTGATCCGCGTTGCTGGCGCAGGCTGCCGCGGCATTAGTGACAGAGGATAACATGGCGAACGAACAGATCAGACTCAAGGCTGAGCCGCGCTCGGAACAGGGTTCCGTGGCTGTGGGTCGGCTGCGCCGCGCCGGGAGCATTCCCGCCGCGGTGAACCGTATCGGGGGCGACACGACGCTGTTGAAACTCAACACGCATGCGTTTATCATCATGCTGCGTCACCACGAGAGCGAGCAGATGCTCGTGACGCTCGACCTCGACGGCCAAGAGATCCCCGCGCTGATGCGCGAGGTGCAGTACGATGTGATGACCGGTCATCCGATTCACGTGGATTTCGGCGAGATTTCGCTGAGCAAGAAGATCCGTGTTTCGATCCCCTTGCATCTGGTGGGAGAGCCCGAGGGCGTCAAGCTCGGCGGCGGCATCCTGCAGCAGATGCTGCGCTCGGTGGAAATCGAATGTCTGCCGGCCGAGATCGTCGAGACCTTCAACGTCGATGTCACCGCGCTCAAGGTGGGGCAGTCGATTTTCACGCGCGATCTCAAGTTGGGCGATGCCTATACGGTCATCACCAGCAAGGATGCCGTGGTCACGACGGTTGCGGCACCCGAAGAGGACGCGGCCGCCAGCACCGCTGAAGGCGCCCCCACGCCCGAAGTGATCAACAAGGGCAAGAAGGAAGAGGGCGCCGAGGGTGCCGCTTCCGCCGCCAAGAAGTAACCCGGAGGGTACCACCGCGTGAAAATGATTGCGGGACTTGGCAACCCCGGCACGGCCTACGCGAACACGCCGCACAATGTCGGTTTCGATGTTGTCGACCTGTTGGCGGAACGCGCGGCGGCCGGCTGGAAGAACAGTTCCGGGTTTCACGCGCGCGTTGCACGCGCCGCCTGCGCGGGCGGTCCGCTGCTGCTGGTCAAGCCTCAGACCTTCATGAATCTGAGCGGCACCAGCGTGGCGCCCCTGCTGCGCTATTACGGCGGCTCTCCGGCCGACTTGACGGTGATCTTGGATGACGCGGACCTGCCGCCCGGCACGCTGCGCATTCGGACATCGGGAGGAAGCGGGGGACACCGCGGACTGGCCTCGGTTATCGAGGCGCTGGGGACCGAAGGGTTCCCGAGGGTCCGGCTGGGCGTGGGACGCGACGCACGCGGCGACTTGGTCGACCATGTGCTCAGCCGCTTGGACGGCGAGCGCATGCGCCTGGTGCGGGCGACGATCGAGGCGGCCGCTGACGCGGTACAGTGCCTGACCGACAACGGATTGAACGAAGCGATGAACCGGTTCAACGGCTGGCGCGCCGACGGGGCGCTGCCGGATGACCGCAAGTGAGAACAGTATGAAGAAATACGATGGCTTGTATATCTTCGCCGGCTCGGCGAAAGATGACGTTCTGGACAAACAGATCGACAAGGTGCGCGGCGAGATCACGCGCCTGTCCGGTAACGTG
The DNA here is from genome assembly GCA_028684935.1 of Kiritimatiellia bacterium. Taxonomy (GTDB): domain Bacteria; phylum Verrucomicrobiota; class Kiritimatiellia; order RFP12; family UBA1067; genus DUPH01. Next base: position 3,676 of record JAQUEX010000122.1, on the reverse strand, counting down.
CTGACCACGGAGGTGCTGGGCAAGCGCACCTTTGCGCGCCCTATGCAGAAGCGCGACAACGGCGTCTATGTGAAGATCCGCTTTGAGCTGGATCCCAACCATATCACGACGCTCCTCGGCCGCTACCACCTCGCCGAGGATGTCTTCCGCGTGCAGATCCTGGCCGTGGACGAACGCCGCGAGTCCGTTCTGGCCCGGCAGGCTGAAGAGCGCAAGGCCCGCGAGGTCGCGCGCGCCGAAGCCGAGGCGGCTGCCAACGAAAACAAGGCGATCCAGGGCGAGGCGTAAGCCGGCCCGGATGCAGGGATAAAGGACGGTAAACCATGGCTTCCTTCAACAAAGTGATCATCGCCGGCAATCTCACGCGTGACCCGGAAATCCGCAGCGCGGGAAGCGCCAAGGTGGCGGACCTCCGCCTCGCGATCTCAGAAACGTGGCGCGACAAAACCTCGGGGCAACCCAAGGAGGTGACCTGCTTTGTTGACGTGGTGGCGTGGGAGAGGCAGGCGGAGTTCTGCCAGCAGTACTTCTCCAAAGGCAAAGGCATGCTCGTCGAGGGCCGCCTGCAGATGGACGAATGGACGGACAAGCAGACCAACGAGAAGCGCAGCAAGCTGCGCGTGCGGGCCGACCGCATCCTGTTCTGGGGCGGCCCCCCGCCGCGACAGGACGGAGCCGCCGCCCCCGCCGCGCCGCGCGCCAACGCCGCCCCGACAGCGCCCAATGCGCACTCCCCCGAGCCGCCCGCTTTCGGCGACGATGCCGGAACGCTCGCTCAGGATGACGAGGCTTTGCCGTTCTGAAGACAATGTTTGAACAAGAGGAATCAAGCTTATGGCCATGCAAAAACGAAACAACCGATCGGACCGGGACAGTCGCGACCGCGACATGATGTCCAACCGTAAACGTGTGCGCATTCTGGATCCGAATGACGTCGTGGATATCAACGATGTCGAGTTTCTCCGCCGGTTCGTCACCGAATACGGCAAAATCGTTCCGGCACGCCTCACCGGCGTCACGGCTGCCCAGCAGCGCCAGATCAAACAGGGCGTGCGCCGCGCCCGCAACATGGGCCTGATGGCCTAAGACCGGAAAGGATTGCACCGTTATGTCAACTGAACTCCTTTTGCTGTCGGACATCGACAAACTCGGCAAGGCCGGCGATGTCGTGAAAGTGGCCGACGGCTACGCCCGCAACTACCTGCTGCCGCAGGACCTCGCGGCGCCGGTCTCGAAGCACGCGTTGCGCCGCCTCGAGAAACTGCGCAAAGAACGCGAGGAAGTCTCGCGCATCCAGCTCGCTGAAGCCAAAGAGAAGGCCTCGAAGCTGGACAACGCGTCGGTCACTCTGCGCGCCAAGACGGTCGACGGCACCCGCCTCTATGGTTCGATCCAGGCGGCGGACATCGCGGCCGCGCTGGAGACCGGCCAGAAGATCACCGTCGATAAGGCCCAGATCGCGCTCGACGAGCCGATCAAGGAGACCGGCACCTTCGACATCGCCGTCAAGCTTCACCCCGAGCTGACCTGCACCATCAAGGTGTGGGTCGTCGAGGGCTGAGGCCGCGACGGTCCGATTCACTGAGACGAACTTTAGGATTCAGGATTGAGGCGAAAGGAGCTATCATAGCTTCCGAACCCTGAATCCTGAATCCTAAATCGTTTACTCCCCATGCAGACACCCGCCCCCCTCTCCGCGCCCCTGCGCACCGTCCCGCACAGCGCCGAAGCCGAACGCGGCGTCCTCGGCTCAATTCTGCTGGATGCGGCCGGCGACAGCCGCGTGCTGGACCTGTGCACCGAGAACGGCATCGTTCCCGAATCGTTCTTCACGCCCGCGCACCGCCTACTCTTTGAAACCTTGGTCGAGATGTCGCGCGCCGCCCTCACCATCGACCCCCTCACCCTCACCGAGCGCCTGCGCGCCCTGAACCGCCTCGACGGCATCGGCGGCTCCGCCACCATCCAGGCGCTGATCGACGAGACCCCCACCGCCGCCCACGCGGAATACTACATCAACATCGTCCGGCAGAAGCACCTGCTGCGCACCGTGATCGCCTGCGCCCGCGACGCCGAACGCCGCTGCTTCGACGAGGCCGTCAGCGCCGACCTCATCCTCGGCGAGGTCGAACAGCAGTTCCTCGGCATCGCCGACCGGCGCGAGGGCACCGGCCTGAGCTGGAACCAGGCCATCACCAACACGATGGGCCATATCGACCGCCTCTTCTCGCTCGGCCCCGGCAGCGTGGCCGGCCTGCCCACCGGATTCAAGAACCTCGACAAGAAACTCAAGGGCCTGCGCAACGGCGAGATGATCGTGCTGGCCGCGCGCCCTTCGATGGGCAAGACCTCGCTCGCCATGAACATCGCCGAGTGCGTCGCGCTGGGCAAGGACATCTACGGCCGCCCGATGAAAGGCGACCATAACCGAACCCACGCCGTCGGCGTTTTCTCGCTTGAAATGTCCACCGAGTCGCTCGCCATGCGCATGCTCTGCGGTTTCGCCGGCATCCCCGGCTTCAAGATCGACCAGGGCCTCGGCAATATCAAAAACATCAACCAGCAGCTCACCCGCGCCGCCTCCGAACTCGGCAAGGCCCCCATCTATGTGGATGACACCGGCGGCCTCGACGTGATGGACATGCGGGCACGCGCCCGCCGCATGAAGAAGCGCTACAAGATCGAGCTGATCGTCATCGACTACCTCCAGCTCTGCAACTGCCGCGAGTTCGCCAAACAGGGGCGCCAGCTCGAAACCTCGCAGATCTCCGGCCAGATCAAGGCCATGGCCAAAGAGCTGAACTTGCCGGTCATCGTACTCAGCCAGCTCAGCCGCGCACCCGAACAGCGCGGCGACAAGACCAACAAGCCTAAGCTCTCCGACCTGCGCGACTCCGGCGCCATCGAGCAGGACGCCGACGTCGCGCTGCTGCTGCGCCGCCCCTGCAAGGCGCAGGGCGACCCGGACTTCGACGACACGCGCCTGGCGATCGTCGACGTCGCCAAACACCGCAACGGGCCGACCGGCGAAGTCCGGCTCGACTTCGACGACAGCCTCACGCGCTTCGGCGACCGCGCCGACCCCGGCACCAGCGAGACCGCCGACATCGAACCCGACCCCTCCGGCGATCTGTAACAAGCCCCCAGCCGCCATGCGAAAAAAGGCAAAGCGAGAAAAAACTCCCCATCCCCTGAGCCCGCAGGTGCTCATGGCCCTCGCCTTTTTGCTGGCGATCCTCACCGGCGCCTTCCTGCTCGCGCTGCCGGCTGCCAACACCAACGGCCAGTGGCGCGACGCCGTCTCCGCGATCTTCACCGCCACCAGCGCCACCTGCGTCACCGGACTCACGGTGATCGACATCGGCAGTGAACTCACGCGCTTCGGCCAGCTCGTGGTCCTCACGCTGATCCAGCTCGGCGGCCTCGGCGTCACGACCTTCGGCACCTTCCTGCTGGTGCTCGTCGGCCGCCGCCTCAGCGTGCAGAATGAATTCGTCCTGATGGACGCCTACGGCGTGGAAGCGGTCAAAGGCATCCGCGCCCTGCTGCTCTGGACCATGGGCTTCACCCTGCTTTTCGAAGGTATCGGCACCTTCCTGCTCTGGACGCGCTACCTGGCACCGCCTTCCAGCCTCGCCCTCACGCCAGACCCGTGGACCGCCCTGTACTACGCCTC
>JAQUEX010000007.1 GCA_028684935.1 Kiritimatiellia bacterium | reverse complement strand
CACGGTCGATACTGTGGGCAAGGTCACCTACAAAACCCCGTGACGTTCGAAAGACAAAAAAGACAACGCCTTGCGCCGCAAGGAATTGTCTAAAGCGATGGAGCGGGCGATGGGAATCGAACCCACGTAAGAAGCTTGGGAAGCTCCTATTCTGCCATTGAATTACGCCCGCAAAAAAGAGTGTTGGTAGGATACCAAAATCACGCCGGGCGTCAACGCCGATTTTAAAAAATACGGAAGGTCCGTTTGGGCCTGGTTTGGGCTTGCCGCCGAGCCCCGTAAACCGTATAGTATAAGGCCATTCTTTCGCGGTATCGGCGCGTCTGTGTGTAGCAGGCCGGGCCGGCCGGGATAACCACAGGAGTCAGCCATGATCGTCACCACAAAAGAACTTTTCCAGCAGGCGTACGGCAAGTATGCGATCGGCGCGTACAACATCAACAACCTCGAGCAGACCATGGGCCTGTTCAAAGGCAACGTCGAGAGCAAAGCCCCCTTCATCGTGCAGCTTTCCAAGGGCGCGCGCTCGTATTCGCACAAGCTGATGCTCGAGATGATGATGACCACGGCCGACAAGATCTTCCCGGATGCCGTCTTCGCGGTGCATCTGGACCACGGTGACGAGGAGACCTGCATGGACTGCATCGCCTCAGGCGTCTACAGCTCCGTCATGATCGACGCCTCGCACTATTCGTTCGAGAAGAACATCGAGATCACCAAGCGCGTCGTGGACGCCGCCCACGCCAAGGGCATCGTGGTCGAGGCTGAACTCGGACAGCTCAAAGGCGTGGAAGAGGATGTCTCGGCCGACGAGCACGTCTACACCCAGCCCGAGGAGGCCGAAACCTTTGTCAAGCAGACCGGCTGCGACTCGCTGGCCTGCGCGATCGGCACCTCGCACGGCGCGTTCAAGTTCAAGGGCGACCAGAAGCTGCGCTTCGACATTCTTGAGAAGATCCAGAAATTGCTGCCCGGCTTCCCGCTGGTGATGCACGGCTCCTCCTCGGTGCCGCAGGACGAGGTCGCGCGCATCAACGCGGCCGGCGGCGCGATCAAGGGCGCCAGCGGCGTGGACGCCTCGCAGTTCCTCGGCGCGGCGAAGCTCGGCGTGACCAAGATCAACATCGACACCGACGGCCGCCTGGTCTGGTGCCGCGTGCACCGCGAGTTTTTCCGCGACCACCCCGAGAAGTTCGACCTGCGCGATCCCGGCAAGGTTTTCATCCCGGAGTACGCGAAGTTCATCGCCGCGAAGAACGTGCTGCTCGGCTCGGCCGGCCAGGTCGACGCCTGCCGCGCCGCGCTGAAGAAATAACCCCCCACGTGGCGCGTTCGGCAAGCCGGACGCGCCCGAACCGTTTTTAAGGAGATACACACATGGCTAAGAAAATCATGGTCGACGGCAACCAGGCCGCCGCTGAAGTCGCCTTCGCATGCAGCGAAGTCGCCGCTATCTATCCCATCACCCCCTCTTCGCCGATGGGCGAATGGTCCGACGAATGGGCCGCGAAGGGTGCGAAGAACCTGTGGGGCTCCGTGCCGCACGTGATCGAGCTCCAGTCCGAAGCCGGCGCCGCGGGCGCGGTGCACGGCGCGCTCACCACCGGCGCGCTGACCACCACCTTCACGGCCTCTCAGGGCCTGCTGCTGATGATCCCGAACATGTACAAGATCGCGGGCGAGCTGACCCCCACGGTCTTCCATGTCACCGCGCGTGCCCTGGCCTGCCAGGGGCTCTCGATCTTCGGCGACCAGGGCGACGTCATGGCGTGCCGCCAGACCGGCTTCGCGATGCTGGCGTCGAACAGCGTCCAAGAGGTCATGGACATGGCCACCATCGCCCACGCGGCGACGCTCGAGTCGCGCGTGCCGTTCCTGCATTTCTTCGACGGCTTCCGCACCTCGCATGAGGTCCAGAAGATCGACCAGGTCGACCGCGAGACGATCCGTGCGATGATCGACGAGGATCTGGTCGCGGCGCACCGCGCCCGCGCGCTGAACCCCGAGAAGCCGCTCCTGCGCGGCACGGCCCAGAACCCGGACGTGAACTTCCAGGGCCGCGAAACGGTGAACCCGTTCTACACCGCCACGCCGGCGATCGTCCAAGCGTGCATGGACAAGTTCGCGAAGCTGACCGGCCGCCAGTACAAGCTGTTCGACTACGTCGGCGCACCGGATGCCGAGCACGTGATCGTGATCATCGGATCGGGCGCCGAGACGGTGCACGAGACGGTGGAAGAGTTGAACCAGAAGGGCGAGAAGCTGGGCGTCATCAAGGTGCGCCTCTACCGTCCGTTCGACACCAAGGCCTTCGCGCTGGCGATCCCCAATACGGTCAAGACCTTGACGGTGCTGGACCGCACCAAAGAGGTCGGCGGCGTGGGCGAGCCCCTCTACACCGACGTGCGCACCGCGATCGGCGAGGTCATGCAGTACAAGCTGGCCGACATCAAAAGCTGGATCCCGACCTACGGTGGCCGCTACGGTCTGGGCTCGAAAGAGTTCACCCCCGCGATGGTCAAGGCGGTTTTCGACAACGCCAAGCAGGCGAAGCCGATGAGCAACTTCGCGGTCGGCATCAAGGACGACGTGACCGGCCTGAGTATCGAGGGCCCCACCGACTTCACGCTCGCCGACGAGGGGCGCAAGGAGTGCATGTTCTACGGGCTGGGCTCGGACGGCACGGTCGGCGCGAACAAGAACTCGATCAAGATCATCGGCGAAGACACCGACAACTTCGCGCAGGGCTACTTCGTGTATGATTCGAAGAAGGCCGGCGCGATCACGGTTTCGCATCTGCGCTTCGGCCCGCAGCTCATCCGCAGCCCTTACCTGTGCACCAAGCCGGATTTCGTGGCGTGCCACAACTTCTCCTTCCTCGAGAAGTATGACATGCTCGCCAACATCAAGCCCGGCGGCACCTTCCTGCTGGCTTCGCCGTTTGAGCCGGAAGAGGTGTGGGAGAACATGCCGGACGAGGTCGAGCAGCAGATCATCGACAAGAAGCTGAAGTTCTACGTGGTCAACGCGCTCAAGCTCGACCACGAGCTGAACCTGGGCGGCCGCATCAACACCGTCATGCAGACCGCCTTCTTCAAGATCTCCGGCATCCTGCCCGAAGCCGAGGCGATCGAAGCCCTCAAGAAGGCTGCGAAGAAGACCTACGGCAAGAAGGGCGACGCCGTGGTCAAGATGAACTGGGACGCCATTGACGCGGCGGCCAACGCTGTCAAGCGGGTGGAGTATCCCGCTCAGCCGGCCGGCAAGTTCAAGAAGCCCGCCGTGGTCGCCGATGAGGCGCCGGAGTTCGTCAAAGTCGTGACCGCCGAGATCATGGCCCAGCGCGGCGATGACCTGCCGGTCTCGAAGATCCCGAACGACGGCACCTGGCCGACCGCCACCACGCAGTGGGAGAAGCGCAACATCGCGACCGAGATCCCGGTATGGGATCCTGACACCTGCATCCAGTGCACGCAGTGTTCACTGGTCTGCCCGCACGCTTCGATCCGCGGCAAGGTCTACGATCCGTCTTGCCTGAAGGGCGCTCCCGAGACCTTCAAGTCCGTGGATGCCAAGGGGGTGATCGGCAAGGCCTTCCCGGGCTTCAAGTACACGATCCAGATTGCGCCGGAAGATTGCACCGGCTGCGGCCTGTGTGTGCAGCGTTGCCCGGCCAAGAACAAGGCCGACCCTTCCAAGAAGGCGATCAACATGGCCCCGCAGTTCCCGCTGCGCGCGCCGGAAGCCGCCAACTGGAAGTTCTTCCTGGGCCTGCCCGAGGCGGACGCCACCAAGCTCAATCCGACGACCATCCAGGGCAGCCAGCTCAAGCGCCCGCTCTTCGAGTTCTCCGGCGCTTGTGCCGGCTGCGGCGAGACGCCGTACCTCAAGCTGCTGACCCAGCTCGCGGGCGACCGTCTGCTGATCGGCAACGCGACCGGCTGCTCGTCGATCTACGGCGGCAACCTGCCGACCACCCCCTACTGCACGCGCGAAGACGGACGCGGCCCGGCGTGGTCCAACTCGCTCTTCGAGGACGCCGCCGAATTCGCCTTCGGCATGCGCCTGACGGCCGACAAGCTGAACGGCTACGCGCTGGAGCTGATCGATCAGCTCATCGCCGCCGACAAGGCCCCTGCCGCGCTCAAGGCCGTGGCCCAGAAGATCAAGGAGACCGACCAGAAGAGCGGCGAGGGCATCGAAGCCATGCGCGCACTGGTGGCGGAGCTGAAGAAGCTGATCGGCGACGGCTCCTGCTGCGCCACCTGCAAGAGCCTGCTCAGCATGGCGGATTATCTGGTCCGCAAATCTGTCTGGGCGGTCGGCGGTGACGGCTGGGCGTATGACATCGGCTACGGCGGCCTCGATCACGTGCTCGCCTCCGGGCGCAACATCAAGATCCTGGTTCTTGACACCGAGGTCTACTCCAACACCGGAGGCCAAGCTTCGAAATCCACCCCTCTCGGCGCGATCGCGAAGTTCGCGGCGTCCGGCAAGGGGCAGATGAAGAAGAACCTCGGCATGATCTCGATGACCTACAAGAACATCTACGTCGCGCAGGTCAGCCTGGGCGCTAATCCGGCGGCTACAGTCAAGGCGTTCGCCGAGGCCGAAGCGTACGACGGGCCGGCGATCATCATCGCCTACTCGCACTGTATCGCGCACGGCATCGACATGGTGGACGGTTTGGAGCGTCAGAAGGTCGCTGTGGAGACGGGGCACTTCCCGCTGTACCGCTACCATCCGGAACTCGCCGCCCAAGGCAAAAACCCGCTGCAGCTCGACAGCAAGGCGCCGACGCAGTCGTTCGCCGAAACCGCGCTGAAGGAGAATCGCTTCAAGCAGCTCCTGAAGCTCAATCCGGATGCCGAGGCGATGCTGCAAAAAGCCGAAAAGCAGTTCAACGATAACTTTGTGATGCTTCAGGCTCTGGCCAACCTGCCGCAATCGTAAAGGGATCAATCCAGAACGACAGGCGCCGGCGGTTTTTCCCGCCGGCGCCTGTTTTTTTTCATGCTTGGCCGCAGAGACGGAAGCGCAGTCGGGAGCGCGGGCGTCCCCGCCCGCCACAACGTTTCGCGCAAAGGGTCTCGCGCGGAGTCACCGAACATTTCACCGTGCAACCCGGAACCCGGAACCAGAAACCCCAATGCGGGCGGGGACGCCCGCGCCCGACTCGCCTGCTTCCCTTTTCACCTGAAGCGCTGGAACGGCACCGGCGCCGGACGGGGAAAATCGTACCGCGACCACGCGGCGGTCGCGGTGACGGATGAAAAAAAAGCGCCGCCCCGCGCGATGCGGGACGGCGCTTGGCAAGCTGTGTCACACAGACGCCGACTACTTGAAGGACTCCTCAATCGACACGGCCACCGCGACGGTCGCGCCGACCATCGGGTTGTTGCCCATGCCGAGGAAACCCATCATCTCGACGTGCGCCGGCACCGAGGAGGACCCGGCGAACTGGGCGTCGGAGTGCATGCGCCCCATGGTGTCGGTCATGCCGTACGAAGCCGGACCTGCCGCCATGTTGTCGGGATGCAGCGTGCGGCCCGTGCCGCCACCGGAAGCCACCGAGAAGTACTTCTTGCCCTGCTCGACGCACTCTTTCTTGTAGGTGCCCGCAACCGGGTGCTGAAAGCGCGTGGGGTTGGTGGAGTTACCGGTGATGGAGACATCCACCTTCTCTTTCCACATGATCGCCACACCCTCGCGCACATCGTCCGCACCGTAGCAGCGGACCGCCGCGCGGGCGCCGTCGGAGAATTTGGTCGTCTTCGTGACCTTGAGCTTGCCGGTCGCGTAGTCGAACTTTGTCTCGCAGTGGGTGAAGCCGTTAATGCGGCTGATGATATAGGCAGCATCCTTGCCGAGCCCGTTGAGAATCACCTGCAGCGGGGCGGTGCGGACCTTATTCGCTTTGAGCGCGATGCCGATCGCGCCTTCGGCCGCCGCGAACGACTCGTGTCCCGCGAGAAAGCAGAAGCAGCGGGTCTCTTCGCGCAGCAGCATCGCGGCCAGGTTGCCGTGACCGATGCCGACCTTGCGGTCATCCGCGACCGAGCCGGGAATACAGAAGGCCTGAAGGCCCTCGCCGATGGCCTCGGCCGCTTCCGCCGCCTTGACACACCCCTTCTTCAACGCGATCGCCGCGCCCAACACATACGCCCACTTCGCGTTCTCGAAGCAGATGTTCTGGATCGAGTTGCAGATATCATAGGGATCGAACCCTTGGGCCACGCACAGCTTGCGCGCCTCCTGGAGATCCTTGATCCCATACTTTTTGCACACGGCGTCAATCTGCTTGATGCGCCGCGCATAGCTTTCGAACAGTGCCATAAGAAAAAACTCCTTTCAACTACTCGTGACGCGGGTCGATATACTTGACGGCGCCCATTTCTTTCGAGAACCGACCGTAGGTGCCTGTGCATTTTTCCAGCGCCTTCTTCGGGTCTTCACCCTTCTTGAGCAGTTCCATGAACGGCCCCATACGGACAAACTCGTACCCGATCACCTCGTTTTTCTTGTCGAGCGCCAGGCGGCTCACATAGCCCTCCGCCATCTCGAGATAGCGCACGCCCTTCTGCTTGGTGCTGTACATCGTGCCGATCTGGCTGCGCAGGCCCTTGCCCAGATCTTCAAGGCCGGCGCCGATCGGCAGGCCGCCCTCAGAGAAGGCGCTCTGGCTGCGGCCGTACGCGATCTGGAGGAAAAGTTCGCGCATGGCCGTGTTGATCGCGTCGCACACCAAGTCCGTGTTGAGCGCTTCAAGCACCGTCTTGCCTGTCAGCACTTCGGCGGCCATGGCTGCCGAGTGGGTCATGCCTGAACAGCCGATCGTTTCGACCAGCGCTTCCTGAATGATCCCGTCCTTGATATTCAGCGTCAGTTTGCAGGCGCCTTGCTGCGGCGCACACCAGCCCACGCCGTGCGTCAGACCGGAAATGTCTTTGATCTCCTTGACCTGCACCCACTTGCCCTCTTCGGGGATCGGTGCCGGCCCGTGCTTGGCGCCCTTCGCCACACAGCACATCTGCTCCACTTCATGGGAGCATTGATACGGACAACTCATGTGATAGACCTCCATAGGTGTACGAAAAAAACCGCGCGATTTTACACAATATCGCGCGGACTGACAAACGGAATCGGGCGAAGTCTCAATACGGGAAACGCGTTTCAGCGCCCCTGCGCCAAGCGCAGCGCCAACCGTTCGGGCAAGCCGGCGCGCATGTTTTTCTCCATGGCAGCCTGCACATCGTAGACGACACGGACAAACTCAAGTTCTTTGGTCTTCGCGCCATACAGGACATACGCGCTGCGCGAGTCACCATCGCGCGGCTGGCCGACGCTACCCACGTTGATGAAGTACTTTTTGCCGAACGTGATCTTGGTTTTGCAGGGCTCGATGCGTGTGATCTCCTGCTGCTTCTCATAAATCATCGGCACGTGCGTATGGCCGTGAAAGCAGAGAGCGGTCATCTGGTAGCTGAAATTCGCCTCCGCCGCCAGCGTGTCGAACACATAGCCCCAGCGATCCGGCATGTCAAGCGTGCTGTGCACCAGCGTAAATCCGCCGCACGCCTTGTGGAAGGGCAGATCGTGCAGCCATTTGACATCATCTTCCGTCAGTTGGCGCCGTGTCCACGCGATCACGCTCGCAGCCAGAGGCTGAAAATCATCAAGGCTCTCGTTATACGAGCAATAGTGATCGTGGTTGCCCCGCACGGTGACACACCCCAGCTCACGGACCAGCTTGATACACTCAGACGGACTGGCATTGTAACCCACCACGTCACCGACCGAGACAAAGTCCGTCACACCCCGCCGGCGGGCGTCTTCCACCACCGCCGTCAACGCCTCAAGATTTGCGTGGATGTCCCCCAAAATGGCAAATTTTCGATCCATAATTCAACGCAGCCGATCATCCGAATCAGTTGATTTTCAGTACCGCCGCCGCAATCGGCAAATCTTCCGCCGTGGTGATCTTGATGTTATGACGCGGCCATTCGACCAAGCGAACCGGCTCGCCGATCAACTCGACAGCGCTTGCCTCATCCGTCACCGTCACCTTCTGTTCCTCCACGGCCTTGTAGGCGCGCTGCAGCAGTTCCACCTTGAAGGCCTGAGGCGTCTGAACGGCCCAAAGCTTCGTCCGGTCCACCGTATGGTCCACCGTCGAGCCACGCTCCACATACTTGATCGTGTCCCAGACACGCGACGACGCGATGCCGCACCCGTTGCGCTTGGCCATCTTGATGGTCTCGTCAATCAGCTCTGGCGTCACGCACGGCCGGGCACCGTCGTGCACCACCACCACGCGCGTCTCGGGATCCATCTCCTTCATGCCGTTCTGCACGGAATCCTGCCGCCGCGCGCCGCCGGCAACGACATGACGCAGTTTCGAAATCCCGAACATCTGCGCCACGCTTTTGGCCGCCAGCATCTGGTCCTTGCGCACGACAAGAATGATGTGGTCAATCACGGGGCACTGCTCAAACGCGAGCAGCGACCACGCGATGACCGGACGAGGGCCCAAACTTAAAAACGCTTTGTCCGTATTGGACCCCATGCGCTCGCTCTTGCCAGCCGCCACTAGAATCACCGTGTTCATGTTTCTCTCCTTAAACCGTCTCCAGCAGACTCGGGGGCAAGCGGTGAACGCACCCGTCTCATCCCGTGAGTCGGTCTAAACCCGCGCGCAGTGTCACAAAATCTGCAATAGAATGAGGTCCATAGTACCAGCGGCGCAAACCCATCGTCAAGCCGAGAACGCGGCGATTTCTGGGTGATTCCGCGCGCGTCGCTTCGGCCGCATTTGGGTTGCAGACGGCTTCACGACTCTCTAATATGTCCGCCATGCACTCGATTCTTCTTCAGTTCGGTTCTTTCCCACCGCTGCGGACCTACGGTCTCTGTATGGCGCTCGGTTTTCTGTTGGGCTGGCTGGCCGCTGTCCGCCTCTGCAAACGGACGGGTCAAAACGCCGATGCCCTTTCCAGCCTGCTCACGTGGCTGATGCTCGCGGCGGTTGTCGGTGCCCGTACCGCCTATGTGCTGGAGCACTGGTCCACTGAATTCGCCCGGCAGCCGTTCTCCGTGCTGCGCGTCGACCAGGGCGGGCTCATGTTTTACGGCGGGCTGATCGCGGCCGCGTTCGTGCTGGTTGTGTATACGCGCGTGTATCGGCAGCACCTGTTCCAGGTCACGGATCTGGTTCTCGCGGTGGTCCCCCTCGGGCATGCCCTAGGACGGATCGGCTGCTTCATGCACGGCTGCTGCTACGGCAAGATCACCGATTCGTGGATCGGCGTCTGCTTTCCGCGGGAGTCGCCCGCCTGGTGGGAGCAGGTTTCTGCCATTCCTCCCCTGCTTGAGCGCACCGCGTTGAAAAGCCTGCCCGTCATCCCCACGCAGCTTATTGAAGCCGCTGCCAACGCCCTGCTCTTTGCGTTGCTCGCGACGCTTTATCCCTCGCGGCACCGCTCGCGCGGCTTCATCACCGGCTGCTATCTGATCGGTTATGCCCTTTTGCGCTTCACCATCGAATACCTGCGCGGCGATCCCCGCATGGCGGTCGGCCCCTTATCCATCAGCCAGACCATCAGCATCGGCCTGCTGGGTCTGGGGCTTTTCTGCCTGGCGTATGCCAAACGGCAGCAGACCACGCAGACGCCGTGACGCCTCTCAGCGCGCCGCGTCGCCGCCCACGGACTGGGTGCTGCCTTTGGGTTTCACGCCGCCGCCGTGACGGGCGGCCCAGTCGGCCTGGCGCGCCACGCCCATCAGGATCGAGACGTCATCATCCGAGTACACGCCGCGCGAGAAGATGCGCTGCACCCCCTGCATCATGTGATCGGCCTTATCCGCCTTCATGAACCCGATCTGCAGCAGCATCGTGCGCCACATGTCGGCCAACGTGTGTTTGCGCGCCGCCAATGCCGGCGGCGACTTTTCGACCGGCGGCTCATACAGCCCCAGCGCGCTGTACAGCTCGTAACAGCACAGCAGCACCGCCTGCGACAGATTGAGCGAGGTGTAGGCAGGATGCACGGGGATGCGCACTAAATGGGTACAGAGCCCGATCTCGTCATTGGAAAGGCCCTTGTCCTCACGGCCAAAGACGAGAGCCACCTTGCCGCTCGACGCCAGACGCAACAGTTCCGGCGCCACGTCTCGCGGCGTCTTCACATGCTGGCGATACAGCCCGCCGCGCGCGGTGGTTCCGACCACAAACGCACAATCCGCCACCGCTTCGGCCAGCGAAGCGACCTCCCGCCGCGCCGCCAGAATATCAGTCGCGTGCACCGCCATCCGGGCCGCCTCGCCGGCATCGTCGCAAAGCCGCGGCCCGGCCAACACCAGTTCCCTCACGCCCATGTTCGCCATGGCGCGGCAGGCCGACCCCACGTTACCGTGATACAGCGTGCCGACCAGCACCACCCGGATATTTCCCAACACGTCATTCATGCGGCCAGTATAGCAAACCCGGTCCGTCGATCACCCGTTTCTTCATACGACTTCCGATTCCTGATTTGTACAGGTTGCCCAACGGTCGGATTATGCTAAAATGCGGGCATGAAAAAGTGGAATGCGGCCTCAGTCAAGGCCTCGAAAGGGGTGAGCAGGCTCGCCTGCCTCACCGCCTACGACACCGGAAGCGCGCGGCTGGCCGACGCCGCGGGGATCGCTCTGCTGCTGGTCGGCGATTCGCTCGGCATGACGGTTTTGGGCTATGACTCGACACTTCCCGTCACCATGGCGGAGATGCTCCACCACACGGCGGCGGTGGTTCGCGGCGCGACCGACGCCATGGTCGTAGCGGATATGCCTTTTCTCTCGTACCAGATCAACCGCGAAGAGGCGTTCCGCAACGCGGGCCGGTTTGTCCAAGAGGCGGGCGCCGACGCCGTGAAAGTCGAAGGCGGCGCTATCCGTGCCGAGCTAGTGAGGACCCTCACTGAAAACGGCATACCGGTCTTGGGCCACATCGGCCTCACGCCCCAGTCGGTCAACGTGCTGGGCGGCTACAAAGTCCAGGGCAAGACGCGTGCGGCCTGCGACCGCCTGCTCGACGATGCGCAGGCACTGGCCGAGGCCGGTGCGTTTGCGATCGTGCTGGAGTGTACGCCGCCCGACATCGGCGCCGCCGTCACGGCAGCGGTTCCTGTGCCGGTCATCAGCGTGGGTGCCGGCCCCGCCTGCGACGGGCAGATGCTGGTCATGCACGACATGCTCGGCCTGACTGAACGCCCGCCGAAGTTCGCCAAGCCGTATGCCACGCTCGCCGCGACGATGCGCACCGCCTTCGCCGCGTACGCAGCCGAGGTCCAAACCGGTGCCTTCCCGGCACCGGAACACTGTTATGCCCCCACCGCTCCCTAAAGGGTGCCATCATGCGTTCATCACGTGAAGACATCGTGATTACCGGCATGTCGTGCCGGTTCGCAGAAGCGCCGAATCTGGCCGCTTTCTGGCGAAATGTCATGAAGCGGCGCACACTGTTCACCCCGCTCGGCGACCTCCCCGCCGGCGAGTCGCCGCCCACGCCCCTCTTTGATCGTCCCTATCCGACGACCGCCGCACAGCTTGGTGACCTCTACGCCTGCACGCCGGCCGACCAGTATTTCCCGCGCACGATCAACGCCGGCGAAAACCAGGACGTCTTCTTCACCGTCCAGCTCGCGATCGACGCGCTGCGCGACAGCGGCAGCACCATCAACAATCTGCCCACGGACCGCGTTTCCTTCCGTCTGGGGTATGCGCCGCCCTTTAACGCCGCCTCGGTGAACTGGCTGCAGCACACCTTCTTCCTCGACCAAACGCTGGATATCGTCGCCAAATTTTTTCCGGTCGCAGGTCCCGAGCAACTCATCGAGATCCGCCAGCAGCTCGCCGCAGCCCTGCCCGCTCCCAACCCGTACGCATTTCTGTCGGCGCTGGGCGGCGTCATTGCCTCTTGGACCGCGCACCTGCTGGGATTCGCCGGGCCGGCTTTTGTGGTGGACGCCGGCACCGTCTCAGGCCATCAGGCCTTGCAGGGCGCGATGGACGACCTGCTTATGCGCCGCGCCGACATCGCCTTGGCGGGCGCCGTTCAGCCGCCGCTCAACCGGCCGGTGCTGCTCGGCCTCGCCGGCACACTGCCTTTCTCACGCGGAAAAACCCTCCAGCCCTTCAGCCGCGAGGCGGACGGCACCCTACCCGGTGAGGGCGGCGCCGTGTTTGTGCTCAAACGACTCAAAGACGCCCTGCGCACCGGCGACCGCATCTACGCCATCATCCGCAGCACCGGCATCGCCGCGGCCTCGCTCGACCAGCACCAGCGCGTGCCGACGCCGGAACGCCTGACCCGCGCGGTCAGCCGCGCCATGCACGCCGCCGATGTCACGCCTGACACGGTCCATCTGCTCGAGGCGCATGGCTCCGGCGTGCCTCACTCCGACCAGACCGAAATCCAAGTCATGCAGGAAATTTACGGCGAACGACGCGCGGGGCAGCCATTGGTCGGTGTCGGATCGGTCAAAGGAAACATCGGCCACACACTCTGGGCGGCCGGTGCCGCCAGCATCGTCAAGACCGCTCTCGCCCTTTCGCACCGCGTGCTGCCGCCGCATGTCGCCGTCGACAAACCCAACACCCGTATCCTCTCGGCCAAGTCACCGGTCTACCTGCTCTCCGACGCGCGCCCGTGGCTGCGCGGCAACAAGAAAAACCCGTGCCGCGCCTGTGTTTCCGCGATTGATTTCACCGGCACCTGCGCCGCCGCCATCCTCGAAGAGTACCCGGAGGAGTCATGACCGGTCGCCGCCACCTTTATGATCCGTTTGATTGCGAGCTGTGCCTCGTCGGCGCTCCCGACGACACCCGGTTGGCCGAAGAGGTCAAGCGGCTCATCCATTTCCTTGAACACGCGCCGGATGTCTCGCTGCAGGACGTCGCCTATACCTGCGCCTGCTCCGCGCGCAGCACGCCCGCCGTGCTCGCGGTCGTAGCGGCCTCGGTCGCCGATCTGCGTGACCGCCTGGCACAGGCCCACAAGAAACTCTCCGAAAATGCAGGACGCATCCGCGACAAAAGCGGCACCTACTTCTTCCGTGACCGTCTCTGCCCGCGCGGACGCATCGCTTTCCTCTTCCCCGGCGCCGTCTCGTTTTATCCCGATATGCTGCGTGACCTTTGCCTAGTCTTCGAGGATTGCCGCAGCGCCTTCGACGAGTTGGAGGAGGCGCTCCAGACTCGAGATACCGAAACCTTCTCCCCGGCCGACTATATCTTCCCGCCAGCAGCCTGTTACCGCACCGACGCCGGAGCCTTCTCGGCCCAGGCCTTTTCCGAATCTTTCATCGCCGTCCATGCCGCCAACACCGCGCTCTTCCGGCTTTTCGACCGCATGGGCGTGGCCCCCGACGGCTTGGCCGGCTTCAGCGGCGGCGACTTTGCCGCGCTCGAGGTCGCCGGGGTCTACGGCAACCTCTCGCGCAACAAACGCATCGTTTTCATGCGCGAGGGTTATCAGATGCTGAGCCGTCTGGCGGAGCGCGACGACCTGCCCGCCTGCGTCATGCTCTCGGTGATCGACGCGCCGCGCGCAATGCTGGACACTTTGGTGGAGGCTTATCCCGGACGGCTTGCGCTGGCCTTTTTCCACAGCCCGCGCCAGCAGACCATCGCCCTCTCCCCCTCGATCCAGAAAGAGGTCACTGCAGTGCTCCACAAGGCCGGCGTGAAGACCATGACCGTGCCCATCGACCGGCCCTTCAACACGCCCTGGTGCAGCAAGGTGCTGCCGCCCATCAAGCAGTTCCTCGCGCACTGGGTGCGACACGTGCCCAAAATCCCGGTCTACTCCTGCGCAACCGCCGAACGCCTGCCGGCGCAGCCACGCGCCATCCAGCACCTCACCGCCGACCAATGGACCTCGCCGATCCTGTTTGACGACACGATCCGACAGATGCATGCCGACGGCTTCCGCATCTTTATCGAACTCGGCGCGCGCGGCAACATGACCAATGCCATCGACGAAACACTCAAGAACCAACCGCACCAGGCCGTCGCCATCAACCGCATCCACCGCTCCGGACTGGTCCAGCTCCACCATGCCCTCGGCCTGCTGGCCGCACAGGGGGTGCAGCTCGACCTCACGATGCTCCACCGCCACCGCCGCAGCCGCTCGCTCGACTTCAATCGCCCGCTCTCGGTGGTGACGCGCACCGAGAACGACTTGCGCCTCACGGCCCGGCTGCCCGCGCTCACGTTGTTCGCCCCGCCCGGCGAATTTCTCACCTCTTCGCGCGCCACCTCCGAGCAGGCGCGCAAAGCCATGCCGGTGATCACCGACAAGCGCAGCTTTGATTTCGGCGCCGACTTCCCGATGCTCGCCAACGCCGCGATCCTCGAAGAAGAGCCCGGTGTCATGATGGAGATCGCCAAAGTCCTGACGCTGGAAGATTACCCCTTCCTGCGCGATTACGCACTCGGCACGTCGCAGCTTTCCTACGCCAAGCCCGCGCTCAAAGGCCTGACCCTGCTCTCCCTGGTCTCCAGTCTGGAGATGATGTGCGAAGCCGCCCGCAAACTGGTGCCGCGCCGCCGCGTGGCGCAGATCGACAACCTGCACGCCCAGCGCTGGGTCGGTTTCGAACGCGGCTCGCTGCGCGTCATCCTGCGCGCCGAGCGTATCTCCTGGCCCGACACGCACTACACGGCCGTGCGCGTACAGCTCCGCGACGACTCGCCCAACAGCGCTTTCACCTGGCCGATCGTCGAGGCAATCATCCTGCTGACCGCCACCGGCCCCGCCAACCATCCGATCCAGCCGCCGCCGCTGGCCAACGCGCGCCCGGTCAATTGGTCCGGCCACGACATCTACCCCGACCGCCTCTTTCACGGCGAGAGCCTGCGCATCGTGCGCCACGTGGATCTCTGGAGCGAGGAGGGTATCGACTTTGAAGTCGAGGTGCCCGGCCGCGCCGACGCCGTGCGCTACACCAAGATCCCGCTCTTCTCCATCTGGCCGATGTTGCTGGACGGCATCGTCTCCGCCTTCTCGCTGTGGCGCTCGCACGAAAAATTCGCCGGGGCCATCTCCATGCCCTTCCGAGCGCGGCGCATCGTTTTCCACGCCAACACCTTCACCGAAGGTGCCCGCTTGCGCGGCTATCTGCGGCTGATCTCCGTCACGCCGCGGTCGCACGTGGCCGACATCCAAGTCTCCGACGGCAACGGCAACCTGCTCATCCACTTCCGCGGCTGGGAAGAGCTGTGCGAACGCGTTCCGCCTGAATACCACCAGTTTATCCTGCGTCCTTCTGAACAATACCTGACCCGCGAGCTGCCGCTGGAACTGCTGGGCAACCCCGCCACGCCCGTGGCCGCCTCAGTCGCCACCGAGGTGCCGTTCAAGATCTTCGAAAACAATCAGGAGCTCTGGCTCAAGACTCTCGCCCACGTGCTGCTCGCGCCGGTCGAGCGCGAAGAGTGGCTCGAGATGCAGGGTGCCACCAACCGCCGCGTCGAGTGGCTCTTCGGACGCGCCGCCGCCAAAGAAGCCGTGCGCCGTTTTTTGTTCAAATACCACCAGGCGCGCTGGACCGATGCCGACATTCCGATCTGGCCCGATGACTCCGGCAAACCCCACCCGCTCGGTCCCTGGCGCGAACACACCGCCGCCAAAATCGACCTCTCGATCACTCACACCTCGAAGCTCATCATCGCCGCGGTCGCCGCCAACGCCCGCATCGGCATCGACATCGAGGTGCTCGGCCGCTCCCTCAGCGACGACTTCACACGCGGCGTCTTCACGCACGAAGAACTGGAACTCGCCGCCCACACCGGCGAGGCCCCGACGGCGGTCCTGCGCTTCTGGTGCGCCAAGGAGGCCATTTCTAAAGCGCTCGGCACCGGCATCCGCTACAGTCCCCAGGATCTGCGTATCACGGCGGTCGACACGGAGACCGGCCAGCTCCAGATCGAACTGCTCGGGCAGTGGCTGGAGCCCTTCAAACAGTTCAAGGGGCGCAAGAATCCGATCCATACCGCGCTCTTTGAAGGACACGCCGTCGCCACCTGCCTGCTGCCCGCCTCCCTTTTTGAAACACCGGAATAAGCCCGCATGCGCCTGCTGCTCCATAACATCCAATACGGAACCGGACGGCTGCGCCGCTTCGCCTGGCTGGAAACCCTCGTGCGCAGCACGCGCCACTTCCCCAACATCACGCGCTTCGTGCGCCACATGGACCCCGACATCATCGGACTTGTTGAAGTGGATGCAGGCTCCTTCCGCACACAGCGCAAGAACCAGGCCGAAGAGTTGGCCAACGACCTCGACTATTTTCACTGCCACCGCGTGAAATATCCGGACGACGGCCTCGGCCGCCGCGTGCCGGTTCTCAACAAGCAGGCCAATGCCGTGCTCGCGCGCGAACCGATCCTGCGCACCACCTTTCACGACTTCGAGACCGGCTTCAAGAGTCTGGCGATCGAGGTGGAGCTGGAGAGCGTCACGATTTTTCTCGTCCACCTCGCTCTGGGCATGCGCGCCCGGCAGCGTCAACTCGGCGACCTGCACGATCTGATCCAAGGCTGCGCCAAGCCGCGCCTCGTGGCCGGCGATTTCAACACCCTCTCCGGTGTTTGGGAGATGCACATGTTCCTGCGCGCAACCGGCCTCAAGAGCGCCAACACGCGCCACGCCCCCACCTTCCCGAGTTGGGCGCCGTGCCGCGAGCTGGATTTCATTTGCTACGACCCCTCCATCACCCCGGTTCGTTTCAAAATCCCCCGCGTGCGGCTCTCCGACCACCTGCCGTTGATGTTCGACTTCGAGCCGCCCCTCTCCCCCCGGCGTCCGCTTCTCGACGACGGTCATTGACCCCCTCACGCCCCCGCCACCGGCGGAGAAGAAAAGTCTGCGCGTATCGCCCTTTTCTAAAGGCTCGCACCGGCTAACCCAACGGCACGCGGAAGGTCAACCGCGTGCCTTGGCCGGGGACGCTGTGAATGAGAAGCGTCCCGCCCGCCTCTTTCATGCGGCGCGCCATATTGCCGAGCCCGTCATGGCCGACACCGGCCGGCACAGCCGGGTCAAAACCGACACCGTCGTCCTCGACCTTCACCTCAAGGACCTCGCCGTCAAGGCGCATCGCGATCCGGACTTGTTTGGCCGCTGCGTGTTTGAGGACATTGCCGACCGCCTCGCGCACAGCCAGCAAAAGGTGATGACGGGTCTTCGAGGCGATCGGCCGTTCCACCAGTTCGGCCGGGCGCGTGAAGTGGAAACGCAGGCCGGAGTTGCCCAGAAAATATTCGGTGTATTGCTCGAAATAGCTGAGGAACGGCTCCCAACCGTCATTGGCCGGATTCACCGCCCAGACGGTTTCATCCACATTACGCGCCAATTCATTGGCCACATCGTAGATCTGATCAAGCCGCTTGTGGACAGTCCCCTTTTCCACGTCGTTGTGCGCCAGCTCACTCAGCGTGGCCACCACCGAAAGGCCGTTGCCCAGTTCATCGTGGATGTCGCGCGAAATGCGCGCGCGTTCCAGCGCCAACGCCTCTTCGCGTTTGAGCAGAGCCATCTGCAACTGATAGCGGTGCCAGAGCATCCAGCGGGCGATCAGAAAAACAACGGCAGCCAGTCCGACCGCAAGCAGCAGATAAAACCACACCGTCTGCCAGAAATAGGCGCGTACGGTGAAGGCCAGCGCGTCGCCGTCCAGATTCCAAATGCCGCCCGCCTCGGCCACGACCTGCAGCGTGTACTCGCCTGGCGGCAGCCATTCAAAGACCGCCGTGTTCTCCGCCTGAACCGGCGACCATCCCTGGCGTACCCCGTCGACCCGGTAGCGAAACCGCACGGAATCGGATTCACCGGGCTTCAGCGCGGCGAACTGAAAGACGATGTTGCGCGCGCCGGGCTCCAGTGTCAGCGTGCGCGGCTGCGGCACCGCATTGTCAAAGACCTGCTGTCCGTTGACGCGCACACGTTCGATCGTCACAACCGGCGGCCGTCCGGAAAACTCGGTCTTGGCAGGATCCACCACCGCCACACCGCTCTCAAACGGGAACCAGATGTTGCCCCGGCGCGGCCCTCCGAACGAGGCCGCACCGCCCATGCAGCGCCCGCCGGGCACGCCGTCCGAACGGCCGAGATGCAGCATGCGCACCGCGACCGCCTCATCGCTCGCCGTCGTTCGCGCCAACCGTTCAAGGTCTTCGAGATACACACACAGCAATCCGCGGGTTGTGCCGAGCCAGAGCCGCCCGAACGCGTCTTCAGCGATCTGCAGCACGGCGTCATCGAAGCCGCCGACATGATGGCCGATCGGCACCACAGCGTCGCGCGAGACCAGGAACAGGCCGGCGGTCGTGCCGACCCAGAGATTGCCGGTCGTGTCGCGCGCCATCACGCGCGGATAGCCGGCCAACCCGGCCTCCTGACCGATCACCAGCTTGCCGCCGTCCGGCCGGATGCGCAACAGGCCAAGCCGTTCGCTGCACAGCCAGAGTGTCCCGTCCGGATCGCGGTGCAGGCCGTGCACCGGCTCAGCCACGCGCGAGCCGTAGACGGTCGCGGCCTCAAGTTCGCCGGCGGCGGAAACGCGCATCAACCCTTGCGGTGTGCCGGCCAAAATGCCCAGCGCGGGATCGTCAAAGAGGGTGAAAACCGTATGCACCACCGGCATGCTGTAGTCACTCTGCGTGACCAGCGTCAACACACCGTCGTAGTACATGAAAAGTCCCCCGCCCAGCGTGCCCATCCAGACGCGTCCCGCGGCATCCTGCAGCAGTGCGCTCACCGGCACGTCGGCATCCAGGTAGAGCGTCTGAAGCAAACGGCCCTCCTTGCCGGTCAATCGTACCGCACGCCCTTTGTACCCCACCCACACGCTGTCATCCGCCAGGCGGCGCAGCGCATAGGCAGTGCCTGCGGTGGCGCGCCCTTCCGCGACGAGCGTGCCGACGCTCTTCGCCCGGATGCGCAGCAGCCCGCCGTCACACGCCGCCCAAAGGGTGCCGTCACGATCTTCAATCAGCGTGTTGACCGACAGGCTGCCCGGCGTGTCCTGTTCTTCGATTCGCTGCCAACGCCCCGCTTCCCACCGGAACATGCCAGTCGGATTGCCGATCCACAGCCCGCCATCCGAGACCTCCAGCATGACGGTGGCCATGCCGGCGTTTTCGGGAAATCCGATGGGCGTCCAGATGTTCTTCTCGCGGTATGCCACCCCGTTCGGGCCGTAAACCCAGAGGCGGCCCGAACGGCCCGCATGCACGCCATCGGCAGCCTCGACCAGAAA
The DNA here is from genome assembly GCA_028684935.1 of Kiritimatiellia bacterium. Taxonomy (GTDB): domain Bacteria; phylum Verrucomicrobiota; class Kiritimatiellia; order RFP12; family UBA1067; genus DUPH01. Next base: position 18,801 of record JAQUEX010000007.1, on the reverse strand, counting down.
ATCAGGCAGGCGCATGCTCTGGTCGTCAAACCGCCCGTCGCGGTATTCAACAAGCCCGTTCCACGCGGTCATCCAGATGCTTCCCGCCTGATCCGCAGCGGCGTCGGTCACGGCCCCCAGTGTCGCGCGGTCATCCGGAGGCACCGGGCAGAGTTTGACGGCGAACTGCGTCGTCGCATCATCTTCGGCCGTCACCGCTTCGAGCAGGCCGCGCTCGGCCACGGCGCGCACCACGCCGTCCGGCGTCTCGACCATACCCAGCACATGTCCGACGGTCCCTGGCAGAGATGCGGCCGCCCAGACCTGCCACGTGCCGGAAAGATAGCGCGCCACGCCGTCCGGCCCATAGACCCACACGCCTTTGGCCTGTCCGCAGAAGACACCGGACAACTCGCCGGTCTGTTCGCGCACGGCGGCCGGCACCGCCACCTCGTAGAATTCCACGCCGTTGAAACGGATAAGCTGCACGCGCGTCACCAGCCACAGGTACCCGTCGCCGGCTTGCGCCAAGCCCACCACCGGGCTGCCCGGCAGACGGTCCTCCACCGTCCAGAGCTTGAGGGCATAGGCCGTCGCCATGGCGGGAGCGGCCCGCAGAAGCGGGCCCGCCAGCAGCACGCCCGCGATCAGCACCAGGCGGACAAACCCTCTCTCATGGCCTTTCATGGTGATCATCGCAACCTTCATGCGGCACCTCGATCAAGAAACAGGTCGAGTCGTTTCCGTCCGGGTGCAGGCCGCGCAAAGCCACGTCCGACACAAACCCCGGGAACGACGCGAATACCGCGTCCACCACGCGCCGATACTCATGCAGCGCGCGGCATACGCGCACCCCTTTCCAGATCCGTTCGCCGTCCGCCAGCGACTGATGCAGATAACTCCACAGCTCTTTCATGCGTCCCAATACCGAGACCGGCCCGTATAACTCCTCCTCGCAGGCGGCGAGGTAATCATCCAGAAAACCCTTGAGACGAACCGGGTCACGCGGCGGCGGCATCTCCGAGGTCAGGCGCGCAAAGACGAACGGGTCGACGGCGGCGGCGCGTCCGACCATCCAGCGCGTGATCTGCGGCAAGCGCATTTTGAGCAGCAGGAAGTCCGCGCGCGTGCGCAGGTCGCCATTGTAAACGACCGGGTGACGGCATGCCTCCAACGCTGTGGTAAACGCCTGAAGATCGACAGCACCCTCGTACATCTGCCGCGCCGTGCGCGCATGAATCGTGACCTCCCGCAACGGAAAACTGTTGATCAGCGCCATGCGCGCCGCCAACAAATCCGACCGGTCGATACCCAGCCGGACCTTCACCGAAAAGCCATGCGGCATTTCTTCGCAGCCGGCTTCCAGCATACGCGCGAAAGACGTTTCATCCCGCATCAGGCCGGCGCCGCGCCCTTTCTTGACGATAAACGGATACGGGCAACCCGCATTGAGGTCGGCACAGTCATACCCCATCGCCTTGAACGCACGCAACAACGTGCGCAACTGGGCGGGATCCTTGCCGATGACCTGGGGCACGACCGGCACGGCCTGCCCCAGTTCGGGATCAACATCCTTCAGCAGCAGCGGCTTAATTTTCTCGCCCGCAAAGGTCGGGATGAACGGTGCCACCGCGCAGTCTGGCGGTGTAAACCACAGTGCGTGCAGGTTACGGAAAGTCCTGACCGTGACCCCGCGCAACGGGGCCAGACAGAACGCATCGGACTGTGCGGGCTCAGACATAGGGCCAGCATAGCAAACCGAATGCAGGGAACCAAGAACTCAAAGGTTTGAGTGGATTTGTTGACGAACTCATCGGAGGCGTTATAATAACCCGCCCACAAAGACAGAACATCTCGCTATTTCCCCATGCAACTCACACTTTCATTTCTTACGGTCGGCTGTGGCGGCTTCGTCGGCTCGATGTTGCGCTATGCCCTCAGCCTGCTGGGTCAGCGTGTTTCCGGCACCTTTCCTCATGGCACCCTGTGGGCCAACCTCGGCGGCTGTCTCTTTCTTGGCCTCGTCGCGGCGTTTGCCTCTGCGACGAATGTCCTGTCGCCGAACCAGCGTCTTCTGTTGGCATCCGGACTGTGCGGCGGATTCACGACGATGTCAACGTTTACGCACGAGACATTCCAATTTCTTCAAGGCGCCCAATATCTGCACGCCGCCGGCTATTTTTTGGTGACCGTGATCGGCTGTACGCTCTTTTTTGCTGTGGGTTACTTCGGGGTTCTTCACCTGTCTCGGTGAAACCGTGCACGCGCAGTATGGAGTGCGGCGGCTAGCCGCCGCTTTGGAAAGCGGGAGCAAGCTCCCGCACTCCAACTTTACAGTCCGCCCATGAGCAGGCTGGCGAAGGCGCTGATCGGCGTGGTGTCGCGGAAATTGTCGACGGTTTGACGCACGTCTTTGATCAGGCCCTGGACATCGGTGTAGAGTTCATCCTCTTTGGACAGTTTCCCGAGCGTGCCCTCGCCTTGAACGAGCCGGTCGGTCACCTCTTTCAGGTTGGCAACCGTCGCCTGCAAGTCGTTGTAGACCGCGTTATCGTCTTTGAGCAGCTTGGCCAGGGAACCCTCGCCGTTCTCCAGACGAGCCGAGACCTTTTTCAGATTTTCCACGGCCGCCTGCAGGTCGGTGTAAACCGTATCGTCCGAGGAGAGCAGCCGGCCGAGCGTGCCCTCGCCTTTTTCAAGCCGGTCGGAAATGGCTTTCAGATTCGCGACCGAGGCGCTGAGGTTCGTGTAGACGTTGCCGTCGTCGTTAATCAGGCGCCCCAATGAATTTTCGCCGCTGTCGACCTTGACCGCTACGGAACGCAGGCTCGCGACCGCGTTCGACAGGTCGTTATAAAGCGTCATGTCCTCGGAGAAAAGTTTCCCGAGCGTGCCTTTCCCCTGCTCGACACGCGCGACCGCGTCCTTGATCGAGACGACCGTCGCGTCCAGATTGGTCAGGATGTTTTTCAGGTGCCCCCCTTCGGTCGCCTCGCGCAGGTTGGCCACGATCTCGCCCAGATCGCGCATCCAGTTGGTCGGCGTCTCTCCGTGCAGGTCAGTCCCGCGCGGTATCTCGGCGCCCTTCCCCTCCTCGATCAGCAGAAAATTGCCGCCCAGCAGCGAGCCTGTGTTGACCGAGATCCGGTACCCTTCTTTGAAGCGCACACCGCTTTCGAGCAGCAGCGTCACGCGCACGCCGCTGTTTTCCAGACGCATGTCATTGACCGATCCCACCGTCATGCCGCGCAAGATCACCGAATCGCGCACCTTGAGCCCGCCGACATCGTGAAACCGCACGGTGACCGGCACCTTGCTCTTGCCGTTCAGAACATCGATCCCCGATATGATGATTGTGAAATAGACCAGCAAGCCCAGTACAGCGACCATAAACAGGCCGACAATCACTTCGGAAAAGACCTCTTTGTTGTTTTTCAGACTCATACGTCGCTCCCCATCCCTTCCCTGTCGGATCACGCGCGCGTCACGCTTCAACCGTGCGCTCAAAAGCTTTCCAGCCCCTTTTTCGAAATGAACTGGGCATCAAGAAAACTGCGGACATCCGGTTGGTCCGTGGCAACAAATGTTTTCGGCTGGCTGACCTCCACGAAGCGGCCGCCAGTCAACATGGCGATTCGGTCTGCAATCAGCAGAGCCCCCTGCAGGTCATGCGTCACCACCACGCTGGTGATGCCCAGTTCTTCGTTCAAACGGCGAATCAACTGGTCAATCGTGCGCGAGGTGACCGGATCGAGACCCGATGTCGGCTCGTCGTAGAGGACGATCTCCGGCTCGCGCACGATGGCGCGCGCCAGCCCCGCCCGCTTCTGCATACCGCCTGAGATTTCGCTGGGATACTTGCCTCCGTCCTGTTCCAGGCCGACCGCGCGCAGCGCTTTCATCACGCGCTCCTCAATCTGTGCCTCGGTCAGACGCGTTTTTTCGCGCAGCGGCAGCGCAATGTTCTCCTCGACCGTCATCCAGCCCAGCAGCGCGCCGCCCTGAAACAGGTAGCCGAACCGCTCTCGCACGCGTGCCAGATCGTCGCCGTTCACAGCGCTCATCTCGACCTCTTCAATCCACACCGCGCCCCGCGTGGGCGTGAGCAGCCTGACCATGTGCTTGAGCGTCACACTCTTGCCGGTTCCGGACGGGCCGACAATCGCGAAGATCTCGCCCTTCTTGATGTCGAAGGTGAGGTCGTCGAGGACGTTGCGCCCGCCCAGTTGCTTGGTGACATGGTCAAAACGGATCATAGGTCGTAAAACATGCGCGTGATGGTATAACCGAGAATCAGAACCAGCAGGAAGGAGGTGATCACCGAACGCCGCGTGGCTTGGCCCACCCCCACCGCGCCTTGCCGCGTGGTGAACCCTTCGTAACAGGAGACGCCGGTAATGACAATTCCGAAAACCAGGGCTTTGAACAACCCCACATAGAGGTCGCGCATCCGCGCGATGTCCATCGCCATCGAGATGTATTGCTCCCACGGCACGTTGAGCTGGGTAAGCCCGACGATGCCACCGCCGATCACGCCCAGCACACAGGTGTAAAAGGAGAGCAGCGGCGTCATGACGACCATCGCCGCCATGCGCGGCGTCATCAGGAAACGCACCGGGTCGATCGACATGATCTCCAGCGCCGCGACCTCGTCGTTGACCGTCATGGTGCCGATCTGCGCGGCCATCGAGGATCCGACGCAGGCTGCCAGAATCAGCGCGGTCATGAAAGGTCCCATTTCGCGCAGCAGCGAAACCATGACCGCCGAGCCGATATAGATCTCCTGATTGAACCGGCGCAGTTCCAGGCCGACCTGTAATCCCAGAATCATCCCGGTAAACATGCCGACCACCGAAATGACCGGCAGGCTCTTGATCCCCATTTGGTACATCTGCCGCACCCACTCGTGGCGACGCCGGCGCGCCAGAAGCATGAGCGGCATGCCTGCCAGCGCCTGCGCCGTGAGCGTGCCCGCGCGGCCGATATCCGCTAGGCCCAGCAGCGCTGCGCGCCACAGACCGTCCCATGCCGTGGCCGCCGCGTCGGTATAGACCGGTTCACGCGTGATCAAGGCAGGCCTCCTCTGTCGTTCTTCACCATCTTAGCTTGAGCCATTCCCCATGTGTCACCGAGTGACAAGAAGAGTAGCAAAAAACGCGTGAAGCGGCAAGGCGAGGCGCCTGCACCCCGTTCAGCCTGTGCGGGGTTATGCAAGTCAAGCACGTCATCGGTCCTTGCCTGCTGTTCCGGTGGTCCATTTCACCGTCCCCCAAAGAAGGTCATGTTGCGCAGTCCCGTCCGGCGCGCCGAAGCGTTCATAGAGCGTCCAGAAGGGTGCCCAGTTGCGTTCGACGCCTCCGCTGTACCGGATCAAATTGAGTTCCAGCACACGCAGCCGCGTGCGTTCCGGTGTCGACTCCCGTGCATAGAAGGGCCAGACGCGCGTATAGCGTTCAGCCTCGTACTCTGTTCCGGTTCTATCGGTCTTGCAGACCGTCTCATGCGCGTAAAACGGGAAAAACCGCGTACGCTCGGCTCGGCGGCTTTGGCTCTCCGAGCTTGAATGCCACATCAGCGGCCATGCCGCATACCAGCGGCGGTCGCCGTCGCCGGTCACGTCTCCGTAAAACGGCCAATAGGAGCGTTTCAGCGAAGGCTTTGTCGTGGGTGTCGCCCACGTCTCATGCGTTTGATAAAAAGGCCACGGCATCCGCCAACGCTCCGCCGAATCGGTGCGCGCGTAGGAAAAGAAAGGAGGCAGCACCATGCGCTGGGTCTCGTTGCTGCGGTTGACTTCGCCGTAGACCGGAAAGAGCAGAAACGACGACCCCGGGTTGCGCTCGCCCCCGTAGACTGCCGAGGTCCAAAACGGCCAGAAGGCATAGCGTCGGTCCGTCAGGCGTTTGGCGTTGACTTGCCGGCACCAGAGCGGGAAGACCCCTTCTTCGCGCAGGTGAGGGTTTTCCGTCAGGCGCGAATAGAACGGCCAGGGCGTGTAGACCCGTTCGACGCCATTGACCTCGTAATTAAAGTAAAAAGGGAACAGCGTAAAGTCGACATCGTCCATCAAGGCCAGATGCGGCAGGTGGCCGTGGATTGGGAAAAGAGCCCAGTACTCTTCGCCCAGCCTGCGGCGTCCCTGGAACCAGAGCGGAAGCAACGCGAATTTCCATGCAGACTCGTCGCGGGTGACGTCATCATCCGAACCGTAAGCCAGCAGAAAACGCCACCAGGCCTGCTCGCGGTCGCGGTGAAAGGTGCTGAGCGGCCACACCACATCCGTCACGCGCGTGTCGATCACCGGATCTTGGACTTTTGAATAGAACGGCCGCACGGCCCAGAAAGTCGCGCCGTCGCGCGTGGCGCTGTATTCGAAAAAGGGGCCGAGCCGGAAGCGGCTGACCACATGATCCGGCGTGCGGCCGGCGGGCGCCTCGGCAAGGGCTGCCGCGCATGCCAGAAGGGTGCCGGCGACAACAGGCGCGATCGTACGCGGAGCGTGTGCGCATGTTCTGTATGCAAAGGCAAGTGTCATGAAAAAACGATCCGACAAAAAAATCAGCCCGCCGCGCGCCGCTTAATGGTTGTGCCGGAAATAGTCGTGGATGCGTTTTTCGCAACCGAAGGTCATGGCGATCAAGGCGGTGCGGATCCACATGCCGTTACGCATTTGCCGCCAGTACATGGCGCGCGGATCACTGTCCACAGCGAGTGCGATTTCATCACGCCGCGGCAGCGGATGCATAATGATGGCACGGGGGGGCAGCAGCGCGAGCTCGGCCGGCCCGAACTTGAAGCGGCTGGTGTCGATCGCGGCGCTCTCGCCTTTGGCGTTGTCCCACTCGTCCTGGATGCGCGTCATGTAGACCGCGTCGGCCTCACGAATCGCCGCATGGAAGTTATCGGTCCGCAAGAACGGCACGCCCTTCTGCTCGAGGATTGCCAGAACGTCCGTGCCCACTTGAAGCGGCTCGGGCGCCACGAAAATCTGGCGGATGTTGGGATAGTTGGTCAGCAGGTACGAGAGCGAGCGCACCGTGCGGCCGCGCAACAGGTCGCCGCAGAAGACCATGGTCTTGTCGCGCAATCCGCCGCCGCGTTCAAAGCTGCGCAGCAGGGTGTAGATGTCAAGCAGCGATTGGGTCGGATGCTGGTCTTGCCCCGAACCGGCATTGATGATCGGGATGGGGCGGTCGGAGTTCGAGAGCACCCAGGCCATATGCTCGGCCAGCCCCTTTTCCGGCGTGCGCATGATGATCAGGTCGAAGTAGGAGCTGAACGTGCGCACCGAGTCCTCGCGGGACTCGCCCTTGAATTCGGACGAGATGGCGGTGTCGCGCACCTCGCCGGTCTGCACCCCCAAGATCTGGCACGCCGACACAAACGAGAGGAAGGTGCGCGAGCTGGGCTGGGAAAAGTAGAGCATGGCGCGCTTATGCGTGACCTGCTGACGCAGAAACTCCGCGCCGACACGGGTCTTGGCGATCGCTCGGATTTCGTTCGCCAGCGTTGCAAGCTGGTCGAGCAACGCGTAATCAAACTGCTGCGCGAAAAGCGTGTGATACGGCACGCCGTCGGGCTGCATCAAGTAAGGGGTCTTTTCCGTCAGCGGCAATGCGCTGAAGGTTTCCCATGCGATGTTCGCCAATCGTTTCGACATATCACCTCCCGCTCCGAACCACCCCTGTCACAGCGCGGACAGGTCAGCCATGGCCGACACGTACAGCGCCTTGATCGTGTGCATGCGGTTTTCGGCCTCGTCAAACACTTTGGAGAAGGGGGCCTCGAAAACCTCGTCGGTCACCTCCAGCGCACCGCTCTCGGCCGTCACCGCGGTTTCGTGGTCGTGAAAGGCAGGCAGGCAGTGGAGGAAGATCAGCTCGCCGTTCGCGTTGCCGGTCGCCTTGACCAGATCCATGTTCACTTGGTAGGGACGCAGCAAGCGCAAGCGGCTCTCTTTCTTGGATTCCTCGCCCATCGAGACCCAGACGTCGGTATAAAGCACATTGGCTCCGGCCACGCCCCGCTTGGGATCATTGACGATCTCGACCGTCACGCCGTTGCGCGATGCGACATCCACCGCCTCTTTGACCAGCACCGGATCAGGCGACAATTCGGGCGGCGTGCAGTTCACATAATGGACGCCGGCTTTGGCGCAGCCGAGCATCAGCGAGTTCGCCACGTTGTTTCGGCCGTCTCCCACATACGCCAGCTTGATGCCCTTCAGCCTTCCAAAGGTCTCCTGGATCGTCATCAGGTCGGCGAGAATCTGCGTCGGGTGGAACTCATCGGTCAGGCCGTTCCAGACCGGCACGCCGGCGTACCGCGCCAGCGTGTCGACTGTCGCCTGCGAAAAGCCGCGAAACAGGATGCCGTCGAAAATCCGCCCCAGCACGCGGGCGGTGTCCTTCACCGATTCTTTGGCGCCCAAATGGATGTCGCTCTTGGTCAGGTATTCCGCCGAACCGCCCTCGTCGCGGATCGCGACCGAGGCGGAATTGCGCGTTCGGGTCGAGCTTTTTTCGAAAATCAGTGCAACCTGCCGCCGCCTGAGCAAATCGCCGCGGATGCCCGCGCGCCGCCTCGCTTTGAGCGCAACGGCCAGGTCGATCAAATCCAGCATTTCCACATCGGTCAGATCCGCCATCCGCAAGAGCGAGCGTCCGTACAATTCAGGTTTCCAGTTCAACATCGTGACTTCTCCAATCGTCATCATTATAGAAAAGAGCCCTCCGGCGCACAACCAGAATACGGCGGCACTTTACGGTTCTCAGGTGACAGGCCGAGGTGCTACGATACGCCCGATGTTTTTCCTCGTCGCAGCCTCTCTGATCTGGAGTTTTTCGTTCGGCCTGATCGGCAACCTGCTGACCGGCCTGCCGCCAGCTTGGCTGGCCGCGGTCCGCTTGGCGATCGCCGTCCTGCTTTTCTTGCCGTTTGCCGCACGCGTGCCGGTGCGCAGCGGCGTGGCGCTTGCGGCGGTGGGCGCGCTTCAATTCGGTCTCATGTCGTTGGCGTACATGACGAGTTACCGTTACCTGAAATCGCACGAAGTGGCGCTTTTCACCGTCATGACGCCGGTCTATGTCGCGGCCGCCAGCGATCTGATCGCGCGCCGCTTCTGTCTCACCAACCTGGCGGCCGCGCTGCTGGCGGTAGGCGGGGCCGGCGTGATTGTCTGGCGTGGCGTCTCCTCCGAAGCGCCGTTGATCGGCTTTCTGTTGGTCGAGGTCTCCAACCTCTGTTTTGCCTTGGGCCAGCTCGCCTACCGGGAAGTGATGGCCCGCATGCCGCACCCGCCGGCGGACCACCGCGTTTGTTTCTGGCTCTATCTGGGCGGTTTTGCGGCCCTGTTCCCGTTCGGCCTGCGCGACGCCCTGATTGCCGCGCCCGTGCCCACGATGCGTCAGGCCGCCGTTCTGCTCTATCTGGGCGTAGTGGTTTCGGGCGTGAGTTATCTCTTCTGGAACCGCGGCGCGCGGCGCGTACCGGGCGGCGTGCTCGCCGTCATGAACAACCTCAAAATTCCGCTGGGCGTCGTGGTGTCACTCGGCCTGTTCAGGGAAGAAGCCAGCGCTGCCGGCCTGCTGGCCGGCTCATTGCTGATCGCGGCTGCCCTTGTCACCGCGCTGCAGCCGCGGTGGGCGGCTCGCCGCACACCCCGCGATACACCTGCTCCACGCGGCTGACCATCTGCGCCAGCGTCAAAGCGGCGAGCGTTGCGCGCCCCTGTTCGGCCAGCTTCCGCCGCAGGACGGCATCGCGCAGCAGGGTGAGCAGCGCGTCGCCCAACGCCTCGGGATCTTCCGGCGGCACGCACAAACCGTTTTCACCGTGCCGGACCAGATCGATCACGCCGCCCACGGCGGCGGCCACCACAGGCACGCCGGCCTGAAAGGCCTCCAACAGCACATACGGGCACCCCTCCCAGCGCGAGGGCACCACCGCGACATCCACCCCGCGCAGCAGGCTGACCGCGTCCGACTGCGCAAAGGGGCCGGCGAACCGTGCAGGGTTGGCCAGCGGCCCCTGTTCCGCCCGTGCGCGCAGCGGCGCGGCCATCGGGCCGTCGCCATAGAAGACCACTCGCACGTGCGGCAGATGAACAACCACCTCCTGCATCGCGTCCAGCAAGAGATCTGGCCCTTTTTGGCGCGTCAGCCGTCCCACGAACCCAACCCGCAGCGCAGCCGTGTCGCGGATGACGACCTCTCCTGCTTCACACGGCGCCACACCGTTGGGAATCAGCACCACCCGCTCGCGCGCATAGCCCAGCGCCAGCGCGGCGGCCTCTTCTTCACGGGACACCGCAATGACCACCGCTGTCCCGCGACGGGCTAGCCGTTCGACCCAGCGGTAGAACGCGCGGCGGCGCGGCCCGCCCTCCATCAGGAACGGAAAAGCGTGCGGGGTATAGACCACCGGCACGCGGCAGAGGGCCCCTGCCGCCCGCGCCAGCGCGCCGGCTTTGGCGCTATGCGCGTGGATCAGGTCCGGACGGACACGCCGCACGCAGCCGACCAGCCCCGCGAGCGCGGCGAGGTCGGCGAACGGCGACACGCCGCGCCGCATCGCCAATTCAGTGACCGCCAAGCCACGCGCGCGCCAAGCTGCAAGATCGGCCTGAAAGTCGGGGTCGCGCCGACACGACACCGCCAAGGCGCAGCGAAAGGCCGCCGGATCCAGCGCACCGACCAGATCACGCAGGTGGCGGCGCGTGCCACCCTCTGTCGCCTCCAAAACTTGCAGAACCGTTTTCACGTTTTTTCCCGCGCCTTCCTGAGCGCGACCGCTTTCAGTTCGGCACGCCGTTGCCGCCAGTCCGGCAGACAGGTCGCCACCTGAAAATAAAACGCGGCCGAATGGTTGTGGTGAACCAGATGGCACAGTTCGTGAACCGCCACATACTCAACCAGCCGCTGTGGCAGACGCACCAGTTCGGCGTTCAGCGTCACATGGCCATCCATGGAGCAGCTTCCCCAACGCGACCGCATCGACCGCACCGTAAGCCGCAGTCCGCACGGCTGGCCGGGCGCGCGCAGCACGAGCGGTACGCGCGCGTGACGCAACCGCCAGCCATGCCGCGCTACCGCCTCGGCGAAACAGTTCGGCAAGGCTTCGCGCGCCTGACACACAAACCACTCGTCGACCAGCCTCTGAACGCGCTGGCCATCTGTGTCATGAGCCAGCGCCACGTGCAGCACATCCGCCTCCAGACGGACCCGCTTCCAGACCGAATGCGTCACGCACAGCCGGCAGGCCTGCCCGAGGAAGTAGACGACATCGCCGTCCCGATGTCCCACGCCGACCTGCGGCTCCAGACTGTCCAACTTGCGCGGCTCCATCTGCCCCCCCGATTCAACGACACCACGACACACCGTTATATTGCCAGCCTGCTGCTCAATCTTCAACCTTGAAAGTCCAGCGACGGAACACCCGTTTTTTATTCACCTTAAAATTGCGGTTGAAATGCCGCCGGTTTTTGCTATTTTGTTGTTTCTACATCCGACAGACCAAGGCGGTTACGAAGAGGAGAAGAAGGTCACATGAGTCAGCATAGCAGCTTAAAGGGTTCAGGCAAAATTACGGCAAAGCGCAACGTGTTGAAACGTTTTGAACGTGTCAACCTGCTGAAAAAGCGCGGCCAATGGAAAGATGGCGATCGCGGTTTGGGTCTGCGCAAGACCAAGCCGGACGCGTAATCGTACCGACGGGTTGCACGTTTTTTCATCGCCAACCGCTTGTGTATCGGCATCCCGCAGGGGATTCGTATGCGGGCGGTTTTTCTGTTTTGGACAAAAGGCCCATCACGGCGCAGCACCTGAAACAACCATGACGTCCCGTACGTCCAGTTTACGACACGCGCTACTGCCGTTGTTCCTATTGACACTTGCGGCCGAAATGGCATGTGCCGAAACAGGGGGCGGCAGCAGCGTGCGCGGCATCCAAGGGCGTCTTGCACTCTACGCCGCGACCAACCCGCCGCTTGAGGCGATCGCCTGGTTGCCGGCTGAGACAGTACTCGTTGTCGTCGGCGAGTTGACCGATGCCCCCTGGACGCCGGTCGAAGCACCTGACACCGTCGCCCTGTGGATCTACCGCGACCTAGTCCGAGACGGCGCGGTGCTGGCCGACAAAAGCTTGGTGCGGGCCGGTGCGGGCACGACCTTCCGGCCGCTCGCCAGCCTTGCGCGCGGCACCCCCGTCCAGGTGCGCGGCATGTACGGCGACTGGCTCAAGATCGTCCCGCCGCCCGGCATGACGTTCTGGGTGCTGCGAGACCAAGTCGAGCCGCTCGCTGAATGGCCGCCGGACAGCACCGTGCCGCAGACGCCGCCCGACCTCTACAGCGCGCTGATCGATGCCCTGACCCAACCGCCTGCACAACAGCCTGAGCCGGCCACGCCGCCCGAAGCGCGCGCCCCTGAAGTCGAGCCTCCGGCGGCTGCGCCCCGCGCTGTTGCGCGGCCTCCCGAGCTGACCGGCTTCCTGCTGGATGAAACGGCTGCCCAAGGCGAGCGTGTGACGTTGCGCGGCACGTTGGACTGGGGCGGCATGGACCCGGTATCAGCCCCCTTCTGCCTCGTGACCCGTGAGCCGGACGGCGATGCCGCGGCCCTCTGCAACCTGCTGGCCCCGGAAATCACCTACGGACCGCACATCGGAGCCGAGGCCACCGTCGAGGGCACGCGCTGGTTCGTCAAAGGTTCCCGGCTGCCCTTCGTCATCCCGCTCACCGTGCGTCTTTCCGCGCAAAAGTGAGATTGGCGTCTCGCCAATCGCCACGGTTTTCACTATAGTGGTGGGCTTATGGAAGGGAAACTGTGCCTTATCTGCGGCGACGACGATTATCTCGTCGATGCGGCTGCGCGCGAGCGGATCAGTCAGCTCGTGCCGGAGCCGGATCGCGCGTTCGGCGTCGAGACTGTGGACGGGCACCGTGACACTGGCGATGAGATTCGAAAAGCCGTTGACGCCTGCATGGAATCGGTGCAGACTCCCGGCTTTTTCGGGGCCACGAAAGTGACCTGGTTCCGGGATGTGACGTTTCTGACCGGCGGCGGCCGCAGCGCAGACACGACGGCCGCCAAAGAAGCGGTCCACAAGCTTGTCACGTGGCTGAAAGACGGCTTGCTCGACGGCCAGACGTTGATCATCACGGCGGCCAAAGTGCTGCGCTCGTCCACGTTTTTCAAAACGTGCCAGCAGCACGGCGAGGTCCAGGATTTCGGCAACGGCCTGAAGGCGTGGGAGCTTGAAAAACTGGCCGGTCAGCGCATGGACGCCCTGTTCGTGAAGGCGGGACTTGCTGTTGATCCGGCTGCGCGCGCCGAATTCCTCAAGCGCGTCGGCTGCGACACTCGGCTCTTGGTCAGCGAGATCGAAAAACTACGCCTCTATGCGGGCGACCGCAACCGTGTGACCGTCGACGACGTGCGCGAGATCACCTCCATCGGCCGCGAGGCCGAGGCCTGGGATCTGCTCGACGCTTTTGGCGAGCGCAACGCGCTGGGCGTCCTCACCACCCTCAAGCGCCTGAGCGGCCAGCGCGGCATCGGCGTCATGCTGGCCGCGATGCTTGAAAAGACTGTGCGTGACCTGCTGATCCTGCGCGAGGCCCACGACCGCAAATGGGTCTATGGCAGTGCGGGTGGAGCCTGCGGCTGGAACAAGAACCTGCCGCCCGAAGCCGCCGCGCTGCTCAGTGCGCTGCCGGTCAACCCGACCGCGATGAATACGTGGGCATTGAAAAAGAAACTGCCCCACGCCCTCAACTTTACGCTTCAGGAACTGCGCCTGGCGCGCTATCGCATCTTGGACCTGCGGGAGAAACTCGTGACGTGTGCGCTGCCCGAAATGTTTCTGCTGGAAACCACCCTGTTGCGGATTATCGGCAACCCCTCTTCGAAGGCCAGGCCCGCGCGCCCGGCCGCGGCAGGAGCGCGATGACCCTGGGTCTGTGGAAAAAGATCGGATGGCTGGCCGCCTTGGCGGCCGCGGCTGTCCCGCGCCCCGCCCAGGCAGCGGCAGCCGACCTCGACCGCAACAATGACGGCTTTATCCGCGTGGCCTGGCTCTCTGCGCCGCAACAGGCCGGCGGCATCAACGCCGCCGACATCTGTTCCGACCTCGAAAGCATGCTTAAAGCCGCCAAACCCGGCAAACCGGTGCGGGTCGCGTTCGAGCCGGTCACGCTCACCCGCACCTTGATGGGCTGGTGGTATCACCCGGACGCCCAGGCTGCGCGCGCACAGCTTTTCAGCGGCGCGTACGATGTGCTTGTGCTCGCGGAACACGACGCGTGCGTCAACGACTATCCCGAATTCTTCTTTGAAGGCGTTCGCGCCATCAACGCGCAGGCGCGCACGGCAGGCCTTCGCACGGCGCTTGCCGTCATGAGCAGGCCCGGCCTCTCCTTCCGCGACAAACGCCTGCCCGCAATCGCCGAAGCGGTCTACCGCGTGGGCGACGGCTGCGGTGTGGAGGTGATCCCCGCCGCCTTTGCCTGGCGAGAGACCCTGGCCCGGAACCGGCTGCCCGGCACCTCGCCCGTGCGGGCCCGATCCTGCGCGTACCTGACCGCGGCTGCCGTCTATGTCCAACTCGCCGGTGAACGCGTCCCGAAAGACGCGCTCGAAACGTATTGGACGACCCGGCGCACCACGGAAGCGCTCGCGCTCTCTGCGCGTGAAGCCGTCGCCAACGCACGCGCGGCCCGTCACTACAGCGGTCCTTTTGCGGGTGTCGTGCGCATTGAGCCTCGCATCAAACAGCGGCTCAAGATCTATGTGCCCAACACGTCCACCGATGATCCGCTGCGTCAGAACCTCCAGTTCATCCTGGACGCCGCGTTCCAAGAGTGGTTTTGGAAAACGCCCGCAGAATGGTATACGGACGGCTTCGACCGCTATGCATCGGCCTTTGACCTGGTGTACGGCGACATGCAGCAGATGAGCCTCTACGCCGATCCGCAGCTTTATACGTCGCTGAGCCTGCCCCCGACGAATCAGCCGACGCCCTGCACCGCTGTTTTTTGCCGCCTGCCTGCGGACGACCCTGACGGGCTCGCGACGCTGCGCCGCCTTGAAGCCATATCGATTGAAGGCTATGAGTTCGCCAAAACGCGCGGCATGGTCTTTGTCCCCTTCCCGATCGCCTGGGCCCGCGCACATCAGACTGACGCCACACTCGTCCGCCCGCCCGCCCCCGGACGCGTCAACGACTGGCTGACCTACATGCTGGCCAACATGCTCTACACCACAGTGACCGACCGCTACCTGCCGCCGCCGGAAAAGGCCAAGCCACGCCACGCCAATGCCGACCATCCGCACGGCCGCCACGATCTCTGCGCCCGCATCGGCTTCGAGACCCTGCGCCAACTCGCCACGCTGCGCGAACCGGTCAACGCCCTCCTCATGAGCAGCGGCACCTACCGCATCGATGCCGACAGGCCCGGCTTTGTCGGCATCCGCCTGCTCGACCGGCCCTCGCGCGAGGCCCGCGTGTTCTGCGCCACCGACATCCCGGGCATCGCCCAACTCTCGCGCGAATCGCTGATCTTCACGCCGGAAAACTTCGATATTGAACAGACGGTCCGCATCCTTCCGGCCACCAACGCCCCCTCGCTCTTCTTCCATGTCATGGCCAGCGTGCAGTCCGAAGATAAAAGCGTCGACGGTGCCAACGATCTGCGCCCCTTCCTGCTCAATTTCGACGATCGCTCGCAAGGATCGTTGGCATTTGACCGGACACTGATCTCGCCCCGCACCGGCTATACCGTGCTGCTGCGCCCGACCGAGCGCCCGTGCGAGATCGTGCACGTGCGCATCGCGCAGAACGGCCGATTCACGCAAGAGGTCTATTTCTCCCCCGACCATGACAGCGGCAGCCCCGTGCAGCTTGCGCCTTGTGCCGACGACTACGCGAAGGGTACGTTGCTGGTCACCGTGTCCACCACCTCGGCCGACCTCCGGTACCATGACATAAGTTTTGATGTTGCGTTCCGCGTCTCGGCCGACGGCACGCCGGTCCCTCAGGTGCGCGTCACTGCGCCCGTGCCGGACAGCGTGATCGAGGGCCCCGCTTTTGTGACCGCGCGGGCCGAGGCGGATGCCGCCGCGGGCATCGGCAGTCTCACGCTGTTCCTCGACCACAAACGCCTCGGCATCGCGACGGCCCCCGTCTGTTCGGCCGCCGTTGAAAAGGGCCCGCCGCAGTCGCGCCTCAGCGCCGGCAGCTACACGCTCTGGGCCGCCGCCACGACATCGAACGGCCTGGTCGTGGGTTCCGCGCCTGTGACCTTCTCCGTGCGTGAGCCCCTGACACGCGACACGCCCGTTGCACGTGTCGCCGGCCCCGCCCCCTCAACCCCCAGCGACAAAAAGGTGAATCCATGATCGGAATTTCCAAGCTCTACATGGGACAGGTCGAAGTGTCGGACCCGCTGCGCTACGGCCGTCACTCCGCTAAACTGCCCAGCCACCTGCTGCAGTTTTCCGCCGACAAGAAGCCGGTGGTTGTTTGGAACGTCACATCTGCCTGCAATCTGGCCTGCACCCACTGCTATGCCGCGACCCAGGGCACCCCCGATGAACTGACTACCGTCGAGGCGTTTGCCCTGATCGATGACCTGGCCGCCTTCGGCTGCCCCGTCCTACTCTTCTCGGGCGGCGAGCCCTTTATCCGGCCCGACATTCTGGATCTCGCGCGCCACGCCGTCGGCAAGGGCCTGCGCGTCGTCTTCTCGACGAACGGCACCCTGATCGATGCCGCGCTCGCCGCGCAGATCCAGGCGATCGGCGTCTCGTATGTCGGCATCAGTATCGACGGCAGCGAAGCCACGCACGACCGTTTCCGCGTCTGCCCCGGCGCGTTCCGTCGTTCCGTGGCCGGCATCCGCGCCTGCCGCGAGGCCGGCATCAAGGTTGGCCTGCGCGTCACCATGACCCGCGACAACATCGCCGACATTCCGGCGATCTTTGATTTGATGGAAGCCGAACGCATCCCGCGCATCTGCCTCTACCACTTGGTCTACTGCGGCCGCGGCGCCGATATCGCCTCACACGACCTCGCGCCCGAGCAACGCCGCGCCACGCTGGATCTGATCATCGAACGCACCGCGCGTCTGCACGCGCGCGGTTTCCCGGTGGAGGTGCTCACCGTGGACAACCATTGCGATGGCCCCTACCTCTACCTGCGCATGCAGCGCGAGGCAAATCCTCGGGCCGACGAAGTGATGACGCTTCTGCGCATGAACGGCGGCAACAGCACGGGCCACGGCATCGGCTGTGTCAGTTGGGACGGCACCGTTTACCCGGACCAGTTCTGGCGCAACAAACCGGTCGGAAACGTGCGGCAAACCCCCTTCAGCAAAATCTGGGGCGAGCCCGCGCCGGACAGCCTGCTCGCGCAATTGCGCGCCAAAAAACAGCACGTCACCGGACGCTGCGTGACCTGCCGCTTTCTTGACGTCTGCGGCGGCAACTTCCGCGCGCGCGCCGAAGCCGCCACCGGCGATCTCTGGGGCGTGGACCCCGCCTGTTATTTGACTGACGACGAAATCGCGTCCCCCCGCTCATGAACGCACATCCCTCCCGCGTCCCCATTGCCGCTGAAGAGCCCGCTGTCTCGCCCCGCGTGATCGCGTGGGAAGTCACGCGCCGCTGTCCGCTGGCCTGCCGCCACTGCCGCGCCGGCGCCCAAGACCGCGCGTATGACCATGAGCTGACGACCGGCGAGTGCCTGCGCGTGCTGGATTCTCTCGCCGCGTTCGGCCGGCCGATGATCATCTGGACCGGCGGCGAACCGATGGCGCGGCCCGACATTCTCGACCTCGTTCGCGCCGCCGCGACGCGCGGCCTGCGTTCGGTCATGGCACCGTGCGGCACGCTGGTCACCCGCGACCGTCTGCTGGCGCTTCAAGACGCCGGCGTCACGGCATGCAGCTTCAGCCTCGACGGCGCCTGCGCCGCCGACCATGACGCCTTTCGCGGCGTCGCCGGCGCGTTCGACAACGTGACGCGCGCCATGCGCATCGCGCAAGAGATCGGCATGCCCTTTCAGGTGAACGCCACGGTCTCGCGGCTCAATCGCGACGCGCTGCCGGCCATCCGCGAGCAAGCGATCGCGCGCGGCGCGCGCACGCTCGACCTCTTCTTTCTGGTCCCGGTCGGGCGCGGCGCAGGCCTGCGCGATCTCGCGCTGGCCGCGGACGAGGCAGAAGCCGTCCTGCGCTGGGCCTTCGAGATGGACCTTCAAGGTCCGATCCACGTGCGTGAAACCTGCGCGCCGCAAGCCGTGCGCATGTGGCACGCTCTGGGCCGGCCGGGCCAGCCTCCTGCAGGCTGCATGGGTGGACGCGGCTTTGTCTTCATCTCCCACACCGGCATCCTGCAGCCGTGCGGTTTTCTCGACGTGCCCAGCGGCGATCTGCGGCAGCACGGATTCGATTTCCGTCGCGCTTATGAGACCTCGCCGGTCTTCAACGATCTGCGTCAGCCCGACCGCTACGCCGGCGCGTGCGGCGTGTGCGCCTTCCGCCAAGGCTGTGGCGGCTGCCGGGCGCGCGCCTATGCCGCCACCGGCGACTACATGGCCGCCGAGACCGGTTGTCCGCTTGCTGCGGCAGGCGGTTCTACCGCGCTACGGCCCGTGGCAGAGTGATTTTTTTGATGCTGCCGCTTGACACAGCGAGCCCCGCAATGATATAAGTACACCCGTTTTCTGACGGTGCGGGCGCTTAGCTCAGTTGGTTAGAGCGCTACTTTCACACGGTAGAAGTCACAGGTTCGAATCCTGTAGCGCCCACCATTAAACCCTAAA
>JAQUEX010000121.1 GCA_028684935.1 Kiritimatiellia bacterium | reverse complement strand
CGCACGGCCGGCGAGGCCGCCGACGCGGCGGTGCGCAGGTCGGCGTAGCAGGCCGCGGCACGGGCCGAGTCGGTGCAGGCCAGCCGGCCCGCGCCGTTGAGATACGCCACCGCCACATCAGGCGAGGTCCCGAGCTTGGCCTTGAGCGCCGCCATCGCCTCGGGCGTGGCCAGTTTGCCCAGCGCCTGCACGGCGGCCGCTGCGACCGCCTTGTCGGCGTCGCCCAAGCGGCCGCTGAGCACGGCGACCGACTGCGCGTTGCCGCGGTTGCCCATCGATTGCAGCACGCCCACGAGCGCGGGACCGGAGAGCCGGCCCGCCGCCTCGCACAGCGCGGCCTCGACGGCGGGGTCCGGAATCATCTCCAGCCCGTAGCGCGCCGCATGGCGCAGGTGCGCCTTGTCGCTCGACAGCAGCGCGGTCAACGGCGCGATGGCCGTGCGCGTGCCGCACCAGCCAAGGTTCTGGCAGGCGGTGACCTTGTCATTGTCGGAGGCGTCGGCTTTCTGGACCACCTCGATCAGTTTGGCTTCATTCAGCAGGATCTCTTTATCCAGCTCGGCGCGTGCGGTGAGGCAGGCCGTCAGAGTGAGAAACAACAGTGCACGTGTTTTCATTTTTAAAACCTTAAAACGATGTCGATTTAACAGATCTGCCAGCCTTCGCGGGCGGCTCGCGAGCGGAAGCGATTGGCCTGCTCGTCGTTGACAAACTCTTCCTTCACCGGGTCCCAGGTGAGGTCGCGCTTCAGCCACTGCGCGATGTTCGCGCAATGCACGGTGCTCATCGAACGGTGCATGATGACCGGATTGGCCACCGTGACGGTACGGGCTTTGACGCAGGCGAAGAAGTCCTTCATGTGGCCGACCACATGCCCGGTTCGGGTCAAATAATCCTGCAGGATCTTGTTGTAGTCCGCCAGCATTGCCGGGTTGGAGACCTCCGGGCGCGCGTAGCCGTCGGCGCAGGAGCACCAGCCCTCGCTGCCCACGTAGCGCACGCCGCACGTGCCGCGCCAGCCTTCTTGTTTCTGAATCATGGTGACGCCGTTGGCAAACGGCATCGCCATGCCGTCCGCCGTAGGCGTCGGCACATACGGGTAGCGGATGGGGGAGGAGTCCTGCATGCCGATCGCGTCGTGGCACTGCGCGAAGGTGTGGGAACCCCACTCGCCGATCACGCTGGTGTAGAAGTCGTGCTGGTGGTGCCAGCCGCCGCGCGTGTAGGCGATGTTGAAAGGACGCCAAGGGCAAGGGCCCAGCCAGCGGTCCCAGTCCAGTTCCTGCGGGTCGGGCAGCGGCTGCTCGGGGAGCCATTCGCGGCTCATGTTGACATTGCCCCAAGGCGCGAGATGCGCGTAGACCGTCTTGACCTCGCCCAGGCGCCCGAGGCGCAACAGCTCGTTGCAGACAATGAAATTTGCCTCGCTGAGACGCTGCATCCCAGCCTGATAGACACGGCCGTATTCGCGCGCGGTGCGCACGACGGCCTGGCCCTCGGCAATGGTCATCGAGGCCGGTTTTTCTGTGTAGACATCTTTGCCCGCGCGCATCGCGCGGATCGAGATCGTGGCATGCAACCGGTCGCTGGTGGCTGTCAGGATCGCGTCGATGTCCGGGCGCGCCAGCACGTCCATCATCTCGATGTACGTCTTGCAGTCGCTGTTGCCGTACTGCTTGTCGGTCATGGCCTTGATCGCGTCGCGCCGTTCGCGTCGCACGTCGCAGATCGCCACGAACTGCGCTTGGGGATCCGGCAGGATCCAGCTCCGCAGGTCGCCGGTGCCGCGTCCGCCCAGTCCGATGCCGGCCATCACGATGCGGTTGCTCGGCGCCACCGCGCCGTTCAGCCCCAACGCCGACCCCGGAACCAGCGCCGGCATGACAACCGCCGCCGCGCCCGCTTGGGCCATCCCCCTCAGAAACTGGCGCCGGTTGACGCCCTGCTGCCCCGATCTCGCCTGCTGGTCCTTCATTCTGATGCCTCCCTTTACACTGAACGCCCCTGAACCCTGTACAATTTGCGACAGTACGCCAACTACCTTACTCCGATCTGCTACCCCCGTCTTGTAAAGCGTCCCTAAAAATGTGTATACTATACGCATGAATCCGAAAACGCTCCAAAAACGTTTTCTTGCGCAGATCGGGGATTTGTCCACGATCCACCGGCTGATCGACCTGCTGCCGGATGTCGGGTTCTTCATGAAGGACAACCAGGGTCGCTTCATGCTGAACAACCTACGCGCCTGCCAGTTCTGCAACGCGGAAAACGAACAGCAAACGATCGGCAAGACCGACTACGATTTCTTTTCGAAAGACCGCGCTGACTTTTATCTTCAGGGCGACCGGGAGGTGATGGCGAGCGGCGTTCCAGTCATCAATCAGATCGCGCCCGCGCCCGAGCATTCGGACCGTTTGATGGTGCACAGCAAGTTTCCGGTTTTTGACAAGCACGGCCGCGCGATCGGCGTCGTGGGGTTCCACCGCATCGTGGATGACCTGCGCGACACGCCCCGCTGGCATGGCCGCTTCGCCCAGGTCGTCGCGCACATTCACAAGCACTTCGGGCAGAATCTCGAAATGAAGAAGCTGGCCCAACTGGCCGGCGTTTCGCAAAGCCAGTTCGAGCGCCGCTTCAACCGCATCTTCGGCACCACGCCCTATGAATATCTCTTGCGCGTGCGCATCACGGCGGCGCGCTCGCTGCTGGAAACCACCGAACGCACGATTGCGGACATCGCCTGCGAGACCGGCTTTTACGACCACAGCCATTTCACGCGCACCTTCAAGCGGGTCGTGGGCCTTTCACCCGGCCGTTACCGCAAACACCATCTTGACGCCGGACTGTGAGGCCCCTGTGACCAACCCGCTCTCCCGTTACCTCGAACTCATGCCGCACGTCGGCGCTGAGCGCGGCCGCGCGCTGCGGCGCGAGGGATGCTGCTGCTGGCGTGATGTTCTGAACGCCGCGAGCCCGCTCGCGGGCCTGGACCGGACCGCCTGGGATGCAGTGCGCGCCGCCGCTGAGACGGCGCTGCGCGCCCTCGAGACGGGCGACGCCGCCTATTTCACGGCGCGCCTCCCGCCCCGCGAGCAGTGGCGCGTGCTCGCCCACTGGTTCGACCGCGCCTCGTTCTTCGACATCGAGACCAGCGGTCTGGACGCCGACAGCATCGTCACGCTGGTCTGCTGTTACCATCGCGGCCAACCGCTGCGTTTTCTGGCCGACGAAAACCTTGATGATTTTTTAGACCTGCTCGATGAGATCCGGTTGCTGGTTTCGTTCAACGGCGCGAGCTTCGACGTGCCGCGCGTGCTGGACCGCTTTCATATTCCCGCTCTGCCCTGCGCCCATGTGGATCTGCGCTGGCTCTGCCATCACGCCGGCTGGCGCGGCGGCCTGAAGGCGATCGAGCGCGCGCTCGGCCTGCGGCGGCCGCCGGACCTCGAGGGCCTCGGCGGCGCGGAGGCGGTCTGGCTCTGGCAGGCGTGGCACGACCGGCAGGACGCGCAGGCGCGCCGCACGCTGGAACGATACTGCGCGGCCGACACCGTGATGCTCCAGATGCTGGCCGGCCGGCTCTGCCTGCAGCACGGTGCCGACGTGTCGCTGCCGGTGGAGGCCGATCTTTGGTCCTTGGTCCATGCGGCGCTGCCGGACCTGGGACGTCCCGTTGCCTGCGAGGGAACGCCGGCCTTTGGTTATGTTGCTGAGCCGCCGCCGCCGAAACCCGCGCCGGCACCGGTTGTCGCGGCCGATCTCTTCTCGCTTTCACAGATGCTCGGCGCGACCGCCGGCCTCTCGCGCGCTGAAAAACAGGCGCGCCTGCGCGAAAGGTGGCGCAGTTTCCGGACAGCGGAGTGAACAGGCTGAATACCATGACGGATCACCGGCAAATTTTGCGTGACGCCTTTCTGGCCGGCGTGGAACGGGTCAAGCCGGACTGCTTGATCCGCGATCACGTGACGGCGGCGCCCGACGCATGGTGCGTCGCGGGCGAGCGCGTGGCTCGCGAGGGTTCAGGCCGCCTCGTGGTGGTCGGCGCGGGTAAGGCTTCCGGCCTGATGGCCCGCGCCTTGGACGATCTTCTCGGGGCGCGTATCGCGGCCGGCGCGGTGGTGGTGAAGCGCGGCCACGCGGTGCCCTGCCGGCACATCGAGACATTTGAGGCGGGACATCCTTACCCAGACGCCGCAGGCCTCGCGGCGACCGCGCGCGTTGCCGCGCTCTGCCGGGCAGCGGGTCCCGACGATTGCGTGATCGTGCTGCTCTCCGGCGGCGGTTCGGCGTTGCTGGCCGATGCGCCGCCCGGCGTCACACTGGCGGAACTGGCCGACCTTTCCAAAGCGCTGGTCACGTCCGGCGCGGATATCCGCGAGATCAATGCCGTGCGCAAGCATCTCAGCGGGGTCAAAGGCGGCCAGCTCGCGCGTCTGACCTCGCCCGCGCGGCTCGTGAGCCTGATCCTTTCCGATGTCGTGGGTGATCCGCTGGACGTGATCGCTTCAGGGCCGACCGTGCCCGACCCCTCGACCTATGCCGACGCCGCGGAGGTCTGCCGCAGGTACGGCGTGTGGACGGATATGCCGCCCGCGCTGCGGCTCGTGCTGGAAGAGGGGATTGCGGGACAGCGCGCGGAGACACCCAAGCCCGGCGATCCCGCGCTGGCCCGATGCGTCAACCGTTTGATCGGCAACAACCGACTGGCGCTGGAGGCGTGTCGGGCGTGGCTGGCCGCGAGGGGCGTCGAGGCGGAGATCGTGACGGATCGTCTGGACGGCGACAGCGAGGCGGCCGCCGGCCGCATGGTCGAGGCTTTGTGCGCGTTGCGCCGCCCTCGCGCGCTGCTCTTCGGCGGCGAGACCACCCTCGCGGTGCGGGGGCCGGGGTTGGGCGGCCGCAACCAGCATGTGGCGCTCAAGGCGGCCAGTCTGCTGCGCGGCCGACCGGGGCTGACACTGCTGGCCGCAGGGACAGACGGCACAGACGGGCCGACCGACGCCGCCGGCGCGGTGGTGGATGGCACCACATGCGCGGATGCAGCACGCCGCGGCATCGATGCGGAGGCCGCGCTGCGCGCGTTCGATGCCTACCGTTTCTTCCGCGCGGCCGGCGGCCATGTCAGGACCGGCCCCACGCTGACCAACGTCATGGACGTGGCCATCGCGTGGCGGCACGGCTGAAGCGCTCACGGGGCGGTGGCGGCGAAGAGCTTCAGTTCCTGCACGTGCACGGCGGGGTTGGCGCTGTTCTTGATGACGGTCAGACGCGCATGGCGCGCGGCAGTCGGCGCGAAACTCAGGCGCAGGCCTTCGGCGGTCGCGGGTTTGGCGTCGTTGAGGTTGCCGGCAACCTCTTTCCAGGCCTTGCCGTCGGCGGACAGCTCAAGCTTGAAGGTATAGGTGCGCCCGTCCGCATGATAGAAGGTGACGTGCATCGCGCTGAGCGTCTCGGTCGTGCCTAGATCGATCCGGGCCTGCGCCGGCGAGCGCGCGGCGTGCCAGGCCTTTTCGAGCGTGCCGTCCACGAGGTGGGCGGGCAGGTTGTTGCCTTCGGTCGGTACGTCGGTGGTGACGGGCTTGCCCAGCGCGACATTGCTCTCCTGCTTGAACAGGTCGTCGATCGCCGCTTGGTTGACGGCGTTTTTCATATCGGCGCGCAGCGCGCGCCAGACCGGCAGGAGCGCCTTCTTGTCCACCGGCTGCGTGTTGAAGAGCTTGGCGACGCCGCGCGCGGCAAGGGTCTGGCGACGTGCATCAGGATCCTTGGCGGCCACGCGCAGCAGCCCCGGCAGGGCGGCGGCATCCGGCCAGGCGCAGAGTGCGCGCACGGCGGCGGTGGCGACATCGGCCTGCGGCGCAGCCAGCGCCGCTTCAACCGCTTTCAGCAGCTCAGCGCCGCCCACGCGCGCGGCGCTCTCCAGCGCGACAGGCTTCTGCGGGTCTGGCGCGGCGGCCAGTGCCTTGGTGAGCGCGGCGGCATACGCGCCCGACGTGTCGCGCCGCGCGGCCGCAGCCAGGGCATTCTGCGCCTCAGGCGTGACGCGGCCGCGTGAGGCGAGCGTTTTAGCGACCAGCACGCCGGCCATGTCGCTGCCGGCGATCTCGCGCAGCAGCCGGAAGCCGGCGATGACGGCTTCTTCGTCCGTCGCGTCCAGTGCGGCCAGGCCGAGGCGCGCGGCCTCGGCGATGCGGCGCTCTTTGATCAGCTCGAGGGCGACCTTCTTGCCGGTGTCGCTGAAGCTGTCGTACGAACGGGTTACAGCGTCTTTAAGCTGTTCGGTTTTGAGCTGGCGCGCGCCGTCGCGGATCAGCGCCAGCCGGTTCGGCGGCAGGGTCTTCAGCAGCGCGGGAAGCTGCGCGGCGAAGGCGGCCGGATCCAGGCGGATAAGGGCCTGGCGGGCCGCGAACGCCACGGTGTCGTCCGCGTCGCTGAGAAAGGGTGCGACGGCCTCGCAGGCGGTCCTGTCGCCGCGGTCGCCCAGCAGGTCGAGCAGCATGGCCTTGCGGACCGGGTCTGCGGCGGTTGCGAGCTTGCCGGCCCAGAGCCGGGTTTCGGCGGTGCCGCCGGTGGTGCGGGCGTGGGCCAGTGCCACGCCGGCGTAAGAGGGATCGGGATCATCAAACGCCTGCAGCAGGCGCGGGGTGCGTGCGGCCGCCGGCAGCGCGGCGAGTTCGGCGTTCAGCGCGGCATGGCGCGTGGGCTTGACCGGCGCGGCCTTGGCGGCGCGGTCGTCGATGACCGCCTGAACGGTCATGGCGGCGAGCGCGGCGACGCCCGGCTTATCGGACTTTTCAAACGCCCGGATCGCGGCCGCCTGCTGCGGCATGCCGCACCAGCGGAGCTGGTCGAGGAAGAAGCAGATCACATCGGCGTCACCGGTGCGCTGCGCCGCAGCCAGCAAGGCTCCTGCATACACCGCGCGACTGGAGGTGCCGGCCGGACGCATCACGTACTGGGTCAGCGCGGCGATACGCGTGAGGGCGACCGGATCGGAGGCGTAGCCGGTTTTGACCTCGGCGAGCAGGGCGTCCAGGGCGGGCGCGCCCTGTTTGAGAAGACCGGCGAGCGCGGCGTCGTTGATGGCGGCGAGCGCGGCCTGTTGTTTGCCGGCCCACTGGGCGGCGGAATCTTGGGCCGAGGCGGTCGCGGCGGCGACAAGCAGGCCGAGCGCGAGAGCAGTGTTTATGAGGCGGTGGTTCATGGGCAATCCTTAGTTCATGCTGAAAGAAACGGTTCGGCGGCGCGGGCTCACATCAGCCACGGCGCGCGCATCTGCTGATAGATGAAGCGGTCGGCGGCCGGGTCGTTGACTGCGGTCAGCGCGACCGGGTCAAAGGCGAAGCCGCGTCCGAGACGCATCGCGACGATGCCGAGATTGACGATCGTGGCCGACCGGAAGCCGTTGCCTTCGTTGAGCGCGAAGGGGCGGCGCAGCTTGACCGACTCCACGAAATCGGTCTGCTGCGGCGCGGGCTCGGGAAGCTCGGCGAGGAGGGACTCCAGATTCGGAATGTCGGACTTCATCTTCGGCCAGACTTTGCCTTTGGGGCCCTCCAGGAACGGCGCGCCCTTCATGGAGTCGTCGCCGTCCAGGATGATCTGGCAGCCGTCGGCATAGGTGAAGGTGATGCGGCGGAATGAGCCGACCGCGTCAGGGTGCTGCGGCGGGCAGTCGACCTCGATTTTGATGGGGCTGGTCTCATCTTTTTCCATCAGATACTGGACCGGGTCCAGATAGTGCTGGCCCATGTCGCCGAGCCCGCCGCCGTCGTAATCCCAATAGCCACGGAACGTGCCGTGGGTGCGGTGCGGGTGATACGGCTTGTACGGGGCAGGCCCCAGCCAAAGGTCATAATCAAAAGTCGAGGGCACCGGCTCGGGCTTGAGATTGACCAGCCCGCTCCAGCCGAACTTGAGGGAAAAGCCGGTGACACTGCCGACTACCGCCTTGACCGGCCAGCCGAGGACACGGTTCTCCATGAGTTTCTTGAGCGGTTTGACTTCGGTGCCGAAGCCGTAGAAGCCGCTCATAAAGCGGAACCAGGTGTTCAGACGGAAGATGCGCCCGTTGGCCTTGACGGCCTCCTGCACGCGGCGTCCCTCGCCGATGGTGCGCGTCATCGGCTTTTCGCACCAGATGTCCTTGCCGGCCTGGGCGGCCATGACGGACATCAGGCCGTGCCAGTGGGGCGGGGTGCAGATGTGGACGATGTCGACGTCAGGCCGCGCAAGGATTTCGCGAAAATCGCGGCAGGTGAAGATTTTGCCGTAGCCGTTCTTCTCGGCCTGGACGACCCCTTCCTGGACCCGCGTGGCGTCGGGATCGCACAGCGCGACCAATCGCGTCGCCTTGTACCCCAGGTGATTGCCCGAACGGGCGATGCCGCCGAAACCGAGCAGCGCGCGCGTAAGCTGGTTGCTGGGCGCGGTTTCAGACCGCAGGATGTGGGCGGGAACGATCGTGAACGCCGATGCGGCGCCTGCCCGTTTCAGGAAGGTCCGGCGGCTGAATGGTCCTGGCATACTCTTCTCCCTTAATCTTGATGGACGGGTTGCCCCGCACGGGTCTTTGTCAAACCCTAGCACTGTGTTTAAAGTAGCGTTTTGCCGCGCGCGACGCAAGCGCGGTTTTGGGCCGTATCGGGAAAAAGCAAACGGGGCGGCCCGCAGGCCGCCCCGGTCGATAGGCAAGGTGAAAGGACTGGATCAGAACGTCCAGCCGACACCGAGAATGTAGCGCAGGTCTTTCTTGTCGCGGCCGGCCGAGGGCTGCGAATTGTAGGCCAGTTGCGCTTTGGCTTCGAGCGCCAGGCGGGCGGTCATGGCCGCCCGCATGCCGATGTCAGCATTCACCAGATAGGTGTCGATGCGCTCAAAACTCGGGATGTATTCGAGGTTGTGAAACGCTTTGACGTGGTCATTGAAGGACTTGTCCACGTGGTAAGCCAGACGGCCGGCCATATAGGTCCGCGTCTCGTCAGGATCCTGATATTTCTCATACACCCAGTTCACGCCGGCTTCCGTCGAGAAGTTCAGGTCGGCCTGCTCGATCCACTGGTAACCGAGGCCGAGGCCCGGCGTCAGGCGCATGTCCAGATTGGCGATGCGGTCCTTCTCGTAGCGGATGTTGCCGTACCCGTACATCTTCTCCGAGAAGAAGTAGTCGTACTGGCCTTTCAGGAACCAGTTGTCGGCGATCGTGCTGTTGTCGCGCGTGGTGTTGTCGCGCTGCTTGGCCGTGTAATACCCCGCGCCCAGCGTGATGCGATCGACATCCGTGCGCCGCGCGGCCTCTACGCCGACGCTTGCGGTCTCACTCTTGGTGTTGCCCCGGACGAAGGTGGCGCCGGCCGAAACAATGCCCTTCCATGCGGGCTTCTCGGGGTTCAACTTAGCGATGCTGCCGAACGGCAGGGTCCGCCCCGCATCGACGGCGACCTGTCCGGCGGCGGCAGCGGAAATCTTCTGGTTGATCGTCGAGCCGTCGGCCAGGGCGATTTCGATCGGCGCGTCGGTCGAAAACGTTTGGATGTCGTCCATGTTCAACGCGAGGGGGCCGGCCACTTTGGAGTCAAACAGCATCTTGCCGCCTGCCAGAGACTTGACGGTGCCGGTCAGCCGGTCGCCGGATTTAAAGAGAACTTCATCAGCGAGCGTTACGGCTGTGACACCGATGTAACCGGTTACCGCCAGCATCCACAATTTGTTCATAAAGGCTTTCCTTTTTTTGATAGTTCCAAAACACTCACGCTTAACACGACACCGTGAAAATATCAGAATAATT
>JAQUEX010000120.1 GCA_028684935.1 Kiritimatiellia bacterium | reverse complement strand
AACACGTGAACGCGGTTGTCGTGGGTGCCGGCGCGGGCGGCGGCGTGGTGGCGAAGGTGCTGGCCGAGGCCGGCCTTTCGGTGGTGCTGCTCGAGCGCGGCCGCTGGCAGAGCTTTGAAGACACGACCGACGACGAGCTGCGGTCGCAGCGCACCACCGTGCTGGGCAACGCCTACGGGCCGGACAACGCCCGCCACCGGCGGGTCGTCGAGCATCCGAACGGCTCGACGCGCATCGTGCTGCCCAGCGAGGGCGGCTACGGCAACAATGCCGCCTGCGTGGGCAGCGGCACGCTCAGTTACGGCGCGATGGCCTGGCGCTTCATGGAGCAGGACTTCAAGATGCGCACGCTCTACGGCTGTCCCGAAGGCTCGACGCTCGCTGACTGGCCCATCACCTACGCCGAGCTGGAGCCCTGTTACGAGCGCGCCGAGTGGGAGATCGGCGTGGCGGGCGACGACGCGCAGAATCCCTTTGCGCCGCCGCGCCGCAAGCCGCATCCTATGCCGCCGTTCCCCTACAACAGGGAGGCGCGCCTGCTGGTCGGCGCCGCCCGCAAGCTCGGCTGGCATCCCTTCCCGATCCCGATGGCGCGCAACTCGATTCCGTACGGCGGCCGTCCGAAATGTATCCACATGCGCTCGTGCTGCGGCTTCGCCTGCCCGATCAACGCCAAAGGCGGCACGCAGAACACGGTGATTCCGGCGGCGATCGCCACCGGCAACTGCGAGCTGCGCACCGAGGCCGTCGTCAGCGAGGTGATCGTCGATGAGCGCGGCCGCGCGCGCGGCGTGGCCTACTACGATGTGAACGACCGGCTGCAGCGCCAGACCGCCGATCTCGTGGTGGTCGCGGCCTCCGCCACCGAGACCGCGCGCCTGCTGCTGAACTCCAAGTCCAAGCTTTTCCCCAACGGCGCCGGCAACAACCAGGACTGGGTCGGCCGCAACCTGCAAGGGCACGGCTACACCGGCGCGAACGGGCTGGTCGATGAGGAGGTTTACGAAGAGGCCGGCCCCGGCGCGTGCGTGGCCTTCTGCGACTTCAACCACGGCACCAAGGGGCTGTGCGGCGGCGCGATGCTCGCCAACGAGTTCATCTCGCTGCCCTACCACTTCACCAACACGCGGCCGCCGGGCGCGCCGCGCTGGGGGCTGGCGCACAAGGCGTACCAGCGCGAGAACTACAAGCGCATCGTGCGCGTGATGGGGCCGGTGCAGGAGATCCCGGTCTTCGACTCGCGCGTGCGCGTCGACCCCGAGGTCAAAGACCACTGGGGCATTCCGGTCGCGCGGCTCTCCGGCCGGCGCCATCCGCATGATGTCGAGATCGCGGAGTTCATCTGCGACAAGGCCGCGCAGCTCCTGATGGCGGCGGGCGCGCACGACATCTGGACATGGAAACCGGGGCTCGGCGGGCCGAGCGGCGGCCAGCACCAGGCCGGCACCTGCCGCATGGGCAACGACCCCAAGTGCTCGGTCACCAACCGCTACGGCCAGCTCCACGAGATCGACAACCTCTTTGTCGCCGACGGCAGCCTCAACGTGACCAACGGCGGCTTCAATCCCGCGCTGACCATCATGGCGCTCGGGTATTGGGTCGGCGGCTACATCGCCCGCGAGTGGCAGGGCGGGGCGCATTTCAAGGGATGACAGCGAGAAAAGGGTGAACGCATGGGAGCGAATGAGGATCGTCGCGGTCAAGGCAAGGCGGACCAGCCGTCCGCCACTGTCCGGCCGGAGCGCGCGGGGCGGGCCTGGCTGTTCATGCCGCTGGCGGTGGCCGCCGTGTTTCTGCTGGGCGCCGTTCTGGGCGGGCTCGGCTATTTCGAGTTCACGCCGCCGGAGCGCACCTGCGTCTCGTGCCATGAGATCCGCGCGTCGCACGCGCGCTGGTCCAACTCGGTGCACCGCGCGGTCTCCTGCAAACAGTGCCACGGCGGCTCGGCCGATTCGTGGCACGCGCTGCGCGAAAACGCCAAGCGCGTGTTCCGTCATGTGGCTGACACGCGGCACGACGACATCCGCCTGAGCGAGGAGCAGGCGGTGCGGATGACGCGCGCCTGCCAGCAGTGCCACCAGCGGGAGTTCGCCCACTGGCAGGGCGGCGGCCACGGCACCAACTACGCGCGGATCTTTCTGGACGAGACGCACAACCGCACCGAACAGATGGCGGACGACTGCCTGCGCTGCCACGGCATGTTTTTCGAAGGCACGATGAAGAATCTCGCCGAGCCGCTCGACACGCGCGGCCCGTGGCGGCTCAAGCGGCCGCGCCTGGCCGGGCGCCCGGTCATCCCGTGTCTGGCCTGTCACGAGCTGCACGCGCCCGGCGCGCCGTTCTCGCGATCACTGAGTGATCGCGAGGAGAGGGCAAAAAAAGGGGAAAGCCGGCGCGACACGATCGGCTTCTATGTGCGGCAGGAGCGCGCGCACATCGCGATCGACGATCTGGCGATTCCGCGCATCGTCCGCGACGGCAAGCCGGTCACGGTGTCATCTGACCCGCGCCAGCGCCTCTGCACGCAGTGCCACGCGCCGGATGCCTTCGGACGCGCCGGCAGCAGCGACGACCGTACGCCGACCGGCGTACACGAGGGCCTGAGCTGTGCCGCCTGCCACGCGCCCCATTCGAACGACACGCGCGGCTCCTGCGCGCAGTGCCATCCGGCGCGCTCCTCGTGCGGGCTCGACGTGACCGCTATGGACACGACCTACCGTTCGCGCGGCAGCCGACACAATATCCATCGCGTCGCCTGTCAAGATTGCCACCCCGGCGGCGTGCCTGCCAAGCGCGACTGATTGCCGCTTAGCGGGCTGGCTGGTCGGGCTGACGCTTCTCCGGCGTGGCGGAAAACCCGCTGACGAGATCGCGATACCGCTGGCGCAGGATCGCGAGGTCGGAGTCGATCGCCTGAACCGTATAGCCCTGCGCGTGCAGCGCTGCCGCATCCTGCGCGTTGCGGTTGAGGATGCCGGCCTGTTTGCCGGCGGCGCGCGCGGCTTCGGCCACGCGCCGGAGGCATTCCGTGTAGGCGAGCGGCGCTCCCGTGGCTTTCAATTCGAAGCTCAGGTCGGCCGGACCCACAAAGAGCACGTCAATGCCTTCGACCGCCGCGAGGTCGTCCGCATGGCTGACGGCGGCGACGCTCTCGATCTGTGCGAGGACCAGCGGGGCGGCCGAAGGAGGTTCTTGCGCCATGCCGTAGTCGAGCGCACGGACAGAGCGCGAGAAGCCGCGCGTGCCGTGCGGCGTGAACCGCGCGGCGCGTACGGCGGCGTGCGCCTGTTCCACCGTGTCCACATGGGGCACCATGATGCCGTCCGCGCCCCAGTCGAGCGCGCGCTGGATGAGGTCGGGGTGCGGTGCGCCGACGCGCACGATCACGGCTGAGCGGCTGCCGCGCAGCGCCTGCAGCGACGCGAAGAGCGCACTTTCACCGACGGCCCCGTGCTCCAGGTCGATCAGCAGCCAGTCGAAGCCGCAAAGGCCGGCAAGCTCGGCGATCACGGGGGAGCCGAGCGACAGCCAGGTGCCGAGGTGAAAGCCTGCGGCGCGAAGGTTTTGGATGGCGATGGGGTTCATAGGGTGCTTTCTTTTTTTGGGCGAGAGCATCGACTGAGGCGATGGAGTCGATTCTTTCGCTTCAATCGGTTATGGGAGAATGGACAGGTCGCAGTTCTCGTTCAATCCCTGCAGGGCAGTGTCGAGCCGCATGCGGGTGAGGGTTTCCAAGTCGCCGCCATTGCTGCCCGCGTTGATCAGATAAAATCCGTCGTCACGGGTGAAGTATCCGGCGCCGACGCGGATCACGGCCTTGACGATCATGTTGCGCAAGAGATGCAGCCAGAAGCGCGGCAGGGCGTGCTCGGGCAACGGGCGCACCCGCGCATAGCCGGCCAGCGCGCGCGCGATCACCGGCTCGCCGTGAAAACAGGCCAGCAGCGAAAGGTCGTCCATCGGGTCACCGGAAATCGCGTCGTCCCAGTCGATAAACGCGGCGATGCGGTCCGGGGCGCCGAGGATATTCCACAGCGCAAGGTCTTTGTGCACCAACACGCCCTGCCTCACATCCAGCAGCGCCTGATGCCGCGCGATCGCCGCCATGATCGCCTGTGCTTGGGTGGAAGTCAAGAAGGTGCGCTCGACAAGAAACCGCAGATGCCGCTGGAGGTTGAGCGTGTAGTAGGCGTCATACGAGGCGTGAAGGCCGGCGAGGGTTTGGCGCACCTTCGCCTGCCTCGCGCTGAAGGGCCCGAAGCCGGACGGTTTGACATCCTGCCAGCGGGCGATGGCCTCGCCGATCGCTTCGGCAATCCCGGCCAGAGCGAGCGTGCCGCTTTTAAAATGGTGGTTGAGATCCGGATGCGGAATGTATGCCAGCATCTGCCACGCGAAAGGCGTGGCTTCGCGGGCGCAGTCGCAGGCCCATACCTGCGGCACCGCAAGGCCAAGCGCGCGCAACTGCTCCGTGACGACCGTCTCGACGTCGAAGTAGTTGTCGGCTTCGGGACCGTCCTCGGTGCGGATAAAGGCTTCCGAAGCGGAGGGGCCGTCAGCCGCCGGCCGGGAGCCACCCTGAACGTGGAGCCTGTCACGTTCCACACAATGCGTCACATCGCCCGTCAGGCGAAAGGTGCGGTGATTGCCTTGGCCGTTGGCCGGATGGATCTCCAAGGCCACGCCGGGGAAGCGCCGCTGCAAGGCGTGTCGCAACTGGCTCGCCATTAACGAGGTGTCTGGACAGGCGGCGTCCGTGCCATGAAAGGCGGCCGCCCGGTCGCATTTCCAGTAGTAGATACTGGTACGGTCTTGGGAAGGGAGGGTGTGCGTCATCATAGTTGTTTGTCGGACGAGTCGGACTTGTCGGAGATGTCTGACACGGGTGACTGGCGTAAGGGTCGAAACCGCCACCAGGCGGCAACGAGGCTACCGAGTAGCGTTTGGACAACGCTGCAGAAGACAGAAGGAACGCCGACCAGCGGGTCGGCGGCAAAATGTTTCTTGGCCAGCATCGCCGCCATACCGCCGTTCTGCATGCCGACTTCAATGGCCACAGTGCGCGCGATCTCGTCATGGAAACGGAACAGCCGCGTGATCCAGAAGCCGACCACGAAGCCGGCCCCGTGCAGCAGCGTCAGGGCCAGGGTCAGCCTGCCCGCGTTGGCCACCACTTTTTCAGCGTTGGGCGCGATGATGCTCCCGGCGATAAAGATGATGGCGATAACGGAAATCAGCGGGCCGAAGAGGGCAGCTTTTGCGACGGCGCGCGGGAAACGCCAGTTGCAGAAGAGACCGATGAGTACCGGCGCGACGACCGCGCGCAGGGTGGAGAAACAGATGCCCCAGGCGTCGACCTCGACGATCGCCCCGGCCAGCGTTTTGCACCAGAGCGGCGTCATGACAAAAGCGGTGAGGGTCGAAGCCATGGTCAGGATCACCGAGAGCGCCACGTTCGCACGGGCGAGATAGGCGATCAGGTTGGACGCCACGCCGCCGGGGCAGGCGGCGACGAGAATCAGGCCCGCCGCAAAGCCCGCCTCCAGGTGCAGCAGGCGCCCGAGACCCCAGCCGATCAGCGGCATCACCGAATACTGGCAGGCAAAGCCGAGCGCGAAGGAGCCCGGAATCTTGAAGAGCCGCTTGAAATCGTCCAGCGTCAGCGTGAACCCCATGCCGAGCATCACGAGCGCGATGGCACCCTCCACCCAGCGGCCGGAAAACCAGAGGAACGCGGGCGGATGAAGAATGCCGATCACGGAGGCGAGGACGATCCAGACGGGGTAGAGATTGACAAAGAGGGCGAGGATGTTCATGAGATCTTTCGTGTGGGCGTGCGGGATTAAAGATCGCGGTGGCTGGTGTAGCCGGGGCCTCCGCCGGCGACGTAGCCGCCGCTGTGTCCGGCGGCGTCGCGGCTGACCCAGAACGCATAGAACGCGCCGCGTCGCAGACCGAAACGCAGGCGCACCGGCTTGCCGGCGAGCGCGGCGAGGTCGTCGGCGCCTTGCCAGGTGAGCGGCGCGCGGGTTTTGTCGCCCGTGAAGGGACGGCAGTTGGCCAGGGTGAACGGCTCGATGACCGTGCCGTCTGCACCAAGGATTTCCGCACGCAGCTCACCCTGCGGGCAGTCGGCGTTGATAAAGAGGTGCTTGCCGGAAAAGACGACCGGCCGCGTGGTGACGTGCCCGGTGGAGGCGCCGGCATGGAGCGACGCAAAGCCGTCGCGGCGCAGTGTGGCGAGGCCGATCGCGTTCGGGTCGTACATGCACTGGCTGTTGAGCGAGCCGTCGGGACGAATGGCGCCCTCCATGTTGCCGCGGCAGCCAGAGTAGTAAAAGTGGAGCCGGTCGCCCGCGATCACGCAGATGTTGCCGCCGCTCTCGACAAAGCCGCGCTCCCAATCGTCTTTGCGCGAGGCGGGGATGTGCGCGCGGCGGTCGGGGCGGGCGAAGTGAAAACCGTCGCGGCTGTAGCCGAACGACAGCTCATTCAACTTGGGAAGCCCCATCCTGGCGCAGTGCTTGTTTTCCGGGCCGCGGTGCAGCTCGAAGAAACCGAGCATGACGCTCTCATACGCGACGGCGTCGAAGTTGTAGAGCTGCGGCGTGTGCGCGTATCCCGGTTCCGGCGCGTCGAGGCGGTCTGCGGCGAGCCAGGGTACGGTATCGCTGTCGGCCCACGCCGCGCCAGCAAGGAAATCGGCGCACTCGCGGTAATGGCGCGAGCGCCCGCGAAAGGACGAGCGGATACTGTAGATCCAGCGTTTGCGGAACGGGTTGTAGAACATGGAGCTGCGGTCGCCGACCGCACCGGTTTGCGTTTGGCCGGTCCAGTGCATGCCGTCGGCGGAAACCCAGCTAAAGGCGGGCTGCGGCAGGCCGGGCCGCGTGGTGAAAAGCTTGAAACGCTGGCTCGCGTCGGTGCACGCCCAGTCCGGCACGAGGCCGTAGGAGTCTGGCTGGAAACCCGGCGGGAGCACCTGGTTGGTGCCGGGGTTGACAGCGAGCGCGGGACGCGTCCAATGGACGCCGTCAGCGCTGGTGGCCAAGGCCAGGGTGCCGCGGAAATAAGTGCCGGCCTGATACCACATATAGAAAAGCTGCTTCTCCGGATGCCACCAGACGCAGGGGCGGCAGACGCCGCCGACAATGCCAGTCTGGCGTTCAAGCGCGGTCTCGCAGGTGAGGATCGGATTGCCGGGATGTTTCTCGGGCAGATGGTACATGTGCAGGAGATCGGTGGTGTCGATCAGGAAAGTATCCACGAAAAGCTGACGCCCGGTGTCGATGCGGATGATCTTCGGGGGATGGTCGAGATACGGTACGGGCATGGGCGCGTCCGCCTTCGTGTCGATGTCCTCGGGCGGCCACTCTTCTGGCAGCACGATGTTATTGTCCAAGCGTTCACCGGTGTTTTCCGGCCACGGTTTATTGACAACGGAGTTGACGGTTGCATGGGCAAGCCCCAGCACGACACACCATTTGCCGAGCTTCAGCGTCTCACCTGTTGTCAGGTTTTTGCGGTAGACCGCAACGCATTCATGCGCGTTTGTCCCGAAGAGCTGGAAAGCCGGCATATCCGCATCTTTGGAGAAGCCTTGCGCGAGCAGAGCAGACGCGATGGAGGTGGCGCGTGGCACATCGGGCGGCGTGAGTGCGACGACCTCCCCCGGAACGGTGCAGCGCAGCTTGACACCTTCGATAGGCGCACGGAGAAAGGTCATGCCCTTGAGCGCGGCAGGCGGTTCTGCCAGCGTGTAATCACGGTTTGCGAAGAGGCGCGAACCGGTCTCGAATGCGGCCGTTGTGCAGGTTCCGGTACCGCGCGGTGTGATTTCGAGCGATAGAGCGGCTGCGCAGTGGGCAGTCAGCAGGGGCAGTAGGCAGTAAAAGGTTTTCATAGCAGTCTCTCAAGTCGTTGGTCGTTAGTCGCTAGTCCTTGTCGATGATACCCGGCCGCCCGAGGCTGCCGCCTGCGAGATAGCCGCGGCTCGCGCCTGTTTCGGACGGGCTGACCCAGAAGGCGTAGAGGTGGCCGTTTCTCAGGTGAAAGCGGAGGCGGACAGGGCGGTTAGCAAAGGCCGAGACATCCAGAAGGCGGTGGCAGGTGGAATCAATCGATGCGGAAGACTCGCGGACGGAGCCGTTCGCGCTTCCGAGGGGAGCATCTGCAGGAAGGACTTCGGCGGTGACGGAGCCGACGGCGTTGACGAAGAGGTGAGAGCCGGAAAAGAGGAGGGGGCGCGTGGTGAGCGTGCCGCTGCCGTCCATCGAGGCGAAGCCGTCGCGGCGCAGCGTGGCGAGGCCGACGGACGCGCCGTGATACATGCCGCGCGTGCCGTCGGGCGCGATGCCCGAGAAGGCGCAGTAAGGGAAGAGCAGGCGGTCGCCGTCGATCAGGCAGACGCCGGCTGTGCTGTGCAGGTAGGCGCGGTCCCATGCGCCTTCGGCGCGCGCGGCGGGGATGAACGCGCGTCGGTCGGGGCGGTGCCAGTGGAACCCGTCGCGGCTGAAGCCCAGTTTGAGCTCGGTGATTTTGGGGAATTTGCCTTTGGCGCACACGTCGTTGGGGGGACCGAGGTGGATGTAGAAGATGCCGAGCAGCAGCGATTCATAGGCCACGGCATTGAGGCTGTAGAGCTGGGGGGCGCATTGTGCCACGGGGTCCGGCGCGTCGAGCCGGTCGGCGTTGCACCAGTAGACGGCGCGGTTGAAGGCGTTGCTGGTCAGGAAGGCCGGGCTTTCGGCGTAATACCGGCTGCGGCCGCGCGGTCCGTCGCGTTTGACGCTGTAGACCCAGACGTTGCGGAACGGGTTGTAGAAGAAAGAGCAGTAGTCCCCCGCGCGGCCGGCGGGCACCGGCGCGGACCAGGCGCGGCCGTCAGCGGAGGACGCGAGCCAGTGCGGGTCGCGCGCGTCGCGCTGGGTCATGAATTTCAGGCGCTCGGCGGCGTTGGTCGTGAAGGTGTCGAGCCAGAGACAGTTGTCACCGCCCGCATGGTCGCCGCGCGTGCGGCCGCCGCGCGGCAGCAGCAGGTTGCCGCCGACGGGGAGTCCGAGGTCAGGGCGCCGCCATGTGAAAGCGTCGCGGCTGGTCGCGAACGCCAGCGCGCCGTCGAGGTCGCCCGCGCTGTACCACAGTTTGACGAGCCGTTCGGCAGGGTCGTAGAAGACGCCGCCGTGGCCGAGGTAACAGACGGCGGCCGGCTTGAGCTCCAACGCCGTCTCGGGCTTGAAGACCGGGTTGCCCGCGTATTTGGTTGCGGTGTGGAAGGTGCGCGTCAGAGTGGTTTCGGCGATGAGGAAATCGTCGACGAAGAACTGGCGCCCGGTGTCGATCGGCAGCACCTCCGGCGGCGCGTCGAGATAAGGCACCTCCATCGGCGCGTTCGTGGCGGGATCGCCGTGGCGGGGCGGCCAGACGCGCGGCAGGCGGATGCCGTTGGGCAGGGTTGCGCCGTCGTTGTTACGCCAGTTTTCGCGACCACCCAGTGGTCGCGAAGAAGAGGGTAAAAGAGAGAGGCGCAGGTCGCCGTGCGCGGCGAACACCACCCATTTACGCGTGGGCAGGGTTTCGCCGACGGCCAAGGTCTTGCGAAAGAGGGTGGCCTTGTCGAGGGGCTGTGTGCCGAAGAGCTGGAAGGGGGCATCCGGCAGTCGTTCGAAGCTATGCTCGATCAGGTCGTCCGCGAGGCTGTTTTCGGGATGCTCGGTGGCGGCAAGGGCGTAGAGGGTGCCGGGGCGCGTACAGGTGAGGGTCTGCGCGATGTCGATGTCGGCTCGGATGAAGCGCGCGCCTTCTAAC
>JAQUEX010000119.1 GCA_028684935.1 Kiritimatiellia bacterium | reverse complement strand
GAACGTGCTGCAAAATTCCTCTTGCGAGGCAAAGGTGTCCTGGTTGAGCCAACGGCGCGTCATCGGTCGCTCCTTTGTCGTTAAGCGGTGATCACTGCAAGGAAGGTGGCGGCCTCGCTGCCGTCGGCCCGCATGCCGTGCGGCACCGTCGCATTGAAATAGATGCTGTCGCCGGGTTCCAGCAGCAGCGTGTTGTCGCCCACGGTCAGACGCAGCCGTCCGGACAGCACGTAATTGAACTCCTGTCCGGGATGCGTGTTGAGGTGGGTCTCGCTGAGGGTCGGCTCCACCGACACGATGAAGGGCTCCATCACCTTGCCGGCAAAGCGCGCGCCCAACGCCTCGTAGTGGTAGACATGGCGGCGCTCGATGACCGGCCCCGTCCCCTTGCGCGTCACGTGGAAGGTCTTCGCATGCGCATCGCCCCCGGTCAGCAGCGCCGTCACCTCCACCTGATAAAACGCCGCCAGCACCGACAGGTAGCTCATCGGCACATCCGACTCGCCGGCTTCATAGCGCGCATACTCGGCGGCGGCCACCCCTGTTTCGGAGGCGACAGCCTCCGGTGTCAGATCGGACGCATCGCGCAACCCCTTGATCCGTTCCGCTATCGACTGCCGTTGGTTGGCCATCTGTCTCTCCTTCGCTCTGCCGCTTCACACGTTCAGGTTTTTCTCCATCCACGCCTCCGCCTCGCTCAGCAGCAGGCGGTTCTTCTCAACCAACGCGGGCTTGCCCTTGAAACTGGCATCCAGCGCCGTTAGCAGGTGTTCGTTGCTCAGACCGGTCACGCCCAGTTTCGCCAGCGCCGCCAGCATCATCGTGTTGGCCGCTTTCGGCACGCCCATTTTGATCGCCAGATCGATGGCCGGCATCGAGACCACCCGCACGCCCTCAGGCGCGGCGACCGTCAGGGGCACCGTGGCGTCCACGATCACCGTGCCGCCGGGCTTGACATCCTTGGCAAACCGTTCATACGAGGGCTGGTTCATGCAGACCAGCACATCCGGCCGATCCACGGAGGGCGAGCCGATCGGACGGCCGGAGATGACCACCGAACACGCCGCCGAACCGCCGCGCTGTTCAGGGCCGTAGGACGGGAACCACGTGGTGTACCTCTTCTCAAGGCGAGCGGCCTCGGCCACGCAGATGCCGAGGCTCAGAATGCCCTGACCGCCGAAGCCGGTAAACTTCAGACGCAGCTCATGAAATCCGGCGTCCTCTTCGGCCATAGGCGCCTGGTGCTGCTCCATGTCGCAGAAGTATTCGTTCACCGCAGGCGCCGCAGGCAGCGGCGCGCGCGCGCATGCGGCCGCGCTCTCGTCGCGCAGGCAGCCGAGCGGGAACTCCTTCTCCATTTGCTCGACGCAGAAGAGCGCCGCCTTGACCGAATCCAGTCCCATATTGGTCGGGCAGGGCGAGATCAGTTCCACGAAGGCATACCCCTTGCCGTCACGCTGGATCTCCAGCGCCTTGCGAATCGCGCGTTTCGCCTGCATGATCCGCCGGGTGTCCGCCACCGAAACCCGTTCGATGAAGACCGGTGCCTTGAGCTGGTTCAAGACCTCGCAGACGCGCAGCGGATAGCCGGCGGTCAGCGGGTCGCGCCCGAACGGCGAGGTGGCGGTCTTCATGCCCTCCAGCGTGGTCGGCGCCATCTGTCCGCCGGTCATGCCGTAGATCGCATTGTTCACGAAAAAGACCGCCATGTGCTCGCCGCGGCTCGCGGCCTGAAAGGTGTTGTTGAAACCGATCGCGCCCAAGTCGCCGTCGCCCTGATAGGAAACGACCACCGCGTCACGCCGCACGCGGTTGATCGCCGTACCCACCGCCGGCGCGCGCCCGTGCGCGGCTCCCACGTTGCCGCAGTCCCAATAGTAATAGCCGAACACGGCGCACCCGATGGGGTTCACGATGACGGTGCGGTCTTGAATGCCGAGTTCCACCATCGCTTCCGTGATCAGCTTGTGGATGATGCCGTGGCCACAGCCCGCGCAATAATGCGTCGCGCGCGTCTGCTTGCCACTGCGGCAGAAGACCTCATACATGCCCACTGTTTTCTTCTCTGTCATGAAATCACCTATTTCCTCATCGTCGCGCAGGCCGCCTCGACCACATCGTCCACGGTCATCACCATGCCGCCCATCCGGTTGCAGAGCCCCACCTCCTGGCACCGTCCGCCGACCGTGGCGAGCGCGAGGATCACATCGTTATAAAACTGCCCGGCACTCAACTCGACCACCATCGCCCGGCGCCCCAGTAACGTCGCGCTCAGCGCTTCGGCCGGGAACGGGTTGAGCGTCAGAGGACGGAACACGCCGGCCTTCACGCCGGAGGCCCGCAGCGCTTCGGCGGCCGTGCGCGCGATGCGGCTGCAAATCCCGTAGGCCACCAGCACCATCTCGGCATCGTCGCACAGATACGCCTCGTGGCACGCGTCCGCCTTCATCGCGGCGTATTTGGCCTGCAGACGCAGGTTATGCGCCTCCTGAGCCGGCGCGTCCAGATAGATCGACGTGATCAGATTCTTGCGCGTCTCGGGGGTCGCATGCACCGCCCACGCCGACGTATCGGGACGCGGCTGTTCATGCTCCGGCAGCACCAGCGTCTCCATCATCTGGCCGAGCAGTCCGTCGGCCAGCACGATCGCCGGCGTCATGTACCTGAAGGAAAGTTCAAAGGCGCGCAGCGTCAGATCGCACATCTCCTGTACACTGGCCGGGGCCAACACCACGCACTGGTAATTGCCATGACCACCGCCTTTGACCGCCTGGTTGTAGTCGCCCTGCTCGGGATACACGTTGCCGAGCCCCGGCCCGGCGCGCATGATGTTGACGATCACGCCCGGCAAATTGGCGCCCGCCATATACGAAATGCCCTCTTGCATCAGGCTCATGCCCGGCCCCGAGGTCGCCGTCATCGAGAGCCGACCGGCCGCCGCCGCGCCGTAGACCATATAGATCGACGCCGTCTCGCACTCCGCCTGCAGAAACTCGCGTCCCACCGAAGGGAACCAGCGGGCCGCCGCATGCGCGATCTCGCTGGCCGGCGTGATGGGATACCCGAAATACACATCGCAGCCGGCGTAGAGTGCGCCGATCACGACCGCTTCATTGCCTTTAACAAACTTTGTCATGGTTCCGTGTTCTCTCTCTCCGGACACCGTCCGTGTCCACGCGCATCCGCGCTACGGTTTCTGGATCGTGATCGCATACGGTTCGGGGCAGTTGTAGAAACAGATCGCGCACCCCGTACACCCTTCCCCCACATACTCCGCCGGCTTGACGCCCCGGCTGTTCATCCGGTCCGCCAGCCGCAGACACTTCTTGGGGCAGGCATTCACACAGCGCCCGCAGCTCTTGCACTCGTCGGCCGCGATCACGGGACGCGGCAGCGCCGGCCCGGTAGTTTCCTTCTCAGTGTCAGACATTCCGTCTCCTCACCTCGTAACAGGTCTAAAAAAGTGGGTGATAGTCTGCCACTTTTGAGCCGCAGGCGCAAGACCTCCCATCGACTTCTTCGCTCGTTCGCTGATAGGGCTGGGCAAGCCGGCACAGAAACGGTATCCTGTACTTATCGTTTTAAGGATCATCATGAAGCTCACCCAAGACCTTCTCAACCGACTTCTTAACGGCGAACGGCTAACGGCCGCCGATCTTGCCGCTCTGCTCAATGCCCAGGGCAAAGCGTGCGATCTGATCTATCAGGCCGCCGACGCATTGCGCCAGCGCATCATGGGCGACCCGGTCCATCTGCGCGGCATCATCGAATTTTCCAACATCTGCAAGAACCATTGCTGGTATTGCGGTATCCGCTGTGACAACACCGGCGTGGGGCGTTACCGGATGAGCGAAGACGAGGTCCTGGAGGTCGCCCATAACGCCAAGCGCTGGGGCTGCGGCACCGTGGTGCTGCAATCCGGCGAAGACCCCTTTTTTACCGCCGAATTGCTCAGCGCGCTCGTCCGCCGCGTCAAATTGGAGACCGGCCTGGCGGTCACCCTCTCGGTCGGCGTGCGGACGCGCGAAGAGCTGGCCCGCATCAAACAGGCCGGGTGCGACCGTTACCTGCTGCGGTTTGAGACGACCTCGAACGCGCTTTTCTCCGCGATTCATCCCGACGAATCCTTCGAGCACCGCGTGCAGTGCCTCAAAGACCTGCGTGACCTAGGGTATCAGGTCGGCAGCGGCTTCATGATCGGCCTGCCCGGCTCAACGGCCGAGATGATTGCCAACGACATCCTGTTCGCGACGGACCTCGCGCTCGACATGATCGGCTGCGGCCCGTTCCTCGCACATCCGGACACGCCCCTCGCGGAAAAGCCGCTGCTGGAAGACCGCAGCGTCTACTACAAGGCCATCGCGTTGCTGCGGCTGCTGAATCCGGCCGCGCACATTCCAGCCACCACCGCGTTCGACGCGTTGGACCCCGACGGGCGGAACCTCGTCTTGACACGCGGCGCAAATGTCTTCATGCCGAACCTGACGCCCGGCAGATACCGCAAGCTCTACCAGCTCTACCCCAACAAGCCCTGCGTGGACGAAGACGGCGCGGCCTGCGCGATCTGCGTGCGCGGCCGGCTCTCCGCCCTGGGACGCGGGATCGCGACGGGTCCCGGCCACACCGCGCGCCACTAAACGACGTAACCCGCGGCGCACCCGGCGCCGCACCGACTGCCATGTCTGCTTTCGACACGCTCCTCCAAAACCAGAAACCGCGCGTGCAGGCTGTGCTCAACATCCTGCTCGAGAGCCCGTATTTCTACAAGACGGACCACGAGGAGCACTTTCTCTTTTTGCGGCGCTACCAGCGTGAGTTCGCCGGCTTTTTCGAGGAGACCTTCGGCTGGCAGCTCGTGAGCGACGCCAAGTGCGCGCGGCTTTATAAGCCGGAGTGGTTCAACGATCGCATCACGCCCTCGAACCGCGACCTGTTCACGTTCACGCGGCGCGACGAATGCCTGGCCTTCATGCTGTTGCTGGAGTTTTTCGAGAGCCGCCTGGAGGAGGAGTCTGCCAGTGTCGAAGAGCCGGACAACATCCGTTTCCGGTTCGGCGACCTGTTGCTCTATACGCGCAACCGGTTCACCGAACTCTTCCCTGAACAAGCTTCCGGGTATTCCGACGAGGATGTCCGTAAAATTCTGCGCCCGGTCATGCCGCAGCTTGAGAAATACCGTTTTCTGGTCCGGCTCGATCCGCCCGATGACGAACGCATCGAGCCGGACGACACCATTTACGAGTGCCTGCCGGCTCTTTGGCATTACAGCGTGCAGCGCATCTCGCGTCCGCTCGGCGAGAGCCCTGCCCAACCGCTCTGATGCTTACGCCTTGGCGACCGCGTAGTTCGCAGAGGCAAAGGACCAGTTCACCAGCTTGTCCAGCACCGCCTTCACATAATCGGCGCGACGGTTCTGCCAGTCCAGATAGTAGGCGTGCTCCCACACATCGAGGGTCAGCAGCGGCGTGACGCCCTTCTGCGTGAACGGCGTTTCGGCGTTCGGCGTTTTGACCACGCTGACCGCGCCTTTCTTCGCCACGAGCCAGGCCCAGCCGCTGCCGAACTGGGTCAGCGCCGCATCGGCCAGCGCCTTGTTGCACGCTTCCATCGAGCCGAAGGCCGCATGGATCGCCGCAGCCAGCGCCGCCGACGGCGCGCCGCCGCTGCCGGCCGGCGCCAACGACTTCCAGTAGAAGGTGTGGTTCCAGACCTGCGCCGCGTTATTGAAGAGCGCCGCATGGTCCGCACATCCGGCCGTCGCGCAGACCACCGCCTCCAGCGACTGCCCGGCGAAGGACGATCCCGGCAGCAGTTTGTTGAGGGTATTCACATACCCCTGATGGTGCTTGCCATAATGGAAGCTCAGCGTCTGCGCCGAGATCAGCGGCGCCAGCGCGTCCTGAGCGTACGGCAACGGCGGCAACGTGATC
This sequence comes from Kiritimatiellia bacterium, assembly GCA_028684935.1. Classification (GTDB taxonomy): domain Bacteria; phylum Verrucomicrobiota; class Kiritimatiellia; order RFP12; family UBA1067; genus DUPH01. The sequence goes on along the minus strand of JAQUEX010000119.1, from coordinate 4,003 downwards.
GGCGCGCCGGAGACAGCCGCACAACGGGCACCTTTCGGCACAGTCGCGCAACCGGCTGCCGCGCCTGCGGCGGCAGTCATAAAGGTCCGACGCGACACGGTGCACAAACGTGAGAGGTTCGCTTGATTCATGACTTCTTCCCTTCCTGCTTGTTATCTGTCCGCGCGTTAAAAGGAGGCCGACACCGAAAGGCCGCCCCACAGAATGTCCTCGTCCCAATACGGTTCTGCGTCGCGCGCATCGCTGTCGATCAGCGACATCCACGCGATGCGGCAGCCGACCGACACAGAATCCGTCAGCGAAAAATCCGCATAGACCGCCGCATTGAAATCCATCAGGCCCGCATCGTCGGTCCCGACATACGCCATATAGTCGTCGTCGCCGGCGCCCAGCGAAACCTCCGCGCCCAGTGTCAGTTGGTCGGACAGCGAGACCTCTTTGTTGAGGCCGACGTTCAGGTAGAAGCCGTCATAGTCCGCATAGTCATAGGTCAGGCAGGCGAACGGCGTAACCAGGTCGTTGTTGTAAGCCGCATACACATACACCTCGCGCGTGCTGGCCCAATAGTCCTGCCCGTTCGCGCGCGGGAAGGTATACCAGTAATGCCCGATCTCCAACGAGACCTCGCCCACGTCGATCCCGTAAAAGAGCTGGTAGTCGATCTCGTTCAATCCGCCGCCAGACACTTGGCGGTTACGGTCGGTCAGATCGAAATTGCTCCAGAGCCCGGCGCCGAATGTTCCGTAATCCGCCGTGGCGTAAGTCAGCTCGGCCGCAGGCTGGAAGACCGGACGATCATTGTACACGCATCCGCGCCAGACATAGGCCGAAAAGAGATCCGCCGTGGCTTCCATCCCCCATCCGGTTTCAGAATCCTCCTCCTGAACGGCGACCGGCGCCTCCTGCGCCATCAGGCCCGTTGCCACCGCCGCCACCGCCGCCATCATCATCCCTGTCTTCATCGACGTCCTTTTTTGTTAAACGGTTTCTATGTCTCAGCCTGCAGAACAAGCCGCAAGCCCCCTCGCCCGCAAGGTTCTCACTGACCGCGTGATCATATCAGACCCGCGCACAAAACGGCAATCCGAGAATGTCGTCCTGCGAATCTGTCAGCCGCCTCGCTCGATCAAATACCAGAGCGTCGCGTGTACCCCTGCCGTTTTCAGCGCGGCACCGCTCATCGGCACCTGCGCCCGGCGTCTGCCGCTGCCGTCCAGCGCGGTCGCGCGCCATCCCGTGCCGGGCAAGGTCACGGTCAGCGGCACCGGCTCAGCCAGCGTCGGCCCCTCGCCCCACTCCGTCACGCCGGTGCGCGCCCCATTCCAGCGCTGCCCGGCGTTTTCCACTCTCGCCACGGCGGTGAGCAGCAGGCGCTGCGACTCGGCGACCGGCCGCGCGTCGAGCGCGACCAGCGCGATGTTGGCATACCCGTTGCGCGTGCCGGCTCCGACCTCCAGTCGCACATCCCCGAGTTGGAACGTCCGGCCCCCGACCCTGCCGATCAGCACACGCGCGGCAGGCGCGTTCACGCGCAGCGACACCGCGTCTTCTGCCCGTCGGTCAAATTCAACCTCGCCTGTGTCGCTGACGATCGACCGCCCGTCCAGCCCGCTCGCGCCGCTGAGCGCAGGCGCACCCGACGCCGTCAACCGGCACGCCGTCTTGCGGCGCCACACGTCCGATACGTTTCCCTGACCCTGTTCAAGCACGCCTGACACGCCGCTCCAGACATTGTCCACCAGGCGTGCGGCGATCTCTTTTTCAGGCACATTCAGCGTAAGCGGCGCGCGTGCCGGCGCGACAAGTCCCTGCCGGAAGAGCAGCGCCATCGCCGGCACCATACACATCTGTCCCGCATGTCCGGTTGTGGCGTAGTGGCTCTGAATGCGGCTGTGCCCCTGCTTGCCGCCTTGGAAGTTATACCAAGAATACTCCGCGAATCCCGCCCACCCCTGGTAGGCCGCGAGCAACGCCAGTAACGGGAAATTCTCCGAGGCATGATCGTTTGGCGGGTTGAGGTCAAATTCTGTCATCAGAAACGGCTTGCCCGCCACCCGCCACAGGGCCGCACCCTCGAGCGCGCCGAACGCCGCACCGACCATCGACGCGTTGCGGACTGTGCGGAGGCGTCCCCCCTGCGCGTCCTCCGCTTCATGCGGATGGCACGGATAACAGTGCATGTCGATCACGTCGCCGAGACGCGCCTCGCGCCGGAGACCGGCCAGCCCGCCATAGCTCGCCTGCGTGCAGTAGATCATCGCGCGCGCCCCCAGTTCGTCGCGCAGCAGGCGAGTCAGCGCCGTCACGTATGCATCCTCCTCGGCCATCAGAAAGCGCATGAAATCCGCCGAACGCTCAGGGCAGGCGGTATCCGCCACCAGCGGCACACTGCCCACCTCGATGCGTTCGCCGTCGCGCAGCCCGATCACCGCATAACGTCCCTCGCGCACCGAAACGCCGGCCAGCTCGATGACGCCGGTCTGCCGGCCGGCCGCGAAGTTGAGCCGCATCGGCACGGCATCGGGATTGTCGACCGTGCAGGTCACGCCGTATTCACGCCACGTGCCGTCGAGCGCGATCGTCGCTCCGCCGCGCGCGGAGGTCCACGGTGCCTGCTGCATCATCAGGCCCACGCCCAGCTTCACGGCCGGACCACCCTGCGCGCGCGCCCGGAAAGAGATCGCGTACGTTTTGCCGTGCTCGACCGGCAGGCCGGGCACCATGGCCTGAACGTGCCACGTGTCGCTGCCGCCCGACGCCACCTCCCAGCGCAGCGCAGGAGCGCCGCTTGCGCCCCCGTCCACCGCGCGCGCCGCGGCTTTTGCGCCGCCTGCACACTGGAATGACCACTCGCGCGTGCCGTGTTGAAACATTCCGTTCTTCAAAAGCTCAGGCCCTTTCGCTGCCTGCGCCGAGGCATTCCACGCGGCGCGCACGGCCTCGCTGCCGCCATAGGTCTTGGCGAGCCAGGCATTCCATTTGCGCGTCACCGCGCCCCGAAAAGGCTCCGGCAGCCCGGCCAGCGCGTAGGCGATCTGAAACGCGGTGTTCTCGTTGTTCAGCTCGATCACCGCCACAGCCGGGTCTTTCGCATACGAGAGCCCGGTATAGGGATTGACGTGGCCGATCAAGTCGCGCGCGTATTGCTGCTGCGACGCGATGTACGGCTCATAGATGAAGTCGATGCCCTTGCCGAAACGGTGCACCTCTTTCGGCTGGCCGGGATAGGGACGGCAGACATGCAGGTTGATGTCCACGTAGATGCCGTTCTCCTTGAGTTGAGCGATCAGCCAGTCGAATTGGTCGAGCTTCTCCGGGTTCAGCGTCTGCATGTCGTCGTTGAGGATGCCCTGCGGCGCCTTGGCGAAATCGAAGTAATGCAGCCGGATGAAGTTGAAGCCGAGTTCTCTGAGCCGACGCGCCATGCGCGGCGCCTGCTCCTTGGGCGGCATGGGATGGTGGTCGCAGATGTTCGAGCCGAACAGCCGCACTTCGCGGCCGCGGCCGTCCACGATCCGCTCGCCGTCCGGCCTCAGATGCCCGTGCGTCCCAGCCGGCTCCGCGTTGAGAAACGAGAGGTCAATCGGCGTGCCGGCAGTGTGAGCATCCGCCAGGTCAGGAATGACGAAAGGAAACCACCCCTGTCGCCCGTCGTCCGTAGCCGCACACGCAGCGGCCGCTGCCAACCCGACTGAAACGATCACACACCGCATCGCATTATCTCCCTTCAAACGACTCTCGACCGCCGCTGGCCACACGGCCCCTCGGACACACCCCGTCTGCCGCGCCCTTTGATGTCTTAAAGGACGGACTATACTCCGAGCCTTTAAGGCCTTCGAACACGAGCGCATACACCCCCCCCCTTCTCCGTGTGCCCATCAGCATCGTCACTCTCCCCGCAAATAGCGAATGGAGACGTGTTTTGATTGTCTCATCCCCCTCCATGCGCGTCAATCACCTGCAAAAAGTGTTGGGGAAAATGGATCATCCCCACGTGCGTGGG
>JAQUEX010000118.1 GCA_028684935.1 Kiritimatiellia bacterium | reverse complement strand
TCGCGGACGGGGCCGTCCGCGCCCCCGACTCTTCGTTCAAAGCACGCGCTCAACGCTGACGTTGGGAGTAGACATCGAAATCGAGATCGGGATCGCTATCGGGATCGCTATCGGGATCGAACATCTTGCGACCCCATCGCGAGAGGAGCCGCGCGGGACGGCTCAAAATGGACGATCCCGCTCGCGATAGCGATTTGGATGAGAGCAAGCTCCGGCCAGTCGCGGGACCGTACACGGTCACGGGGAGGCGATGAGGCCGTCGTGTACGTGAACGGGTACGGGGACGAGGGGCCACAAAAACCATGCCGCAGTGCCGACTGCATGGCACTCACTGGGGGCATGTCACACCCGCAGTTCTGACGTTATGCGTCAGATTTAAGATGTGTCAGCCCTGGGCACCCGACGGGCGACATGGCATGTTCTACGGCTGTCAGGTGTCGGCGTACTGTGCTAAAATGTGCCCATGAGTGAACGACATGTGGATGTGGCGGTGATCGGTGCGGGGACGGCGGGCTTGGTGGCGGCCAGCGAAATCCGCAAGGTGACGGACCGTTTTGTGATCATTCAGGATGGTCCCCCGGGGACGACGTGCGCGCGTGTCGGATGCATGCCGTCGAAAGCGCTGATCCAGATCGCGCATGATTTCCATCGGCGCAGCGTGTTTGATCGGCAGGGGATCCGGGGGGCCGGCGGACTTACGGTGGACACGGCCGCCGTCATGCGGCGCGTGCGCGAACTGCGCGACCGTTTTGCAGGCGGAATGGTGAAGCGGACGGAGCGTTACGGAGCGCGCCTGCTCAAGGGACGCGCACGGTTCTTGGAGCCCACGCTGCTGGAGGTCGACGGCGTCCGTGTGCACGCCCGGCGGGTGGTCATCGCGACCGGCTCACGCCCCCGTGTGCCCGATGCGTGGCGCGCGTTTGGAGACCGCCTGTGGACCAGCGATACGTTTTTTGAAAAAGAGGCCTTGCCGGCTTCGGTCGCCGTGATCGGGCTGGGCGTGATCGGCTTGGAACTGGGCCAGGCCATGGCTCGGTTGGGCGTCGAGGTGCTGGGCGTGGCGCGCTCCCTTCATTTGGGCGGCATCACGGATCCCGTCGTGCGGGATGCGGCGGCTGAAGCGCTGGGCGGCGAGCTGACGCTGTGGCGGGGTCATCCCGTATCGATTCGCGAGGAAAATGGGCATCTGGTTGTCTGTTCCGGCGGGCAGCGCCGTGTGGTCGATGCGGTCTTGGCGGCCACAGGACGGCAGCCGAATGTGGATGCGTTGGGGCTTGAAACCCTGAACACGCCGCTACGCAAGGATGGTGTTCCTGAGTACGATGCCGCGACGCTGCAGGTCGGCCATTTGCCGGTGTTCATGGCTGGCGATGCGAATGCCGACCACCCTGTTCTGCACGAGGCGTGGGACGACGGCCTGATCGCCGGCCGGAACGCGGTGGCGGAAGCGCCCGCGCGCTATCAGCGCCGCACGCCGCTGCATATCGTTTTTTCTGATCCCAACATCGCGAGTGTGGGGTGCCGGTATGCCGAGTTGGACCCCGACTCGATCGCGCTGGGGCAAGAGGCATTCTCCGACCAGCCGCGCGCGGTCATCCGCGGTGACAACGCGGGGGTGGTCCGCCTGTACGGGCAGCCGCAGACCGGCCGCCTGCTGGGCGCGGAGTTCTGCGTACCCGGCGCCGAGCATCTTGCTCATCTGTTGGCGTGGTGCATCCAGCAGCGCATGACGGTGCGCGAAATCCTGCACATGCCGTTCTATCACCCGGTGCTTGAGGAGGGGGTGCGCGCCGCGCTGGAGGATTTGGCCGCTCACACGCGCGACGGTGCCAGCGATTGCAGTCTGCTGACCGCGCCCTGACATACAAAATTGTCGCCGCACGGTCGTGTCCGGGCGGCATGAGCCACAGAATTGTGGCGGCTGACAATTCTGCGCGCCGTTCGGTACGAGCAGCACGCAAAATGGAGCGGCTTCACCGCGAAAAGGTGCGATTTCAACGGCTTGGCATATCGTGTGCTAGCTGTATACGCGTATGTGTGTATCCAAGGACAATGAAGATGGCCAAGACAGCCACCAACAGGGGCCGCGTGAGGCTTGCGGCGTGGTGGCGGTGTACGGCGTGGACAATGCCGCGCTGACCCTCTATAACGGGCTGTTCGCCCTGCAGCACCGCGGGCAGGAGGGTGCCGGCATGGTTGTCAGCGACGGCAAAATCCTCCACACCTGCAAAGGCATGGGGCTGGTGAGCGAGGTGTTCACCGGCGATTTTGCCGAACATCTGCCCGGCCGTATCGGCATCGGTCATGTGCGATACTCGACGACCGGCGCGTCAAAAACCGTGAACGTGCAGCCTTTTTTGGCGGAATGCCGTGACGGGATGTGGGCGATCGCCCACAACGGCAATCTGGTCAACGCGGGCGAGTTGCGTGACCGTTACCAGAAGCAGGGCGCGATTTTTCAGACTACGACCGACAGCGAGATCCTGCTGCATCAGCTTGCCGACCCTTCGTATTTCGGGCAGCGAGACCGTATCCGGGCGGCATTGGCCGAACTCTGCGGCTCGTTTGCCTTTGTGATCGCGCGCCCGCATTGCGTCTACGCCGCGCGTGATCCGTGGGGCATCCGGCCGCTTTCCCTGGGACGGCTGGGCAAGGGCCATGTGGTGGCGAGCGAGACGTGCGCGCTGCAGCAGATCGGCGCGGAGTATGTGCGCGATGTCAACCCCGGCGAGTTGATCAAGCTGGACGAAAACGGGGTCAAGAGCCTGCGTTTCGCCGATGTGCCGGTCGGTGGGTATGGGCAGTGCGTGTTTGAGCAGATCTATTTCGCCCGTCCGAACAGCCATGTCTTCGGGCAGAGCGTTTACATGACGCGCATGGCGATCGGCCGCACGCTCGCGCAGGAGCAGCCCTGCGACGCGGACGTGGTCGTGCCGATCCCGGACAGCGGGGTGCTGGCGGCTTTGGGCTTTTCTCACGCGAGCGGCGTTCCGTTCGAGCTGGGGTTCATCCGCAATCATTATGTCGGACGAACCTTTATCATGCCGACTCCTCAGTCGCGCCGCAGCAGTATCGATCTTAAACTGGCTGTGGTCCCCGAGGCGGTGGCAGGCCGTCGCGTGGTGGTGGTGGACGATTCGATCATCCGCGGTAACACGATCCAAAAACGCATCGAGGCGTTGCGGTGCGCCGGCGCGCGTGAGGTTCACGTGCGCATCGCCTGTCCGCCGACGCGCCATCCCTGTTACTTCGGCATTGATTTCCCGGAGGCCAACGACTTGGTGGCCGCCGGCCGTACGGAAGAACAGATCTGTGCACTGTGCGGCGCGGACTCGGTGGGGTATCTCAGCCTCGACGGGTTGAAGTCGACCCTGACGGGGGCCGAGCATTATTGTTATGGCTGTTTTACCGGCCGGTATGTCTGCGGCACGGAGCATGTGGTGTGCAAGCACGCGCTTGAGCGCAGCGGCCTGGACCAGTTGGAAGAGCGTCATCACCGCTACGGCGTGATGATGCAATAGCGGCCGGCAACGGCATGAGGTGTGAATGAGGCACGAACAGAGAGAATGTGAGCAGCCGCGGCAGGGGTTATATGATCCTTCCTTCGAGCGCGATGCCTGCGGAGTGGGCATGGTGTGCAGCCTGCGCGGCGAGAAATCCCATGACATCGTGGTCAAGGCGCTCGACGTGCTTGCGAATCTGGAGCACCGCGGCGCGACCGGCTATGATCCGGACACCGGGGACGGCGCGGGCATCCTGCTTCACGTGCCGCATGCGTTTTTCAGCGAAGAGGTCGCCGGATTGCCGGATGCCGGGGCGTATGGCGTGGGCATGGTCTTCCTGCCGCAGGACCCCGGCTGCCGGGCGCAGTGCGAGCGCACGCTGGAAGCGTGTTTCGCTGCTGAAGGCCTCGAGGTGTTGGCGTGGCGCGACGTGCCCGTCTGTCCGGAAGCGGTGGGCGAGCTGGGCCGCAGCACGCTGCCGGTGATCCGCCAAGTGTTTGCGGGATGCGGGCGCGTGGCGCGGGAGCATCTCGACCGGCACCTTTTCATTGCCCGCAAAGTGGCGGAAAACGAGGTCCGGATCGCCGGCCTCGCCGGTGAAGGCACGTTCTATCTGCCGAGCTGTTCGTCCCGTACCCTTGTCTACAAGGGATTGATGCGGTCGTTCCGCGTGGCGGATTTCTACCCTGAATTGCGCGATCCTCGTGTGGTTTCGGGACTGGCGCTCGTGCATCAGCGCTACAGCACCAACACCTTCCCGTCGTGGCCGCTGGCACAGCCGTTCCGCTTCATCAGCCACAACGGCGAGATCAATACACTGCGCGGCAACCTGAACTGGATGCGGGCGAGGCAGGGGTTGTTCCGGTCCGAGCTGCTCGGCACCGGGCTGGAGCGGCTGTTCCCGATCCTCACGGAAGGGGCCAGCGACTCGGCGATTCTGGACAACGCGATCGAACTGCTTGTTCACGCCGGCCGTTCCCTGCCGCATGCCGTGCTGATGCTGATTCCTGAGGCGTGGCGCCATCACGCTTTGATGGGCACCGAGAAAAAAGCGTTTTACGAATATCACGCCTGCCTGATGGAGCCGTGGGACGGACCGGCCTCGATCCCGTTCACCGACGGCGAGGTGATCGGCGCGGTGCTGGACCGCAACGGGCTCAGGCCTTCGCGCTATACCGTGACCCGTGACGGGCTGGTCATCATGGCCTCAGAAACCGGCGTTTTGGAAATCGCGCCGGAAAACGTCGAACGCAAGGGGCGTCTTCAGCCCGGACGCATGTTCTTGGTCGATACGCGGCAGGGGCGCATTGTCGATGACGACGAGATCAAGGCCGAGCTGTGCGCCCGCAAGCCCTATCAGGCGTGGCTTCAGCGCACGCTGCTGGAGCTTGACGACCTGCCCGCGCCGCGCGAGGACGGCCGGCTGGCGCTGGCGGGCGAGGCGCTGGCGGCGCGCCAACGCCTCTTCGGCTACAGCATGGAGGATTTGAAGATCACCCTGGCGCCGATGGGGCGCCAAGGTGCCGAGCCGACGGGATCTATGGGGAACGACGCGCCGCTGGCCGTCCTTTCAGAAAGACCCCGTCTGTTCTTTGACTATTTCCACCAACTTTTTGCGCAGGTGACCAATCCGCCGCTGGATGCGATCCGCGAAGAGCTGGTGACCTCGCTGCAAACCTACGTGGGGAAGCGCGGCAACCTATTGGCTGAAGGGCCTGAGCAGTGCGGCGTGTTGCGGCTGGCGCAGCCGATGATCACCGAGGACGAACTGATCCGCATCCGCGATGCGGAAAACGGGGTGGTCCGCAGCATGGTGCTGCCGACGGTCTTTGATGTCGCCGGGGACGGGCCCGCCCTGCAGCAGGCGCTGGATGCGCTGTGCGAGCAAGCCGAGCAGGCCGTCACGCAAGGCCGGAGCTTTCTGATTCTTTCGGACCGCGCGGCCGATTCGGCCCATGCGCCCATTCCGTCCCTGCTGGCGCTGTCGGCGGTGCATCAGCATCTGGTCCGGCGCCAGCTCCGCACGCATGTGGCGCTGATCGCGGACGCCGGCGACGCGCGCGAGGTGCATCATAGTGCCGCGCTGATCGGATTCGGTGCGGACGCGGTCTGCCCCTATCTCGCCCTCGCGACGCTGCGCGACCTGTGCGCGCGCAAACTCTATCTGGATGATGACCCCGAGGAAGCCTGTGCCCGTTACGTGAAGGCGGTCGGCAAAGGCCTTCTAAAGGTGATGTCGAAAATGGGCATCTCCACGCTGCAGAGCTATTGCGGCGCGCAGATCTTCGAGATCGTCGGCGTGAACAGCGAGGTGACACAGCGCTATTTCACCGGCACCGTGTCGCGCGTGGAAGGGGTCGGACTCGCGCAGATCGCCGAAGAGGCGCGACGCAATCACGCATCCTTTCTGGGCTCCGGCGTGTCCGGCGTTTCAGGCGGCATGGATTTGCCGCCGGGGGGCGTCTACCAGTGGCGCCGGGACGGCGAGGCGCATTTGTACAATCCGGCGACCATCGCGCTGCTTCAGCAGGCGGTGCGTCAGAATGACCGCGAGCTGTTCGATAAATATGTGGCGACGCTGTGCGGCGAACAGGCGAACCTCTTTACGCTGCGCGGCCTGTTCCGCTTCAAGAAGGCGTCACAGCCTGTGCCGCTGGATGAGGTGGAGCCGTGGACTGCCATCGTGAAGCGCTTTAAGACCGGCGCGATGTCGTACGGCTCCATCAGCCGCCAGGCGCACGAGACCCTGGCGATCGCCATGAACCGCATCGGCGGCAGCAGCAACAGCGGCGAAGGCGGCGAGGCGCCGGAACGTTTCCGTCCGGATGCCGCGGGCAACTGGCGCATCAGTCAGATCAAGCAGGTGGCTTCCGGGCGCTTCGGCGTGACCAGTCACTACCTGGTCAATGCCCGCGAGCTGCAAATCAAAATGGCTCAGGGAGCCAAGCCGGGCGAGGGCGGACAGCTCCCCGCCGAGAAGGTCTATCCGTGGATTGCGGCCACGCGTTTTTCGACGCCGTACGTGCAGTTGATCTCTCCGCCGCCGCATCATGACATCTATTCGATCGAAGACTTGGCGCAACTGATCCACGATCTGAAGAACGCCAATCCCGAGGCGCGCATCAGCGTGAAGCTGGTGTCGGAGGCCGGAGTGGGGACGATTGCTGCGGGTGTCGCGAAGGGCAAGGCCGATCTGATCCTGATCAGCGGCTGGGACGGCGGGACCGGCGCGTCGCCGATGACGTCGGTCAAGCATGCGGGGTTGCCGTGGGAACTGGGGTTGGCCGAGGCGCAGCAGACGCTGCTCGCCAACAAATTGCGCGACCGTGTGCGTCTGGAGTGCGACGGCAAGCTGATGTGCGGAAGAGATGTGGCGGTTGCCTGTCTGCTGGGCGCCGAAGAGTTCGGGTTCGCCACGGCGCCGCTTGTGACGATGGGGTGCGTCATGATGCGCGTCTGCCACCTTAACACCTGCCCGCAGGGGATCGCCACGCAAGATCCGCGGCTCAGCAAAAAATTCACAGGCAAGCCGGAGTACGTGGTCAATTTCATGCGTTTCATCGCGGAAGATTTCCGCCGCGTCATGGCGGATCTGGGATTCCGCACCGTGGATGAGATGGTGGGACGCAGCGATCTGCTCGACGCGCGGCAGGCCGCCGAGCATTGGAAGGCGAGCGGCTTGGATTTCTCTGCGATCCTGCGGCATGTGCCGTCGGCGCCGGAGGAACGCCGGTGCACGCGGCGGCAGGATCACGGCATGGCGGCAGCGCTCGATCATGACTTGATCCGGCAGGCCGAGCCGGCGCTGGAGGGCGGCGCGCCGGTGCGGCTTGAGGTCAAGATCCGCAACGTGAACCGGACGGTCGGCACGCTGCTGAGCAGCGTGATCTCCAAGAAATACGGCGCGCGCGGCCTGCCGGACGACACGGTGCACGTGCGCTGCACAGGCACATGCGGGCAGAGCTTCGGCGCCTTTGCCGCGCCCGGCCTGACCCTTGAGGTCGAGGGTGACGCCAACGACTATTTCGGCAAAGGACTCTCAGGCGGCACCCTGATCCTGTACCCGCCGCGGAACGCCGGCTATGTCGCGGAAGAGAACATCATCGCCGGCAATGTGGCGTTGTACGGCGCGACGCAGGGCCGGGTATTCATCCGCGGCCTCGCAGGCGAGCGTTTCTGCGTGCGCAACAGCGGCGCGGATGCGGTTGTGGAGGGGGTCGGCGATCATGGTTGCGAATACATGACCGGCGGACGCGTCGTGGTGCTGGGGCCGACCGGACGCAACTTTGCCGCCGGCATGAGCGGCGGCATTGCGTACGTGCTCGACGAGAGAGGGGTGTTCGCCGGTCAGCACTGTAACCGCGAGCTGGTCGATCTGGAAGAGCTGATCGACCACCGCGAAATCGCGGAGGTGCTGGAGCTGATCCGGCGCCACCACGCGCTGACAGGCAGTCCGGTGGCCGAACGGGTGGTGGATGCGTGGTCTGCTTACCGGCCTAAGTTTGTGAAAGTCATGCCGCGCGATTTCAAACGGGCCCTGGCGCGTTTGGAACGGGAAGAGGCGGAGACGATGATCGAGTGAACGCTCAACGCTCAACGTTCAATTTCGAGGAGAGGGTGTATGGGAAAGATAACGGGATTTCTAGAATACGACCGGCAGACGCCTGAACAGCGGCCGGTCGACGAGCGGTTGCGTGACTTCAAGGAGGTGTACCGGCCGATGGATGAACAGGCGATCATCCGTCAGGCGGCACGCTGCATGGATTGCGGCGTCCCGTTCTGCCACAGCGGCTGCCCGTTAGGGAACCTGTGTCCGGAATGGAATGATCTGGTGTATCGCGGCCAGTGGCGGCTGGCTTGGGACCGGCTGTCGGCGACGAACAACTTTCCGGAGTTCACGGGACGCCTGTGCCCGGCCCTGTGCGAAGAGGCCTGCGTGCTGGGCATTCACGAGGGACCGACCGTGATCCAGACCATTGAAAAGGCGATCGTCGAGCGTGCGTTCGAAAGCGGTTGGGTCCAGCCGCAGCCGCCTTCGGCACGTACAGGCAAGCGCGTGGCGGTGATCGGTTCGGGGCCGTCCGGCTTGGCCGCCGCGCAGCAGCTCAATCGCGCCGGTCATGCGGTGACGGTGTTTGAGAAAAGCGAGCGGCCGGGCGGGCTGCTGCGCTACGGCATCCCGGATTTCAAGCTGGAGAAATGGGTGATCGACCGCAGGCTCGCGGTCATGGAGGCGGAGGGCATCGTTTTTAAGACGCAGGCCGATCCATCCGTGGAAACCTTGCAAGCATTTGACGCCGTCGTGCTCGCGACCGGCGCGGGACGTCCGCGCGACCTGCCGATTCCCGGGCGCGACTTGAACGGCATTCATTTTGCCTTGGAATACTTGCAGCAGCAGAACAGGCTGCTGGGCGAGCATCCGGACGGTTCGCCGGAATGGGGCAGGATTAACGCCAAAGGGAAGAGCGTGATCGTGATCGGCGGCGGAGACACCGGCAGCGACTGTGTCGGCACCGCGCTGCGGCAGGGTGCGACCGAGGTGCATAGCTTCGAAATGATGCCGCGGCCGCCGGAAGCGCGATCCGAGGATCAGCCTTGGCCCTTCTGGCCGATGAAGCTGCGGACCAGTTCGTCGCACAAAGAGGGGGGCGACCGCTTCTGGAGCATCTTGACAAAGGCGTTTAACGGTTATGGCGGGCGTGTGCGCTCCCTGGAGACCGTGAATGTCGAGTGGGTGCGCCCCACGCAGAATGGCGCACGTCCGCGGTTGCAAGAAATTCCGGGAACCGCGCAGACGTGGCATGCCGACCTCGTCTTTCTGGCCCTGGGTTTTCTGGGGCCTGAAACGGACAATGTTTTGGCGCGATTGGGCGTTCCGGTGGATGATCGCGGCAACGTCAAAACCGACAAGAGCTTCATGACCGTGAAACCGGGTGTCTTCGCTGCCGGTGACTCGCATCGCGGACAATCCTTGATTGTGTGGGCGATCGCGGAGGGACGCGATTGCGCCGCCGCGGTGGATGCGTGGCTGACGGGCGGCGCGAGCCGGTTGCCGTGCCGCGCAGGCATTGACCTGATCCAAATTAAACACTGACCGCTACAAAACAATCCTGTGAATCCCGTAATCTTGGCTAAGATGAAAACGTGCGTTTGTACACACTGCGATTCATTTCCCAAAGGAGTGAGCCATGAGTTGTAAGCATATCTTTGTGACGGGCGGCGTCGTGTCGTCGCTCGGCAAGGGTTTGACGGCGGCCTCGATCGGCCTGCTGCTCAAGCAGCGCGGATACCGCATCCGCATGCAGAAACTGGACCCTTATCTGAATGTCGATCCCGGAACGATGTCGCCTTACCAGCATGGAGAGGTGTATGTCACCGAAGACGGACGGGAGACCGATCTGGACCTCGGCCACTATGAGCGTTTCACTGGGATTTCGTGCGATCAGCACAGCAATTACACGACCGGGCGTATTTACGGCAGCGTGATCGCGCGTGAACGGGCGGGTGGGTATTTGGGCAAGACCGTGCAGGTCATTCCGCATGTCACGGACGAGATCAAGCGTGCGATCCGCG
>JAQUEX010000006.1:32407-39605 GCA_028684935.1 Kiritimatiellia bacterium | reverse complement strand
TCAAATCAAGCCGACGCGCAAAATGGGGATTGTCGAAGCGGCGCGCGCTGCCGTATACTGGCCCCCGTTTATGCGAATCCTCACCCGATACGTGCTGCGCGAATTCCTGGTGCCGCTTGTCTACTGCCTGGTCGGTTTTCTGGGCATCTACGTGCTGTTCGAGCTGTTCGATTCCTTCAACAGGATCCTCGAGGCCAAGCCCCCGGTCGCGACCGTCGCCGCATTTTTCGCGGGGTACATCTCGCCCTATCTGGAGTGGCTGATCCCCGCCGCGCTGCTGCTGGCCGCGCTCTACACGATGTGGAACTTCTGCCGACACAGCGAGATCACGGCGATGCGCGCCAGCGGCATCACCTTCCTGATCATCGTGCGCCCGCTGCTGACGGTGGCGGCCGTGCTGGCCGTCGCGGTCACCTGCATCAATGAGTTCTACGCGCCGTGGGCTTCGGAGCGGGCGCGCGACCTGCGCGAGGCGCGCTTCCAAGAGGTTTCCGACAAGGCTTTCGAGAACATCCCCTTTTACAACCAGCCCGCCGGACGCGTCTGGCGCATCAACCGGATGTCCGCCGTCAACCCTAACCTGCTGGAGGGCGTGCGGCTCTCATGTGACCGTCCGGACGGCAGCCGTCTGGTGGACATCACCAGCAGCAAAGCCGAGTATCTCGACGGCATGTGGTGGTTTTTCTACCCGAAATACCAGTATTTCGACGAATTGAACAATCCGGTCGAAAATCCGACCCCCACGGTGGCGGCGATGCCGCTGCGCGCCTTCCCGGATTTCGACGAGCGGCCGCGCGATTTCCTGCTGATGAACAAGGCGTGGGAGTATTACACGGTCCGCGATATGTACCACTACCTGGCGACGCACCCGCACCTGACTCGCGGCGAGGTGGCCTCCAAGCTCTTTGACATCCATGCGCGCCTGGCGGCCCCCTTCTCCTGCCTGATCATCACGCTCTTTGCAATCCCGGCGGGCGTCGCCACCGGGCGCCAGAGCGTCTTCAAGGGCGTGCTCATTGCGGTCTCGCTCTTTTTCGCCTTCTACGCGGTCTCGATCGGCTGCATGGTACTGGCCAAAAACGCTCTGGTCCCGGCGATCCCGGCCGCCTGGTTCGGCAATCTGTCCTTTCTCGCGGTGGGCCTCTACCTTTTCCACCGCCAGCGCTGAAAGTTAGCCTTCCGCAGCTTGGATGCGCACCCGCAGCACGTTGTTCGAAATCACGCTCTGCACGTTCGCTGCCCGTTCCACCCGGCACGGCAGCCGCACATGCTTCAGGTAGGCGCCCCCCCCCGCCTCGTCCGTCCGCATCGCCAGCGTCAGCGTGCTGCCCGCCGTGGTCACGCGCACGCTCTCGCGCGCCACGCCCTCCGGCAGCGCGAAGAGAATCTCGAAGCTCTTGCCGTCCTCGCGGATGTCCATCGCCGGACTGCTGGGAATCCGCTCCCAGTCCGATTCAACCATCGACCGGGCGATCGCGGACATGCTGCGCCCCCCGGTCGAGACCCGCAGCCCCTCCACCGTTTTCTCTCGGGCTTCGGGACGGCGCCACAAAACCTTGCGCGGGGCGCCCGCCGGCATCGGCTCGGCCGCGTCTTCCCGGCCGCGCAAATGCCAAGCGACACCCAGCAAGACAAACACGGCAAGCAGCAGCAGGCGATCACAAACCGCCCACGCATGTTTTAACGCTGTTTTACCATTCATCGCTTTCTAGTTCCACTGTCGGCCCTCTCTCAAGCAAGCAGAGGTCATGCCATCCCTCCTTCCTCCTTCTTCCTTTCCCCTTCTCAAACTCCTAACTCCTAATTCCTAATTCCTAATTCCTCCCGGGCTGCGTCAATCTGGCCGCTGAAGCGCGCCAAACTGTCGCATCCCGGCTTGCCGCGCCTGGATTCTCTGCGCTATACTGAAACCTGTTCCCCGGCACACTCCCTGCTGTCACTGAACCACATGACGTTACCTCTCGCACAACCTTCCGCACCGCGCCACGGCATCTGGCGGCTGGAGATCATCCTGCTGCTCGCCCTGCTGACCACCGCGCTCGGCGCGGGCGGCGTGCTCCATTTCCTGAAATGGCAGCACGACAAGCAGGCGCACCTTGCCGCCACCGAGACCGTGCTGCAGGAGGGCGAGGCGCTGCTCGACACCCTCAACGGCTTCAACATGGCCAGCGCCACCAACCTCACGCCCTTGCGCTGGCGCCAGTTCTCAACCATGGTTGACAGCGCCCTCTCCGTGCGCAAGGACGTGCAGTCGATCTCGGTCTCGCGCGACGGTGTCACCCTCTTCCACCGCCAGGCCGGCGGCCTGCGCGACGCGCCGCGCCCGCCCCAGCCGCCGGGCATGACGCCTGTCGACACGACGCCCGGCGAGAGCGAGACCGAGATGTCGCAGGGCTCGCTGGAGATCGGCGGCGTGCGCCAGCCGGTTTTCGTGATCACGCGCTCGCAACGCCTGCCCGACGGCAGCCAGGTGGTGACCGAGGCCACCTTCAAACGCGAGGCGGTCGGCGCCGAGGAGCAAACCGCCCGCGCCTTGGTCTCGTCGCTCTTTGCCTTCGCGGTCGGCGTGCTGATCCTCTCCTTCACGGTCTGCGCCGGCGTGCTGCTGGCGGCGGTCGCGCGCGACCGCCGCCGCGAGGCGCGCGCCCGCCAAGAGGAGCACCTGGCTTTCTCCGGCGTGTTGGCCAACGGCATCCTGCACGATTTCCGCAACCCGATGTCGGCCGTGCGCCTCGACGCGCAGATGCTCGGCAAAGAGCTGGCGCGCGACGACGGCTTCCGCCCCGAGCGCGTGCGCGATCTCGCCGGGCGCATCGCCCGCACCATGGCGCGCATGGACAAGATCTTTCAGGAGTTCCTCTTTCTCGCCCGGCCGGCGGACGAGCGGCCCGAGCCGGTGGATCTCGATCAGGTGGTGCGCGAATGTGCCGACACGCTCGCGCCGCGCGCCGAGCAGGCCGGCGTCACGCTGCGGACCGAGCCGCACGACCCGCTGCCGCCGGCCGCGGCCTATCCCTTCGCCCTGCGCCGCGCCCTG
Organism: Kiritimatiellia bacterium; assembly: GCA_028684935.1. Lineage (GTDB taxonomy): Bacteria > Verrucomicrobiota > Kiritimatiellia > RFP12 > UBA1067 > DUPH01. The sequence goes on along the minus strand of JAQUEX010000006.1, from coordinate 36,568 downwards.
CTGAACGTCCTGGTCAACGCCATCCAGTTCGCGCCGCGCGGCAGCGAGGTGACCGTCGTGTTGGGCCGCCACGACGCGCTTCTCGCCATCGAGGTGCTGGACCGCGGCCCCGGCATCCCGGCCCCACAGCGCCAATCGGTCTTCGACATGTTCGTCACCGGCCGGCCCGAGGGGACCGGCCTCGGCCTCTTCCTGGCGCGCACCGCGGTCCGGCGCTGCGGCGGCGACATCCAGGCGCTCGCCCGCGACGGCGGCGGCGCCCGCCTGCGCATCACCCTGCCCGCCGCCAACGCTCAACCCTCAACTCCTCCTTCCTAACCCCTCCCTTCTCCTTCCTCCTTATTCCCCCAACTCCTAATTCCTAACTCCTAACTCCTAAATCCTAACTTCCATGCAAGCTTCCCCCACACTCTTGATCATCGAAGACGATCCCGACAACGCCCGCTCGGTTGAAGAGGCCGCCCAGGACGCGGGATTCACCACGCGCTGCGCCGCCACCGGCCTGGCCGGCGTGGAGGCGTTTCAGCAGCAGGTGCCGGATCTCGTGCTGAGTGACCTCGTGCTGCCGGATATCGACGGCCTGCAGGTGCTCGCACGCCTGCGCAAGCTCGACGCCGCCGTGCCGGTGATCATCATGACCGCCTACGGCTCGGTCGAGTCGGGCGTGCGCGCCATGCGCGAGGGTGCCTACGACTACGTGACCAAACCGCTGGAACTCGACGATATCCAGTCCAAGTTGCGCCGCGCCTACGAAACCGCGCGCCTGCGGCGCCAGGTCGACAAGCTCTCGCAGACCGTGCGCGAAAAATTCGCCTCCACCGCCATCATCGCCGAATCCCCGGCCATGCAGGCCGTGATCACGCAGATCGAGGCGCTGGCCGACACCATGGCCACGATCCTGATCTGCGGCGAGAGCGGCACCGGCAAAGAGCTGGTCGCGCGCGCGCTGCACGTCGACTCCAAGCGCGCGGCCGGCCCCTTCGTGGCGGTCAACTGCGGCGCTTTCGCCGAAAACCTGCTGGAGTCCGAACTGTTCGGCCATGAGAAGGGCTCCTTCACCGGCGCGACCGGCACGCACAAGGGCGCGTTCGAACGCGCCGACGGCGGCACGCTCTTCCTCGACGAGATCGGCGACGCGCCCGCCTCGGTGCAGGTCAAGCTGCTGCGCGCGCTTGAAGAGAAAGAGGTGCGGCGCGTGGGCGGCCGCGAGGTCTTCAAGGTCAACGTGCGGCTGGTCTCCGCCACTAATAAAGATCTCGACGCCATGGTGCGCGAGGGGAGCTTCCGCGAAGACCTGCTCTACCGGCTCAATGTGGTGACCCTGCGCGTGCCGCCGCTGCGCGAGCGCAGGGCGGACATCCGGCCGATGGCCGACCGGTTTATCGCGCGCGCTGCGTCCGAGAACGGCAAAGCCATCGCGGCGGTGAAACCCGACTTCTACGCCGCGCTCGAGACACACGACTGGCCCGGCAACGTGCGCCAGCTCCGCAACATCGTGGAATCCGCGGTCCTGCTCTCGCCCGGGGGCGTGCTCACCGCCGCCTCCGTCAACGTGCCCTCGTCGCAGGCGCGCGCCGGCGCGCCCGTGCTGCCCGGCCCGCTCGCGATTCCGGCCGGCATGACGCTGGAGCAGCTCGAGCGCGCGGTGCTGGAGGCCAAGCTCGTGCAGAACGCCGGCAACCGCACGCTGACCGCCGACCAGCTCGGCCTCTCGCGGCGCACTATCCAGCGCAAGATCAAAGAGCACAATCTGCCGTTTTAACGGCCCTGCAAATATGATACGATTCCAACTCCTTTCTGAACACCGAACGGATGACCCGCCCATGAACAGAATTCTTAAGAAAACGCAGCTTTCAGATGATGTCTACCGCATGGAGGTTGAAGCGCCGCTGATCGCGCGCGAGCGCAAGCCCGGCCAGTTCATCATCCTGCAGATCGACGACCAGCTCGGCGAGCGCATCCCGCTCACGATCGCCGATGCCGATCCGGCGAAGGGCAGCATCACGCTGATCTTTCAGGCCGTCGGACGGACGACCCACCTGCTGGCGGAAAAACAGGAGGGCGACACGATCGCCGCGCTGCTGGGCCCGCTCGGCCAGCCCACCCACATCGAGAAGGTCGGACATGCGGTCTGCGTGGGCGGCGGCATCGGCGTCGCGCCGCTGCACCCGATCGCCCAGGCGCTCAAGGCCGCCGGCAACCGCGTCACCATTATCATCGGCGCGCGCAACCGGTCGCTGATCATCCTGGAAGAGGAGATGCGCCGCATCGCCGACGAGCTGATCATCGTCACGGACGACGGTTCTTACGGCCGCAAGGCGCTGGTGACCGAGCCGCTGAAAGAGTTGTGCGAGCAGACGCCCAAGCCGGATCTGGCCGTGGCCATCGGCCCGCCGATCATGATGAAGTTCTGCGCCGAAACCACGCGCCCTTACGGCGTGCATACGGTCGTCTCGCTCAACACCATCATGATCGACGGCACGGGCATGTGCGGCGGCTGCCGCGTCACCGTGGGCGGCAAGACCAAGTTTGTCTGCGTCGACGGACCGGAGTTCGACGGCCACCTGGTTGATTTCGACAACATGATGAAGCGCCTGCGCGCCTACAAGCCGCGCGAGGACGCCGACCACCAGGCGCACCACTGCCGGCTGGATGAAGCTGCCGCCCGGTTAAATTAAGAAGGAGCACGCCTCTCATGCACCAAGACCCCGCCGTTTTAAAGAACGCTGCCGCAGACTTGCTGCGCCAGCTCGAGAACCAGCCCCTGACCCCCAAAGCGCGCATGGCGATCCCGGCGCAGGCCATGCCATCGCAGGACCCCGCAGTCCGGCGCGGCAACATGAGCGAGGTCGCGCTCGGCTACTCGGCCGAGCAGGCGCGGGTAGAGGCCCAGCGCTGCCTGCAGTGCAAGAACGCGCCGTGCGTGCAGGGCTGCCCGGTGCGCATCCGCATTCCCGATTTCCTCAAGGCCGCCGCGGACGGCCGGTTCGACGAGGCGGTCGCGATCATCCGCGAGAACAGCCTGCTGCCGTCCGTCTGCGGCCGCGTCTGCCCGCAGGAGGTGCAGTGCCAGGCCCCCTGCACGCTCGGCAAGGCGCTCAAGGACGTGGACAAGGCGGTCTCGATCGGGCGCGTCGAGCGCTATGTCGCGGATCTGGAGCGCGAGAGCGGCCGGCAGGGCGCACCCGAGATCAAGCCCGCCACCGGCCGGCGGGTCGCGGTGATCGGCAGCGGCCCGGCCAGCATCACGGTCGCGGCCGACGTGCGGCGCGAAGGGCATGAGGTCACCCTGTTCGAGGCGTTCCACAAGCCCGGCGGCGTGCTGATCTACGGCATCCCGGAGTTCCGTCTGCCCAAGGCGATCGTGCAGAACGAGATCGACCTGCTGCAGCGCATGGGCGTCAAACTGGAGCTGAATTACGTGGTCGGCCGCACGCGCAAGATCAAGGACATGCTGGCGCAGGACGGCTTCGACGCGCTGTTTGTCGGCACCGGCGCGGGGCTGCCCAAGTTCATGAACATCCCGGGCGAGAACCTGGTGGGCGTCTTCTCCGCCAACGAATACCTGACGCGCGCCAACCTGATGAAGGCCTACGACACCGAGCATGCCCACACGCCGCTCTACACCTCCAAGAAGGTGGCGGTGTTGGGCGGCGGCAACGTGGCGATGGACGCGGCGCGCATGGCGCTGCGGCTCGGCGCGGAGGAGGTGCACCTGGTCTACCGCCGCACCGAGAAAGAGATGCCCGCGCGCGTCGAGGAGGTCGCCCACGCCCGCGAGGAGGGCGTGACGTTCCACATGCTGCAGAACGCCGTGCGCATTCTCGGCGACGAGCAGGACCGCGTGACCGGCATGGAGTGCCTGCGTTACGAGCTGGGCGAGCCCGACGCCTCGGGGCGCCGCAGCCCGGTGCCGATCCCCGGCAGCGAATTCCTGATGGAGGTCGACACCGTGATCGTCGCGATCGGCAACGGCTCCAATCCGCTGATCAGCCAGACCACCGAGGGTCTGGCCGTCAACAAGTGGGGCAACATCATCGTGGACGAGACCGGCAAGAGTTCGATCGACGGCATCTACGCCGGCGGCGACATCGTGCTGGGCGCCGCGACCGTGATCCTCGCGATGGGCGAAGGCCGCCGCGCCGCCGCCGCGATCAACGC
>JAQUEX010000006.1:0-32307 GCA_028684935.1 Kiritimatiellia bacterium | reverse complement strand
TCATCGTGGACGAGACCGGCAAGAGTTCGATCGACGGCATCTACGCCGGCGGCGACATCGTGCTGGGCGCCGCGACCGTGATCCTCGCGATGGGCGAAGGCCGCCGCGCCGCCGCCGCGATCAACGCATACCTGGCCGCGAAATGACACTGGTAGTCTGTAAAACCAAGACCGCCGATTTTCTCTAGTAGGGACGCCTCGCCGAGGCGTCCGCGGCGGTCTCGGCGAGACCGCCCTACCGGTTTCGCGCCCGACTCGCGTGCAGACTTTCATCACATTGCGGGCGGGGACGCCCGCGCTCCCGACTCGCCCGCCACCTTTTCACCAGAAACGCATGAACTGCGCGTATGCCTGTGACTAACCGATTACTCATGAAAATCCTGGATTTCTTCCCGCCGAAGCGAAGCTGTCGGAAATCCTGGCCGAATTATTAAACTGTGCAAAATACTGGCTTCACCCTCATGAAAAGCCTGAAACCCAGAGACTACACGATTCCCGAAGAGGTGGCGCACAGCGCGATCCACGCGCTGGGCAGCCATCTGGGGGCGGCGATGCTGGCGCTGATGGTGGTCTTCGGCGCGCAGAGCGGCGAGCAGGTGGCGTGGAAGGTGGTCAGCGGCGCGCTCTTCGGTTTTTCCATCATCCTGCTCTACACGGTCTCATCGGTCTACCATGCGGTCACGCATGCGCGCGCCAAGCAGGTGCTGGAGGTGTGCGACCACATGGCGATCTACTTTCTGATCGCCGGCTCCTACACGCCCTTCACGCTGGTCACGCTGCGGCCGGAACACCCGGCGATCGGCTGGACCATCTTCGGCATCGTGTGGGGATTGACCGTGTTGGGCGTGGTCTTCAAGGTCTTCTTCACCGGGAAACTCCGCGTGGTTTCGACCCTGGCGTACGTCGGCATGGGCTGGATCGTGGTCTTCGCGATCCGGCCCCTGATGGACGCCTTGCCGACCGCCGGCCTGGTCTGGCTGCTGGCCGGCGGGGTGCTCTACACCTTGGGCACGGTCTTCTATCTGTGGCGGCTGATGCCGTTCCACCATGCGGTGTGGCATCTCTTCGTGCTGGCCGGCACCCTCTGCCACTTCTTCGCCGTGCTCTTCTATGTGATGATGGAGTGAACGCTCAACGTTGAACGTGAACGGCCCCGTCCGCAGTCAACAAGGTTCCGTCATATGCACAACCCATTCCTGCGCCGCGTCACGCATCAGAGCATGTTTCTTGTTTGCCTATGCGGAGGCGCTGCCGCAGCGGATGTTCCGCCCGCATCGATGCCGGCACCGGTGCCGCGGATCGAGCGTGTCGTTCCCTTGGAGCAGGATCCGGCCGTCCAGGGAAGTTTTTTCCGCGAGGACTTCGAGAACCTGCCAGCGCTTAAGGGCCGTTTTTTCGATGTCGCCGAAGGTCCCGGCAAATTTTGCATCTCCGAGGCAGACGCCTTCGACGGGAAGAAGGGGCTCGACCAGTCCTACATCAACCGCCACACCTATGACGCACGGGACAAGGGCAGCGCCGGCTGGATCTCGCGGTTCTTCGGCGACAGCCCTCTCTTCGCTTCCCGGATCGAAAACGCAAGCCCCGAGGCCTTCATCGCCATCGAGCGCCACACCACCGCGCCGGGCACACACCGCGAATGGATCCCCAAGTCGGTGACCCGGTTCTCGTGCAGCAACCCGGAGAACATCGGGCGCTGGATACACATGGAGATGGCGGTGACCTTGGGCGACAAGCCGCGCAGCGACCACGTCCAGGCCTGGGCGGGGCTTGGTCGGCCTGGTCCGGCTGGCATGCGGGTTTCGCCACCGCTTGGAAGCGCGGGGCCCAGTCCGGGGAACGCACCCACCCGCGCGGCTACCTGGCGCGTTAGGGCGAGCTGTCCTCAGCGAGCCGCACAGCCGACAGGAGGTAAGCCCGCGGACGGGGCCGTCCGCGCCCCAGTCTTGCGCATTTTTTCCGGCCGGCGTTGACGATGCGCGGCAAAAAGCCGTATGCTGAGGCCGTTTCCCATTTTTTGTTACCCTTGCCGGTCGGCAAGCCCCTTCAGAGGAAATGCCCATGAACAGCCCCATGCAACGCCGTGACTTCCTCCGTTCCGCCTTGTCTGCGGGCGCGCTGGTCGCCACCTCGCGCCTGCCGTCGTTGGCGGACAATCCCGCGCTGTTCCCGGCGCGCGGGAAATTTGAGCGGCTCGCGCTCGCCTATGTGCATATCGACGCAGGCGCGACCCGGCCGTTCTCGATTCTCCACATTTCCGATACGCACTTCACGGAGGCCTATCCGCACGAGGACGAGCGGAAACAAAAACTGAAGGCGGCCCGCACGCAGACGTTCGGCGGACGGCAGGAGGAGGCGCTGCGGGACTCGCTCGCGTGGGCGAAGGACAACGTGGACTTCGTCCTGCATACGGGCGACCTGATCGACTGGCTGAGCGAGGCGAATCTCGATCTCGTGAAGCGGCACTTCGGCGACGCGATGCTGGGGGCCGTGGGCAACCACGAGTTCTCGCGCTACATGTGGCTGGAGCCGAGCGAGAACACCGAGGCCTACAAGGCGCGCAGCGCGGAGCTGCTCGGCAAGGCGTTCCCGTTTGATATCCGCCTGCATGCGCGGGTGGTGAACGGCGTCAACTTCGTGACGCTCGATTCCGTCTACGGCTACGTCTGCCCCGACCAGGTGGAGCGCTTCCGGGCCGAGGTGAAAAAGGGGCTGCCGATCATCCTCTGCATGCACGTGCCGTTCTACACGGAGGGCCTCTGGCGCGCGAGCCGCAAGTTCTGGTCCCGGGCCGGGAAGAAGTTCGAGTCTGCCGTCATTCCCGACGCCAGCGGCGACTTCAAGACGCAGCAGACCGATCCGACCACACGCGCCTTCATCGCGTCTCTCAAGACGGAGCCGCTGCTGAAAGGCATTCTCGCCGGCCATCTGCACATCACGGTGCAGGACCGCTTCTCCCCGACGGCGATACAGTACGTCGTGGGCGGCAACTTCCTGTTCCACGGCCAGGAAGTCACGTTCGCCTGATTACGGTTTGACCTCTTTGATCACCGAGGTGGCTGCTTTGAGGATGCCGGCCACGTTGGCGAGGTCAGAGGGAATGATCATGGTGTTGTTGGCTTTGGCCATCTTGCCGAACTCGGTCAGGTACTGCTGCGCAAGCTGCATGTTCACCGCGTTCATGCCGCCCTGGTCGTTGATCGCCGAAGCGACCTGGCGGATGCCGCTGGCCTGCGCTTCGGCCACCAGCAGGATCTCCTGCGCGCGGCCGCCCGCCTCGTTGATGCGCTTCATCTTCTCGCCCTCGGAGATCGCGATCGCCTGCTGCTTCTCGCCTTCGGCTCGGTTGATCTTGGCCTGGCGGTCGCCTTCGGACTCGGCGATCAGCGCGCGTTTCTCGCGTTCGGCGCGCATCTGCTTCTCCATCGCGTCGCGGATGGTCTGCGGGGGCGTGATGTTCTTGATCTCGTAGCGCGTGACCTTGATGCCCCAGGGGTCGGACGCCTTGTCCACGGCCTCGACGATCGCGCCGTTGATGTGCATGCGCTCCTCAAAGCTCCGGTCCAGCTCCAGCTTGCCCATCTCGGAGCGCATGGTGGTCTGCGCGAGCTGCGTGGTGGCAAAGAGGTAGTTGCCGATGCCGTAGGAGGCTTTGGCCGGGTCCATCACCTGGAGGTAGAGGATGCCGTCGACCTCGACGGTGATGTTGTCGCGCGTGATGCACTGCTGCGGCGGCACGTCGATCGCCTGCTCCTTGAGCGTGTGCTTGTAGGAGACGCGGTCGATGACCGGCATCAGCAGATGCAGGCCCGCGTCAAGCGTGCAGTGGTATTTCCCCAGCCGCTCCACGATGAACGCCTGCTTCTGCGGCACGATGCGCACGCACTTCCAGATGGTGTAGACCACAACGAACGCAATCAGATAACCGATGTATTGGGGTGGCATAACTCTTTCCTTCTTTTTTTCAGGATGTCAGACCGGTCTGATCCGTCAGACGGGTCTGACATCTTTTTGAACATTAAACCGCTTCAACCCGAAGCGTCAGATTTTTCTTGCCGGTCACCCGGACCGACGCGCCGGCGGCCAACTCACCCTCCGCCTCGGCGTTCCACGTTGTGCCGCCCAGCTCCACCCGGCCCGGCCGGTTGGGGGCGATCGGCTGAGTTACGACTGCCAGCTTGCCGGTGAGGGCGTCATCGGGATTGTCGGAGATCTCGCGCGACCCGCTGAAGACCGATTTGAGGCTTTTGCGCAGCAGCAGGATATAGAGCACCGACAAAACAGAAAAAAGAATCCATTGCCAGCCCTGCGCGAGCTCCGGTGCCCGCCACACGATCAAGGCGAGCGTCAACGCGGCCAGCCCGAAAAAGAGCGACACCAGGCCCGGCGTCATGACCTCAATGAGGATCAGCGCCACGCCGGCATACAACCAATAGACCGCCGTCATTTGCATCCGCACACCTCCCCAAGAACAGAATCACGTTTTACAAGGAGTGATTTAATCAGGTCGCCCGCGGCTTGGCAAGGAAAAGCGGCGGGCGGGCCAAGGCCGACGCATCTTAAATTTGACTCATAACGTCAGAACTGCGGGTGTGACATGCACCCAGTGAGTGCCATGCAGTCGGCACTGCGGCATGGTTTTTGTGGCCCCTCGTCCCCGTACCCGTTCACGTACACGTACACGACGGTCTCATCGCCTTCCCGTGACCGTGTACGGTCCCTCGACTGGCCGGAGCTTGCTCTCATCCAAATCGCCATCGGGATCGGGATCGTCCATTTTGAGCCGTTTCGCGCGGCTCCTCTCGCGATTGGGGTCGAAAGATGTTCGATCCCGATAGCGATCCCGATCCCGATTTCGATGTCTACTCCCAACGTCGGCGTTGAGCGCGTGCTTTGAACGAAGAGTCGGGGGCGCGGACGGCCCCGTCCGCGATGTGAAACCTTGCGCCAAGCAGACGTGCTGACCGCCTTCCCCGCGGACGCGGCGTAGCCGCGCGGCGGGCTTAATCGTAATCGTAATCGTAATCTTAATCCTCCCTTGCATCCCTTGGCGCGTTGATTCACAGACTCCCGACACAGGCAAAGTGATCAATGCGCCGACATCGTGGGTGAAAGGCCGTAAAGACAAGAAATTAGATGCGTCAGCCTTGGCGGGCGGGCGCTGACGGGGAAGTGGTGGGGGCATCTGTTTTCGCCCGGCCGATTTAATTCAACGATGCGAATAAGCTTCGGTTGACTATCAGGGGGGCTTGGTTTATCATAAACCAACCTTCTTTAATTGCAGGAGAGGTTTTTTTAAAAACCGAATGAAAAGGGAGCAGTCCCCATGATGGAGCAAGCAGGAGTCTTTCGCGCAAGTGTGTGTGCCGTGGCCGCCGTCTGCATGACGGTTGTGCGCGCACAGGATGAGGCTCAACCGGCGGAAGCGGGTGGGCAGGCTCCCGCTGCCGAGCAACAGGGAGCGCCGGCCAAGATTTTCATGCCGTTGGTGCGTTTGGTACAGATTCGCGGCGTGTGTGAAGTGAACAATCCCGATGTGGGCGCCTTTGCTCCGGCGGTTGAGAACAAGGTTTATCCGCTCGGCTCCCAGTTCCGTACCGGTCTCAACAGTTCGGCCATGCTGGTCTTCTCCGCGCAAGAGAGCGTGCAACTTCTGGCGCAGACCGAGGTGACCGTTGCGGTTCCGGCCGCGAAAGCGGACAGCCGCGTGGTGCGTCTCGCCGCCGGAACGATCAAAACCAGCCTGCGCGAAAATCTTCCGGAAGGCAGCTTCGGCGTCTGCACCCCCAACGCGGCGTGCAAGAGCATCGAGGGGCGCGGCGAGTACTCGCTCTCAACCGATGCGACGGCCGAAACGCTGCAGATTGCCACCATCACCGGTGCCGCGCGGATTGAAGGTGCGCACTACCACATTCCGGCGTTGCGCGCGGCTAATACGGTCACCATCGTGACCTCGCAGGACCGCGCGTTCAGCCGTCTGACCAGCGTGTCCGGCGACTTCGCGATCATTTTGGACAAGGGCGAGGAGGATCCGGTCAGTTTCGGTATGTCACCCAAGGCGGTCGTCAAAATCTGGCGTGAGAATGCCCCGGTGGGCGGCCGCCCGGTCATCGCCGTGTTGGTGGTCAGCCCCACCGGCATCGCCAAGCACCGTTTCGCCTATGCTGAAGGGCGTGCGGGTGTCGCCACCGGTGAGCTGATCGATCCGGCCGCCGAGGCGGCCAAAGAGGATGAAGACCTGCCCGTGCTGCTTTCAAAAGACACCGTTGACGCTCCGAAAAACGACGCCGAAAAGGCTGAGACAAACGGCGATCAATAACGGTGTTGCGGAGTTTTTTTGAGGAACCGGCGGCCTGCGCAGCCTCCGGTTTTTCTTGTCAAGACGAGTGTTTGCGCGAGTGTTAATCCCTTCGGACTACTAGCCGTGTTTATCTATCATTTCAACCGACTCATCCGCAGCCGTATCCTGTGGGGTTTTTTTGCGATCATCATCGCCATTGCCTTTGTTGCGGTCGATTCCTGTTTCCAATCGCCGCAGGACGCGCAGTCTGCCGGCTCCATCAACGGTCAGAAAATCCCGTACCCCCAGTTCGAGCAGACGGTCCAGGCGATACGCGGCTTCGGGCGTAACCGGGACAACGAGACGTCGGCGAATGTCGTCGACCGCCGGGCCTGGGAACAGCTCGCTGCACGCCTGACGGCCGAGAAGAACGGCATGGGATCGGTCAAAGAGGAGGTGCGCAACGCCTTGCGCGAAGTGCCCGGTTTCCAAGGCCCCAACGGGTTTGACATCAACCGTTACCGCAACGTGCTTGCCGAGCAGGGCCTGACGCCGGCCATGTACGAGAGCCTGGTCGCCCACCAGCTCGCCCTGATGAAGAACGCCTCGCTGGTCGACTCCGCCACATGGGTCTCACCTATGGAGCTGAATGACGAACTGGCCGCCATGACCGACCGTTTCACCGTGCAGGCCGTGTCGGTCAGCAACCGGTACGCCGAGGCGGAGATGCGCCTCAGCGACGACGACCTGCGCACGTTCTATGAAGAGAACAAGGCCTCGTTCGCCCTGCCCGACCGCGTGGCCGTGCGGTATGTCTCGATTCCCGTCTCCAATTACGTGGCGCATGTCTCGGTGCCTGAAGAGGACCTGCTGGAGTATTACGACAGCCACGCCGAAACCTACACGCGGACCGTCACCAACAACACCACCGAGCCGATCCCCTTCGCGGAAGTGCGCGACAAGATCCTGGCCGAACTCCAGCTTGACGAGGCCCGCTACTGCGCCTCCACAGCCGTCACCTATACGGTTTACGGCAAGCTCGCCAACGACGGTGACAACGCGCTGCAGATCATGGCCGAGCAGGCCAAGATCCCGCTGAAAACCTCGCCGCTTTTCGCGGCCGACGACACGCTCTACTGGGCCGAGAACAGCAAAGAGTTTGCTGACGCCGCATTCGAGCTGGATCCCGACCGGTCCGACTCGCGCTTCGGCATCGTCAAAGGCGACACCTTCGTGTACGTCATCGAGCGGACCGTGTTCGAGGCGGCCCATACCCCGACCTATGAGGCCGTGTTGAACGACCTGCGGCCGCGCGCCTTGGCCAAAGCGCGCAGTGAGGCCTTTAAGGATTACGTCAAAGAGCTGCGCACGGAGCTGCGCACGCTGATGGACCAGGGCAAGAGTTTTGCCGACGCCGCAAAGGCCAAAGCGCTCAACGTCTCCACCTCGCTCACCTATACCGTGAACGAGATCCAGAACCAAAGTTTCCCCAACAGCTTCTCGATCGCGTACGGCGCGATGACGCTTAACAAGGGTGAGCTGTCTGAGGCTATCCCGGCGTCCGCCTCGCAATCGCTGCTGGTCTACGTGCAGGACCGTCAGCCGGGTGACGCGCTGGCCGCCGAAATGATGCGCGCGCAAGTCCGCTCCGGCCTCGCGCGCCGCCGCTCCAGCACGCTCTTCTCCGACTGGCTGAGCTGGAACCTCGGTAAGCAGGACTTCAAGCCGTCCCGCCCGTTGAGCGAAGGGGACGAAGAGGATGACGCGATCACCGCGGATCCCGACGCCCCCGCAGAAAAGGAATAACTCTCCGCCTGGCGCGCAGAGGCGAGCGGAAACGAAATTCCCCGACGCCCCATTCTTCCCTCGGGTGTGATTCAACAACAGAATCACACCCTTTTTGTTTCAGGCGCTCAGCCGATCCAGCCGCAACCGCTCGCGGCTGTCAAACAGACGCCGCGCGCAGAGCTGGATCGTCAGCAGGCTGCCGAACCCGGCCCCCGAAGCGATCAGATACATGATCATCATCTGGTAGCGCACGGCAGCCAGCGGGTCGCTGCCTGACAGGATCTGGCCGGTCATCATGCCCGGCAGACTCACCACGCCGCAGACCGCCAGCGAATTGATGATCGGCGTCATGGCGGTCCGCACGCTCTCACGCCGCAGCTCCGACACCGCATCGGCCGCGGTCTGCCCCAGCGCCAGCCGGTTCTCGATCACCGCGCGCTGCTTCCACGCGTTCTGTGTCAGCGTGTCCATCCCCAGCGCAATGCCGGTCATGGTATTGCCGAGAATCATGCCGAGCAGCGGGATCGCGTACTGCGGCGACCACCAGGGCCGCACGCCGACCAGCGCCACCACCGCGAAGACGGTCACCGTGAAACCGGCCGTAAACAGCCCCAACACCGCCAGACCGACGGTCCACCCCGAGGTGAACCGGCGGTGCTGCCGCCGCGCGACCTCCCACGTGCCTGCGGCGAGCATGACCATGGAGAAACAGAACGTCCAGAGCGGATGTGCATTTTGAAACACCCCTTTCAACACCACACCCACCAGGGCAAGCTGGACGAACGTTCTGACCGCGCCGACCAGCAGCGTGCGGCTGAGTCCGCAGCCCCGCCAGGCAAACACGGCCGCCAGCGCCGCCAGCGGCACTGCGGCCAGCAGAATGTCCCACCACGACAGCGCGATCACGTCCATGCTTCCGCCTCCTGCCACGCGCCGCCCGTAGCCATCCGGTACCCGCGCGTCGCCACGCGAGCAAGCTGTTCGGGATCATGCGCCACCCAGAGCGCCATCATACCTTCGGCGCAGTGCGCGGCGACCAGCGCCTCGAATGCCTGGGCGCGCGCCGCGTCGAGATGCGCCGTCGGTTCATCCAGCAGCAGCACCGCCGGCCGGTTTATCAGTGTGCGCAACAGGCCGAGCCGCTGTTTCTCGCCGCTGGACAAACGCGCCACCGGCCAACCGAGTACCTCGGACTCGAGCCCCAGCGCGCACAGCGCCGCGCTGTCCGGTTCGCCGGAAAAATGTTCGCCCACGCCGTCGAACCACCACTGGCTCTCGGCCGGCAGATAGGCCACGCGCCGCCGCCACTGGCTGGCCGGCATCGTTCCCGGCGCCAGGCCCTCCAACACCATCTCGCCTTCCCAAGGATCCATGTCGGCCAGCGCGCGCAACAACCGTGTCTTGCCGCAGCCTGACGGACCGTTCACGCCGAGGATTTCTCCTTTGCGCATCACGAATGAAACCGGGCCAAAGCCACCATACCGCAACGCTGTTGCCTCGAAGTCGCTCACGCTCATCCTTCCCTTTCACGTCCAGAACATGTTCCTTACGTCGTTTCGTAGTGTACCAGCCGGCGCCGCGCTCGACAAGCGGCGCACTTCACCCTGCCCGCATTCGGTATGGGTTGAATGGCGCTCGATGAGCATGACGCTCATCTGAGCGACGCACAACGCTCATCCGTCTCACGCGTCTCCCGGTCTCCAACCGCTTCCGGAGCGTCAAGTTTTTTTTATTTTTTTTAAAACTGTTCTTGCATTTTTTCCGGCACGCGTTACAGTACGGTCAAAACAACATATCGATGCATTGTTTCGTGGTGCAACGATCTGTTGTGGTTAACGGGTTCAACCTAACGAAAGGATAGCGCAATGGCCACAGCAAAGAAAGCAGCTCCTGCTAAAAAAGCTCCCGCGAAAAAAGCGGCAGTGAAGGCAGCTCCTGCTAAGAAGGCGGCTCCTGCGAAGAAAGCGGTCGCGAAGGCTCCCGCGAAGAAAGCCCCTGCGGCAAAGAAGGCTCCGGCTGCAAAGAAGGCTCCGGCCGCAAAGAAAGCTCCCGTGAAGAAGGCGGCGGCGGCGAAGAAAGCTCCGGCCAAGAAGGCGGCGGCGAAGAAGTAGCGGCGACCGTTGAAAAGAAGTCACGCCTGCGGCGTTATGCCGCAGGCGTGTTTTTTTTTCGGGCGCCGCCTCCGCGCGCGTTCAGCGGTCGCGGTAGACCACTTTCCGCGGCCCCTTCTCAATCGTTCCGATCAGGACCGGCGCCTGGCGCAGCTTGGCGAGCAGCGTCATCGCGGCGGCGGCGTCCTTCTGGCGCACGATGATGCAGTAGCCGATGCCCATGTTAAAGACCCGGTACATCTCGTCGTGGTCGACTTTGCCTTGGCGCTCGATAAAGGTGAAGAGCGTGGGCACGCGCCAACTCGCACGGTCGATGACGGCCGTGCAGGTTTCTGGCAGCACGCGCGGGATGTTGTCCACAAACCCGCCGCCGGTGATGTGCGCCATGCCGCGCACCGGCACTTTCGCCATCAGGGCGGTGACCGGTTTCAGAAAACTGCGGTGTACCGCCAGCAGGGCCTCGGTCACGGTGTAGCGGGTGCCGGGGATCAGGTCTTGCGGCGTCAGCCCGCATTGGTCAAGGATCACCTTGCGCGCCAGCGAGTAGCCGTTCGTCTGCAGACCGCCGGAGGGCAGGCCGATGATGACGTCACCGGGCTTGATCTCTTTGCCGGTGATGACCTGCTTGCGCGGCACCGTTCCCACGATCGTGCCGACCAGGTCATACTCGTTCTGCGGATAAAGCCCGGGCATCTCGGCGGTCTCGCCGCCCAGCAGGGCGCAGCCGTTCTCTTTGCACGCTTTGCACAGGCCGGCGATCACCTCTTTGAAAATGGCGGCGTCAAAGCGCGAGGCCCCGATGTAATCCATGAAGAACAGCGGCGTGGCCCCCTGAACGAGGATGTCGTTGACACAGTGATTGACGATATCCTGACCGACGGTGTCGTGCCGCTTGGCCAGCGCCGCGACCTTGAGCTTGGTGCCGACGCCGTCGGTGCTGGCGACCAGCAGATGCTCCTTGCCCGGCGACTGGAAGAGGCCGCCGAAGCTGCCGATCCCCCCCACCACCCCTTTGGTGGTGGTGGCACCCACCATCTTTTTGATGACCTCAATGCCAGACATTTTTGAATCAATATCCACTCCGGCCTGCGCATATGCAGAAACTTTCTGAGTGTGATCTGTCTGTTTCATCATCCGTACCCTCGTACTTCGGTCATTTTTAAGAAATCGCCGTAAATTACCACAATAAATCCCGGGATTCCAGTGTAAAAAGTGAGAATGCGCAAATTTTACCCCTGAAATGCTTTGACTCCGCTCTTGGCATCTGTATGATATTGGAACTTACGGAACACGTCATGTCTGCGACGAACAGCGTACGGGGGACGCTCGGTATGAAACGGGGATGGTTGCCAGTGCTGCTGGGGTGCTTGGTTACCGGGGAGGCTGCGGCGCAGGCTCTCCGAGCACCGCTTTACGAAGAGGCCAAATGCGCCTCGCCCGAGACCGCGCTCGACCGGATCGTCTTTAAATCGTTCGCAAAAGCCGGGATCCGTCCGATGTATTGTACGGATGCGGTTTTTCTGCGGCGCGCGTACCTGGATGTCATCGGCACGCTTCCGACCGCAGACGAGGCGCGCGCCTTTCTGTCTGACACCTCGCTCAACAAGCGGCGCGCCCTGGTGGACCGGCTGCTGGAACGCGACGAGTTCGCTGACTACTGGGCCATGAAGTGGAGCGACCTGCTGCGTGTCAAGGCCGAGTTCCCGGTGAACCTCTGGCCCAACGCGGCGCAGGCCTACCACCGCTGGCTGCGCGCCTCGATCCGCGACAACAAGCCCTACGACCGGTTCGCCCGCGAGCTGCTCACCTCGAACGGCAGCAATTTCCGCGTCGGGCCCGTCAATTTCTACCGCGCTATCCAGGACCGCTCGCCCGAAGGCATCGCCACCGCCGTGGCGCTGACCTTCATGGGCTGCCGCGCCGAAAACTGGCCCTCCAACACCCTGGCCGGCATGTCGGTCTTCTTTTCGCAGGTCAATTACAAGCCGACCCGCGAATGGAAGGAGGAGATCGTCTTCTGGGATCCTGACAAGGCGGCTGCCGGCGCGCCGCAGGTCGGGGTGCTGCCGGACCGCACGCGCATCACACTGACGCCGGGGCGCGACCCGCGCGAGGTTTTCGCCGACTGGCTGATCACGCCCAAGAACGAATGGTTCACCGCAAACATCGTCAACCGCATCTGGTCCTGGCTGCTCGGCCGCGGCATCATCCATGAGCCGGATGACATACGCGCCGACAACCCGGCCAGCAACCCCGCGCTGCTGCTCTTCCTGCGGCGCGAGTTCGCCCGTTCCGGCTGTGACACCAAACACCTCTTCCGGCTGATCCTGACGTCGCGCACCTACCAGCTCTCCTCGGTCGTCGCTCCGGAGAAGATGCAGCAGGCCGCGCCGCTCTTCGCCTTCTACCCGTTGCGGCAGCTCGATGCCGAGGTGCTGATCGACGCCATCAACGCGATCACCGGCACCTCTGACCTCTATACCAGCGCGATCCCCGAACCCTTTACGTTCATCCCGGCCAACAAACCGGCGATCGCCCTGCCGGACGGCTCCATCACCAGCCCCTTCCTCGAGCTGTTCGGCCGGCCGGCACGCGCCACCGGTCTCGAAAACGAACGGGTCAACAAGCCCAGCGCCTCGCAGCGCATGCACCTGCTGAACTCGAGCCATATCCAGCGAAAATTCGAAACCGGCCCCAACATGAAGCGGCTGCTCGACCCCGCGCGCAAGCCGAAAGAGACCATCGAGGTGCTGTACCTCTCCATCCTCTCGCGGTTACCGACTCCGGACGAGATCGCGGCTGTCGAATCCTACATGAAGTCGGGCGTCGCGAAAAGAAACGAGGTCGGCATCGACCTGGCCTGGGCCTTGATCAACAGCGATGAATTCCTGTTCCGGCATTGAGCGGCTCAGCGCCGCCCCCCCTTTTTCCCGCTGAAGCATGATGTCACAGACACAGAGCGAGAGGAGCCAACCATGAATACCTACACCCCCGACGCCGGTCACGTTCGCGCGCCCCGCGCGCGCCTCACGCGGCGCCAGGCCCTGCGCCGCGGCTTCCTGGGCGCGACCGGACTGCTGCTCAGCGACCGCCTCGCCCATGCCGCGCCACCCGTGCCGCTCAAGGCCAAAGCCAAATCCGTGATCCAGGTCTTCCTCTGGGGCGGCATGTCGCACACCGACACCTGGGACCCCAAGATGGACGCCGGCTATGACTACACCGGCCAGTTCAAAGACGAGATCGCCACTTCGGTCAGCGGCATCAAGATGGGGTCGCTCTTTCCGCAGCTCGCCAAGCAGGCGGACAAGTACTCCATCATCCGCAGCATGACCCACCGCAACAACGGACACGAGACGGCCGCCTACCTGATGCAGACCGGACACCTGCCGGGCGAGCGGCTCGCCTACCCCTGCATCGGCGCGATCTTCGCCCTGCTGAAGGGATACAACGCCGGCTACAAGGGCCTGATCCCGCCCTACGTGGTGCTGACCCAGCCGCAAGGACGCTTCTCCGAAGCCGGCTTTCTGGGATCGCGCTGCAAGCCGTTCGCCACCGGCGGCGACCCCAACGCCGGCCGTTTCGAGGTCGAGGGCGTCATCGCCCGCGGCATCACCGACCGGCGCCAGCAGGCGCGCCGCAGCCTGCTCTCCTCGCTGAACACCTTCGGCCACTCCCAGCCCGCCCACCCCGAACTGCGCATCGCGCGCGAGGTTGAGGAGAAGGCCTACAACCTCATCCTTGGCGAAGGCAAGGAGGTCTTCGATCTCGCCAAGGAGGACGCCAAGCTGCGTGACCGCTACGGCCGCCACACCTTCGGGCAGGATTGCCTCGCCGCGCGCCGCTTGGTTGAGGCGGGCGTGCCTTACGTCACCATCAACTACCCCGGCGGCTGGGACACCCACTCCAACCACTTCGCCACCATGAACCGCCAGTGCCCGCAGCTTGACCAAGGCCTCGCGACCCTGCTCCAGGACCTTTCAGAGCGCGGCCTGCTGGACAGTACGATCGTCTGGTGCTGCGGCGAGTTCGGCCGCACCCCCAAGGTCGACTGGCAGCCGCCCTGGAACGGCGGCCGCAACCACTTCGGCAATGTTTTCTCGGTGCTGGTCGCCGGCGGCGGCTTCAAGGGCGGGCAGATCGTCGGGGCCTCGGACGCCAAAGGCGAGGAGGTCAAGGAGCGCCCGGTCTATCCGATCGACCTGTTGGGCTCGATCTACCATCTCGCCGGCATCGACGCCCGGACCCGCCTGCCGCACCCCGAAGGCGCCGAGGCGTATGTCCTGCCCGCCCCCACTGAAAAAGGATACAAAGCCGAGGGACTGTTGAATGAGATCATGTAAGCCTTGTGCGCCAGCGATGCTGCTCGCCGCGCTTCTGGGCGCGGCGGGACTCTCGTCCGCGCAGGCCCAGAGCTATATCGGTTTTGTTTACCCCGCAGGCGGCCGCCAGGGCACCACCTTTGTCTGCACGCTCGGCGGCCAGGCACTGGATGGCGTCGAGGGCGTCGTGGTCGCGGGGCCCGGCGTGACCGGACGTATCGTCGAGTATAACAAAAAAATGAATCCGCAGGAGATGCAGGTGATCCGCGAACAGCTCACCGAGCTGAAGCGGATGCCGGCCCCTGAGCGCGACGCGTCCGTCACCAACATGCAGACCCGCATCGAGAGCCTGATCGAGGCCTACGTGCAGCAGCCACAATGCGACTCGATCGCCAATCTGGTCCTCGCCGAAATCACCATCGCCAAGGACGCGCCGCCCGGCCCGCGCGAGATCCGCCTCTTCACCCATCGCGGCCTTTCGAACCCGATGGCGTTCCATGTCGGACAACTGCCGGAATTCACCGGCGACCCCCTCCCGACCAGCCACAAGCAGATTCTCGGCAAAGAAGCCCAGAGCCTGCGCCGCCGCAAGCGCGAACCGGCCAAAGATGGGAAAAAAGGCGATATGATGGGCATGGAATCGATGCAGATGTCCATGGGCATGGCCGGCCCCGGTGCCCAGAGCGATGTCGATGACGACGAAGTCGCCATCTCGCTGCCCTGCACGGTCAACGGCCAGATCGCCTCAGGGTCGGTCGACCGCTACCGCTTTATCGCGCGCCGCGGCCAGCGCCTGGTGATCACGACCCTCGCCCGCTCGCTCGTCCCCTACATGGCCGACGCCGTGCCGGGCTGGTTCCAGCCGGTCCTGGTCCTGTGCGACGCCCGCGGACGGGAAGTCGCCTACAATGACGACTTCCGCTTCAAGCCCGATCCGGTCATCGGCTGTGAGATCCCTATGGACGGCGAGTACATTCTGGCCATCCACGACGCCATCTTCCGCGGGCGCGAGGACTTCGTCTACCGCATTTCGATCGGCGAACTGCCCTTCGTCACCAGCGTCTTCCCGCTCGGCGGGCAGGCCAACATCCCGGCGGGCGTGGATGTCAAGGGCATCAACCTCGCCGAGAGCCACCTCACGCCCGAGACCCGGGACCGCGCGCCCGGCATCTACCCCCTCTCCGTGCTCGGTAAGGGCGGCCTGATCGCGCCGCCGGTGCCCTTCGCCATCGACGCGCTGCCGGACGGCCTTGAGCAAGAGCCGAACAGTACGCCCAAACAGGCGCAGCGCATCGATCCGCCCGTGATCATGAACGGCACCATCGGCACCCCCGGCGACCGCGACCTCTTCCTGATCGAGGGGCGCGCAGGACAGGAAATCGTGGCCGAGGTCAACGCCCGGCGCCTGGACTCACCGTTGGACGCCACGCTGAAGCTGACCGACGCCAGCGGGGCCTGCCTCGCGCAGAACGATGACCAGGAAGACATCGGGTCCGGCATCAACACCCACCACGCCGACTCCTACCTTCGCGTGAAACTGCCTGCCGACGGCACGTACACCCTCACGCTGGCCGATGCCCAGCACGCCGGCGGTGCCGCCTACGCCTACCGCCTGCGCGTGTCCCCGCCCCAGCCCGACTTCGAGCTGCGCGCCGTGCCCTCGCGCCTCGTCATGGCGGAAAAAGGTTCGGCCGGCATCACCGTCCATGCCATCCGCAGGGATGGCTTCACCGGCCCCATCCGGTTCCAGATCAAAGAGCCCGCTAACGGCTTCAGCGTGAGCGGCGGGCCCCTCACCGGGACCCAGACCGTGGCTCGGGTGACCGTCAAAACCACCCTCGCCGCCACTGACAAACCGATCCCTCTCGTCATCCAAGGCGTGTCCACCAATGCCGGCGCCACCTGGGTGCGCGATGCCGTCGGTGCCGAGGACCGCATGCAGGCTTTCCTCTGGCGCCACCTCGTGCCCGCCCAGGAACTGATGGCGTTGGTGCACGATAAGCAGCCCCAAGACAAGAAACCCTGGAAACGCCGCCGCTAGAGCGATGGCCTGCCTTGTTTTTCAGCCTCTTCTGATCGCGAAACCCACGCTTCTCTATTACGTCGCATAACCTTCGCTCTCGGCCCGTATCCGTGCCTCAACTCACAGGTGCCCGCGCTTGATGATCAGCGACAGCACGGCAACATCCGCTGGGTTGACGCCTGGAATGCGCCCCGCCTGACCGAGATTCTCAGGCCGCACCCGCAACAGCTTCTCCCGGCTCTCAAACCTCAGGCTCGAAACCGCACGGTAATCCAACCAGTCAGGAATCGCGACCGACTCCTCGCCCTTGGCCCGCGCTGCGGCCCGCTCTTCCTGTGCGATATATCCCTGGTATTTAGCCTGCACTTCGATCTGCTGGACCACAGCATCCGGCAAGTCTGCACGCCGCCCGCGCAATGACCCGTACCGCATCTCAGGGCGCGCCAGCAGCGTCACAGCCGACACCCCCCCTTCACGCAGTCCCTGCAACCGCTCCAGTTCCTCCTCGACCTGACGTGCGTAACAGCGCGTTTGAGCCAGACAAGCCGGCGGGCTCACGCCCAGTCGCTCAGCGTGAGCCAACAGACGGTAACGGGCATTGTCTTGCCGCAAGATCAGGCGACGCTCCGCCCGAGAGGTGAACATGCGGTAGGGTTCATTCGTACCCTTCGTAACCAAATCATCGATCAGCACGCCGATATACGCGTCCTGACGGCTGAGCGTGAAGGGCTCCCGCTCCTGAACCCTCAGTGCAGCGTTGGCACCGGCCATGAAACCCTGAACGGCCGCCTCTTCATATCCCGTGGTCCCGTTCACCTGACCGGCCAAATAGAGATTTTGGACGCGCAGGCTCTCGAGCGTATGCCGCAACTCGCGCGCATCCACGCTGTCATACTCGATCGCATACGCGTCGGCCAGAAATTCCGCCTGTTCGAGCCCAGGCACACTCCGAACCATATCACGCTGTACGTCGCGCGGCAGGCTGTTCGAGAGCCCATTGGGGTAGATCAGCGCATCTGATTCCCGTCCTTCTGGCTCAAGAAACACATGATGGCGCATAGCCGCCGTGAATTTGACGATTTTATCCTCAATCGACGGGCAATACCGCACGCCTGTACCAGTGATCGAACCGCCGTAGAGCGAACTACGCGACAGGTTTTCTCGAATAATGGCGTGTGTGCGGTCGGTCGTATGGGTCAACCAACACGGGATCTGGCCTGTGCCTGGCACCCAAGGCCCAGGAATGTTCCACGTGGAACATTGCGTCTGAACCGAAAAAAACGGCGGGGGCTCCTCGCCGGGTTGGATCACGGTCCGCTCCCACGCGATGCTCGCCGCTAAAAGCCTGGGCGGCGTACCTGTCTTCAGCCGAATCAGCTCAAAACCAGCCGACTTTAAAGAACATGCGAGCGAATCCGCCGCCGGCCGCCCATCGCCGCCGCCTGCTGTGACCTCTTCACCGATATGAATCCGCCCACGCAGCGCCGTGCCGGATGTCAACACCACCGTCCGCGCGGACAGGGTGCCCTGCGCCGCACAGGTGACGCCGTGTACAGCTCCACGTTCTATGATAAGTGCCGTGACTTCATCTTCAAGAACCGTCAGATTCGGGGTTGTCGCGATAACCTGTTGCATCCGCAGCGCATACTGGCGCTTGTCGCATTGCACGCGCGTGGCCTGCACCGCGGGACCCCGGCTTGCGTTCAGCGTCTTGAACTGTAGACCGCACAGATCTGCGTTGACGCCCATTTCGCCGCCCAGCGCGTCCAGTTCACACACCAGATGTGATTTGGCCAGCCCGCCAATTGAGGGATTACACGGCATCCTCGCAATCGCTGCGCGTTGCCCCGTGATCAGCATCGTGCGACACCCCATACGCGCCGCCACAAGCGCCGCCTCCGCGCCCGCATGACCGCCGCCAACCACTAGGACATCAACCGCAATCGCCTCACCGCCATGACCGGAAATAAAGGAAGGGGATTGATTCATAGAGCCCTTAGTATACACGGTCATCTGACAGACCGCAAACCTCAGGGGGAAAAACAAGAAAGGAGAGGGGAGCAGGAAGTCGGGAGCGCGGGCGTCCTCGCCCGCAACAGCGTTTCGTACAAAAGGCTGGGCGATCAGGGTTTAAGCGCCAAACCGCGCATCTGGATCGCGTACGGACTTTCACCTTGCGGGCGGGGACGCCCGTGCTCCCGACTGTGCTTCGCATCAAATACGCGCTCGACTCGCATGCCCCCTGTCACTGTCACTAACCGATTACACTCGCCCGTCGTAAAACTATTGACAAGCGTGAATAGGGTAAATCGATACTCATATATCGTATTTTAGGTCGGCTAATTATATCGTAAGTTGTTTATAATAAACATGTTATATATTGTTAGATCAGGATAGGGCTGACGAATCAAGAAAATTGGATCAACAGTTATCGACGGGTTATGAACAGGCGGTCTCGACGCGGTTTCGCAGCTATTCTGACAAAAAAAGAAGGCCCCTTTTTCAAGGGGCCTTCGCTTTTCTGCGTTTTGGCGCGCTTACAGGCGCAAGTCATCCGCCGGCGGCGGCGGGGGAGGCGCCTGCTCTTTCACCGGTTCAATGACTTCCGGCTCACCGCTGAAGAGCGTCTCGTAGCAGCACGCCATCAGGCAGTAGGTGAGCGGGAGCGTGAATAAAACGCCGATGCCGCACGCGATCGCGCCCAGACCGCCGACCAGGCTGGCGATGACGGCGAACACCAAGGGCACGGTGAATTCTCCGCTCTTCGTGAGTTCGAACACTTTTTTGATCGCATCGACAGCCGTCGCCTTTTCGAATGCGATAAAGGCGAGCGCCCACATCATCACGGCGCTGACCACCAGACTGGCCAACTGGCCGATGATCGGCAGCATGCTCAGCACCATGACCGCGACAATCACGATAACCATCAGTAGCAACGCCTGCACAAATGAATCAAAACCCTTGAACACATCGCCGGCCTGTGGCTTGACAGGATCATTTTTCAGCAGGCGTTGCGCCATCAGCAGCAAACCGACCATGAGCGGACCGGACAGCAGGCCGCAGGTGACCGCCGACACCACCGCCATCAAAATGCCGCCCACGATCAGGACACCCATGTTCGCCTGAAACAGCCGCCATCCCTTACCGAACTCCGCGCCGATCTCCATCTTTGCAATAGCCATTGCCGACTCCAATCCGTGCTTTACGCACACTACGGGTTTACGTCAGGTTATCCTGACCCATCATCATGTTTTTTTAGTATACGGCATGGCGCGACGCTTGCCAATCCCTAGAACCGACAAAATCATTTGCCGACGCAGAACCGGCTGAAGATGGTATCGAGCAGATCCTCGGTGTAGACGCGTCCGATCATGCGGCCGAGCGCCTCGGCCGCCGCACGCAGGTGGCCGGCGGCCACCACCAGTCCCGTCTCCCCGGCGCTCAGCGCGGCGCATGCCTCCCGATTCTGTTCAACCGCTGTCCGCAGCTCGCTGACATGCCGCAGCGATACAATCGGGTGCCCGTACGTCTCTTCGGTTACGCCCAGCTTTTCCGACACCCTTCGCTTCAGCGCGTCCAACCCCTCGCCGGTCCTTGCGGAGATGCGCACATGGGGCAGCTCTGGCGGCACATCCACAGAACCCGACGCCGGCAGATCACACTTCGTGACGGCCACCATCACGCGCCCTGCCGGCAACGCCGCGCACGCTGCCGCCACCGACTCCGGTTGCGACACTGAAGCGTCAACCACATAGATCACCAGGTCAGCCTGGCGCATCACCGCGTGCGCCCGTTCGATCCCTTCGCGCTCGACACCGTCCTGCGTGTCGCGCAAGCCGGCGGTATCAACCAGCCGCACCGGGACGCCGTGCAGCGCGACCGATTCTTCGATCACATCGCGCGTGGTGCCGGGCAGATCGTGGACAATCGCACGGCGCGTTCCGAGCAGTGCGTTCAGCAGGGACGACTTGCCGGCGTTCGGGCGCCCGACCAGCACCACCAGCGCACCGTCGCGCACCAAGTGGCCTTCGTTCCACGACGACGCCAGCCGCTCCATCTCAGCCTGGCACGCAGCCAGACGCTCGCCCGCACGTTCTATGAAACAGGTCGGCAGCTCGCCTTCATCGAAATCCAGCAGATGCTCCACCTCGGCGCAAACCGCCGTGACCGCCTCGTAAAGCGCCGCCACGTGCCCGCCCAGCGCACCGTCAAGCTGGGCACGGGCCACATGCGCAGCCCGTTCCGTGCGGGACTGGATCAGATCGCACACGGCCTCGGCCTGCGTCAAATCCATACGGCCGTTCAAAAACGCGCGGCGTGTGAACTCGCCCGGCTCGGCCAAACGCGCGCCGGCCGCCAGCACCGCCTCCAGCAGGCGGCGCGAGGGCAGCGCGCCGCCGTGTCCCTGAATCTCCAGTGTGTCTTCGCCGGTATAGCTGTGCGGGGCGCGGTAGACCAGAAACACGGCATCATCAATCACTTCACCGGTTGCCGGATGGGTCACGCGCGCGTGAAAGAAAGACCCCGCCGCACGCTGGCTCGGCGGACGGCGCACGCCCGGCACCAAGCGGTCGCCCACCGCCAGCGCGCCGTTCCCGGAAACGCGCACGACGCTGACGCCCGCCGGTCCCGACGCAGTGGCGAGGGCAGCGATCACGTGAGCGTTGAACGTTGAAAGTTGTGGGTTGAAAGTTATCGTCCTCGATCATTCACAGCGCGTCCACGCGAGGGGGCATTTCTCACTTCGCCCTACAATCCGGCAAACGGGTTCACCGCGAACCCGCCGCCGGAGGAGGCGCGCCCGGCTGAGAAACCCCCGCCGCGCGGCGGTCCGGGGCGGCGGTCGCCGGCCTCACGCCCGCCTGCCGCCGCAGGCCTCGGACCGGCGGGCCGCGCCGACGCAGCCTGCGTCTTGGCGCTCAGCGCGATGCGCCGCCGTGCCTTGTCCACGCTCAGCACGCGCACCTTCAGCTTGTCGCCGGCTTTGACCACCTCGGACGGATCGCGCACAAAACGGTCCGAAAGTTCCGACACATGCACCAGGCCGTCCTGATGCACGCCGATGTCCACAAAGGCACCGAACGCCGTGACATTGGTCACGATCCCCTCCAGCACCATGCCCTCCTTGACATGCTCGAACTCGGTCACGTCGTCGCGGAAGGCCGGTTTTTCGAACGTCGCGCGCGGGTCGCGACCCGGCTTCTTGAGTTCGGCGATGATGTCGCGCAGCGTCGGTTCCCCGACGGCCTCCGACACATACTTGGCATAAGCGATCTGATCCACCCACGCGCTGTTCCCGATCAGTTCCTTCAGCGCCACACCCAGATCTGCGGCCATCTGCTCCACCAGCGCATAGCGTTCGGGATGTACCGCCGAGGCATCCAGCGGATGGCTGCCATCGCGGATGCGCAGAAAGCCGGCGGCTTGTTCAAACGTTTTGGGTCCCAAGCCAGGCACCTTGCCCAGTTGGCGCCGGCTGGTAAAGGGGCCGTTCTCGTTGCGGTAGGCGACGATCTTCTTGGCCATCGTACCGCCGATGCCGGAGACGCGCGTCAGCAGGGGAGCGCTGGCGGTGTTCAACTCCACGCCGACGTGGTTCACGCAACTCACCACCACGTCGTCCAGCTTGTCGGCCAGCAGCGGCTGATGCACATCGTGCTGGTATTGGCCCACGCCGATCGCCTTGGGATCGATCTTCACCAGTTCCGCCAGCGGATCCTGCAGGCGCCGCCCGATCGAGATCGCGCCGCGGATCGTCAGGTCGAGATCGGGGAACTCGTCACGCGCCACCTCCGACGCGCTGTAGACGGACGCGCCCGATTCATTGACGGCAATCACCATGACGTCTTTGATGTTCGCCTCTTTCAGCACACCGCGCACAAACGTTTCCGTTTCCCGTCCGCCGGTGCCGTTGCCGACCGCAATGGCCGCCGGGCGGTGCTTGGCCACCAGTTTGCAGATGTCGACTTTCGCCTCGATCTCGCGCCGCTCGCCCTGGGAAGGGAAAATGGTACAGGTCTCCATGAATTTCCCGGTCGCATCCAGCGCCACGCATTTGCACCCGGTGCGCAGGCCTGGATCGATGCCCACAACCTTTTTCTCGCCGAGCGGGGCCTGCAACAGCAGGTTGCGCAGGTTCTGCGCGAAGATATCCACCGCTGCGCGATCGGCTTTCATCTTGGTCTCGACCATGACATCGATCTCGACGCTCGGCGCGATCAGCCGTTTGTAGCTGTCCTCGATGGCCTCTTTCAGATGCGGCGCAAAGCGCGAGGCGGGATTCAGCGCAACCATCTCACTGATGCGCGCCAGCAGCGGGGCCGCATCGCACGTCACGCGAACGCGCAGCACACCCTCGGTCTGGCCGCGGCGGATCGCCAGAAACCGGTGGGAGGGGATCTCGCACAGACGCTCCGAAAAATCGTAATACTGCTCGAACTTGGTCGGTTCCGCCGGTTTGGGATCGACCACCTCGGACGCCACCACGCCTTGCGCGGCAAAAGCCTGGCGCACCAAGCCGCGCACGTCGGCGTTTTCGGCGACGGTCTCGGCCACGATATCGCGCGCGCCCGCCAGCGCGGCATCAGGGTCCGCCACGCCTTTTTCAGCATCCACAAACGCGGCCGCAGCTTCATCGGGACATGCGGCGGGGTCTTGCGTCAGAATCAACTCGGCCAAAGGTTCGAGTCCCTTTTCGCGCGCGATCATGGCGCGTGTGCGGCGTTTGGGCTTGTACGGCAGATAAAGATCTTCGAGCACGGTTTTGGTGGTGCAGGCCAGAATCTTGGCTTTCAGTTCCGGCGACAGCTTGCCCTGTTCCTCGATGGAAGCCAAAATCGTCGCGCGGCGGTCTTCAAGTTCCCGGTAATAGGTCAGTCGCTCCTGAATCTTTGAAATCTGCACTTCATCGAGGTCACCGTGAACTTCCTTGCGATAGCGCGCAATGAACGGGATGGTGTTGCCTTCCGCCAGCAACCGCGCCACGGCCGTGATCTGCCGCGGCGTAATGGAGAGTTCTTCAACCAATCGGGGCAGCGATTCCAGCCCCGCTTCCTGGGTATTTGCCACATCAGCCATCGTTCGTCCGCCTCATTCGTCCGCATAAAAAAATAAACCCGAAAAACCGCAAGAAGAGGTTGTTCGGGTTTGACATGGTTGCCTCATTAGGATTCGAACCTAAACAAGCAGTTCCAGAGACTGCTGTGCTACCGTTACACCATGAGGCAAAAAATCGTTTCCTCAAAAAGAGGTGGAGAGCATGATACCTAAGCCGGCTCGGTAAAAGCAACTCCGTTTTGTCTCTTTTTTCAACTGATGCGCAGCGGCATCAAGACATACAAGAACGGCACATTGCATTTCAGCAACGCCGGACTGTGGCCGTCGTTCATCTCCAGAAACACTTCATCGTCATCGATGTTCTTCAACGGATCCATGACGTACTCCGGATTGAAAATGATCGAGATCTCCTTGCCGGCATACTTGACGGGAACGGTGTCGCGCCCTTCGCCGACATCCGGCGTGTTGATGCTGATCGTCAACTGATTGGCAGAAAACGTCAGCCGCATGGCATTCGACTTGTCCGTCGTCACGACTGACACGCGACGCAGCGCCGACAGCAGCGCTTCACGCTCGATCACCACGCGTTCATCGCACGCCCCCGGGATGACCTGTCGGTAGTTAGGGTAAACGCCGTCTATCAGCTTGCTGCTCACCATCGTCGTGCCGATCTCGAAAACAGCCTGATTTTTCTGGGCGTACACTTTGAGATCGCCTTCGTTGCCGAGCAGGCGCATGAGTTCGCTCACGGCCTTATTGGGCAGGATCAATTCGGCTTCTGCCTCCGGCGGAAACTCAATCTCATGCTCGACCAGAGCCAGACGGCGCCCGTCAGTCGCCACCATGGTCAGCTTGTTGTCCTTGAACGCCATCAGCACGCCGTTCAGCACGCGGCGCGTTTCGTCCTGCGAGATCGCATAGCTGGTTTTTCGCAACATCTCGCGCAGCACACCTTGATCGACGCGGTAGCAGAACTTGCCTTCCGTAGCCGGCACCGGCGGAAAATCGCGCACCGACATGCCGATGATCTTGAAGTACGAGGACCCGGACTGAACGGTCGCCACGTCGTCCTCGTTGACCTCGATCATGATCTTGCCTTCATCCAACTCGCGGATGATGCTGGTCAGCCGGCGGATCGGCAGCGTGGTGCTGCCCGCTTCTTCAATCTCGCACTCCACATAGCAGCGCTCCGAAATATCGAGATCCGTGGTGGTCATGCAGAGGCGATTGTCCTCAGCCTGAATCATCGCATTCTGAAGAATCTGCAACGTTCCTTTGCCAGAAACCACATTCTGAATTCTCTGCAAACCATCGAGAAACTTGGACCGGACAATGGAAAACTTCATTTCCTACACTCCTCTAAGACTGTCCCAACGATTTCCGCTTTCCGAGACATGAAGGCTCCAGTTTAGCTGATTAGGGGTATTAAAGTAAAGAATGATTAGAAGTAATATTAGGTCGTCTGCATCCTGTGAATAAGGTCATAACATGTTGAATCAGAAAGAGTAAGTGTAATGTCTACACCCTTGGTAACCTGTTGATAAGCGCGTTGGATATGCACAGCAGAACGGATGTTGGGAAAGCCCTTGATGATAAGTGGGCCGCAATTGAAAAAAGATGAACGGGGTACCATCATGTTATTGACAGGTTGTAAAGAGGTTAGATTTGAAAGGCGAGAGGATCGCGACCCAGTTTTCGGGTGATTTCCCGTACGGAACTGCGCAGTTCGTCTTCGACTTGGATACGGTCTTGAATGGTTTTGCAGGCATGGATGACGGTGGCGTGCGTTTTGCCGAACGAGTTGGCGATTTCAGGCAGCGACGAGCGTGTCAGTTTACGGCAGAGGAACATGGCGATTTGGCGCGGTGCGGCGACCGAGCGTGGACGTCGCTTGCTGGACATGTCCGTCAGCCGCAAATCGAAGTAATCGGCGACCATGCGCTGAATGTCATCGAAGGAGAGATCCTTCTGGCGTTCGTCATTGAGTTGATCTTTGAGCAGATTTCGCAGCACCTCCAGCGTCATCTGCATCTGCGGGTTCAACGAGGAGAACGACACCGCGCGCGTCAGAGCGCCTTCGAGGCTGCGCACGTTGGATTTGATGTTGTCGGCAATGAATGTCAGAACATCATCGCGCAGGCCCACTTTGGTCAGCGTCTGCTTGTAACGCAGAATCGCGAGTCGCGTCTCAAAATCAGGTGACTCAATCTCGGTCACCAAGCCCCACTCAAAACGTGAAACGAGCCGCGGTTCAAGGCCGGATAATTCACGCGGCGGCAGGTCACTGGTCATGATGATCTGCTTGCGGGCGTCGTACAAGACATTGAACGTATGGAAAAATTCTTCCTGAAGCCGCTCTTTTCCTGCGAGGAACTGGATATCGTCCACGAGCAGAACATCCGTGCTTCGGTATTTATTGCGGAAATTCATGGTGGTTTGCTTCGCCAGCGACTCGATGTACTCGTTGAGAAGAGTTTCGGTCGAAACATAACTCACGCTCATGCCGGGCGACTGCAGGACGCGGTGACCGACGGCCTGCATCAGGTGTGTTTTGCCGATCCCCGTCTGTCCGTAGATGAAAAGCGGATTGTAGGCGCGTCCTGGAGATTGTGAGACACCCAGCGCTGCGGCATGCGCGAAACTGTTGGAGGGTCCGGTGACGAAATTTTCAAACGTAAAATTTGAGTTCAGCGGGCTGCCGTTGCCGTTGCTGACCGGTTTATGCCGGCGCTTCGCGGCATGGACCTGTTTGGTATCCGGTTTGACCGCAGCACCGTCTCGCGGAGACGGTTCCGCGTCCGGCGAGTCGCAAGCTTGGATATCGAACCGTATCGAAAAATCCTGGGGGGCTCCGGCCGCCCGCAGCGCTTCGACAATGACATCCTGATAATTGTTTTCGAGCCAGGTTTGGCAGAAGTCGTTGTCGACGTGAAGGATAAACCGGTTTTCATGGATGGAGGAGGGCTTAATATTCTCTATCCAGCGCGAATAAACATCGCCGTTGAGAACACTTTTGAGGTGTTCGCACGCTTTCGTCCACAATTCGGGAGCATTCATAGGACTCACAAGAACAGATCGCCTGAGAGAAAGTAAAAGGGGTAAGAAGAACACGCAGCAACAGTACTGTTGAACCATATTTGCACCCCCCGTTCAAGGGGAAAGAATAATCAATCGGTCAACAGGTTATGAACAACCCCGTCTGACTGCTCTAACCCGGCCAAATTTAAGCAGTTATGTCAACGATGCCCGCCGAATCAATCGGTGCGCAGACAGCGGTCTCAAAAGTTGTAAACAGGGGACCAGCAAATGCCGGGCTGACGAAAAACCTGTAAAGAGGAAACGTATAAAAATTATAATATGCTTAAATTCAACAAGTTATAACTATTAGACCGCTTCGGAAAACGCGCAAATGGTAACACACAATCGCGGGGGCCCCCTTTAGAATGCGTGCTAAAGAGCCCAAATGTGAGCGCTCCCGCAAAAAAAACCGGGTTTCTTGTGTGGATTTCGCTGTCGCCACCACCAGCACCGGTGATAAATATTATGAACAACTGACAATAAAACAGAATCGAAGGCCGTTTTCATCCCCAGTTACCGCGTTCACATCAAGGAGAGTCCCATGCAAAATCTCGGCTTCGTATTCGTTTTGGCGCTCGTGACGGCTACGATTTTTGCGCAGCAGCCCGATGCGGCGGCAAACCGCGAACGGCCGCGCATGTCGCGTTCGCTGAATTACGGGAATTGGGTCGGCAAGCAGATCATGAATCCCGAATTTATGGAGAAGGTCGGTATCCAGGCCGAACAGGCCCAGAAGCTCAAAAAGGAAATGGATGCGATTGACGCGCGTCTGAAGAAGCTGGATGAGGCGATCAACGCAGCCGCTCTGCAGCAGGCCGAGATCGCGAAGAAGGTATTAGCCGAACCCGGCACCTCGGCGGAAGCGATCATGAAACTGATCGAACGCATCGGCGCGATGCGCACCGAGCAAGCCAAACTGTCTACGCAGATTTTGGTGGTGATCCGCGACAGCCTGACCGAAGAGCAGCGCAAAAAGGCCCACGAACTGATCACCGCCGAAGGGCGGCGCCGCCTGAAAGAGCGCATGGCGCGCCGCGAGCGGGAAGAGCGCCCGCATCCCGGTCCTAACGGCGGGCAGCGCCAACCGCCGCCGCGTCCCGCAGCACCGGCCCGCCCCGTCGGCCCGCCGCGTCCCGCGGCGCCGCAGGGATGGTGAACCGGCTTGCCCCGACAGCTTCCGCGTCATCGCTTGCTCCTTGACTGCAAAGCGGAATCACACTATGTTATCTGCATCTGCTACCGTCTCATGACCGTCAGCGATTCGGCGTGTTGTCGGACAGACCGATGGGATGCTCGTGATTCTGCATATAAGCTGGCGCCAGCGCAATGTGAACGTGTGGGGCGAACAAGCGGCCATCAAGCATGTACCGTGTCCTGAGGCGGGCAAACAGACGCAAACGCGGGTCTCGCCCTATGATGCCGGTTCAGCAGCCCTCAGCCGTCTCCTCAAAGGCTTTCTGTGGGACACCGCAGAGCTTCAGATGTCCGCGCATGATCTTCGCCTGCCGACGTTCCGGACATCCGCCGGCCTGTCCCCGATGCCCTCGCAACCGTTTCTCATGCCTGACGCTGCGCCCCGCGAGCCGCCGGTTTCGCTGGACACCTGGAGGGTCTCGGCCGCTTCCCTGACATGGAAACAGGCCTTCACCTTTCTGGGTGCCTGCCAGGAGCGACGTCTGGCCGACGGCGTGTTCGCCGGCGAAGACCTGCTCGCGTTCTCTCATCTCTACCGTTTTGCAGGTTCGCTCGTGGCCCGCGGCAGATTCCTGCCCGCGCTCGCCCGACGCGACGACGGGTGCATCGAGGCGCGCTGGCAAGCGTCACTCGACACCACAGACCGGCAGCGGCTTGAGGCACTGGCCGCGCGCCTGCCGCCGCTGCTCACGCTGGGCACGGAACCGCTGCTCTGTGCCGACGAGATGCTTGGCGAGCTGACCGACCACCTGGTGCGGTTCAGCGTGGTGACCACGCTGTCGCGCTCGCATGCCGAACACGGCAAATTCTACAGCGCCCACGATGCCTGGTTTGCCGCGCTGCGCGGCGACAACCCGGTGATCCGCTGGGAGGCCAGCGAAGAGCTTGACGCGTTGCACGACACGATCGCGTTGTGGCGCCGGCCGGTCGAAAGTCGCGCTGCGCGTGACACGACGCTGCTTTTTGAACTGGAAGAACCTCCCGTACCGGATCAGCCGTGGTTCCTGCACGTGCGCCTCAGCGGCGTGCGACAGACCGGTGTGACGCCGTGGCTCGCGTGCGCCGACGAGGCGCTGTTGATCGCGCTGGGCCAGGCCGCCATGCTCTTTGCGCCGTTGGCAAAAGCCGAGCTCCTCCCGCGCGGTTTCGGCTGCGCACTGGCGTCCGACGAGGCGCACGCCTTTCTCAACAACTCGGCGCCGCTGCTGGAGGCGGCAGGTTACGGTGTCAGCCTGCCGCCCTGGTGGAGCCGCCACGCGCACCAAGCCGTCACGCTGGAAGTCGATGCGATGCCGCACGCCGACGCGGCCGCTGGCCCGCAGGCGCTGGATCAAAAGGTGGCGCTGAGCTGGACCGTCACCCTCGACGGACAGCCGGTCTCTCGCGAGGAGCTGGAAGCGCTGCTGGCCTCTGAATCGCCGCTGGTCTTCTTCCGGGGACGCTGGATTCAGGTCAATGTGCGCCAGCTTCAGGAGGCGCTGCGCGTCTCGCAACGCAAACAGGCGGACATGCAATCGGCGCTCGAGGTCGTGCGGCTGGCGCTGGGCACCTCCGGACGCAGTGGACTTGAGGTCTCCGACGTCCGGGGCGGCGGCTGGCTCGACCCGTTTCTCAAACGATTGCGCGGCGAACAGGCCTTCGACCTGCTGCCGCCGCCCGCCACGTTCCGCGGCGAGCTGCGTCCTTACCAGATACGCGGGTTTAGCTGGCTGGCATTCTTGCGCACCTGGGGCTTCGGTGCGTGCCTGGCGGATGACATGGGCCTCGGCAAGACGATCCAGACGCTGGCTTTTCTGCTGCACGAAAAAGCGCGCGGCGAACGACGCCCCGTCCTGCTGGTCGCCCCGATGTCGGTCCTCGGAAACTGGCTGCGCGAGTGCCAGCGCTTCGCGCCCGACGTGCGCATGATGCTCCATCACGGCGCGCAACGCTGGCACGGCGACTCCTTTGCGCGCGAGACAAAGGGCGCGGATGTCGTGCTCACCAGCTACCATCTGCTCTACCGCGATTACGCCGACCTGCGCAAAGTCGGCTGGGCCGGCATCGTGCTCGACGAGGCGCAGAACATCAAAAATCCCGATACCCGCCAGGCCCAGGCCGCACGCGCGCTGCAGGCCGACTACCGGATTGCGCTGACCGGCACGCCGGTCGAAAACCACGTCGGTGACCTCTGGTCGCTGATGGATTTTCTCAACCCCGGCCTGCTGGGCAAGCGCGCGGTCTTTCGAGAAGCGTTCTTCCGGCCGATCCAATCCGGCACCGATCCCGGCGCGCGAACGCGGCTGCGGCGCATCACCGCGCCGTTTCTGCTGCGACGTCTCAAGACCGACAAGCAGATCCTCTCCGACCTGCCGGAGAAACGCGAGGGCACCGTCACCTGCACCCTCACGCGCGAGCAGGCGCACCTCTACGAGGAAGTCTTGGAGCAGTTTCGCCGCGACGCGGCCGACGCCGAAGGGATCGCGCGCCGCGGCCTGATTCTCGGCGTGCTGACCCGCCTCAAACAGGTCTGCAACCATCCGGCGCACTACCTCGGTCAGCCGCAGGCGATGGAGCGCCCTTCCGGTAAACTGCAGCGCCTCGAAGAGATGCTGGAGGAAATTTTCGAGCGCGGCGAGAGCGCGCTGGTTTTCACCCAATACGCGGCGATGGGCGCGCTGCTGAAGCAGCGCCTCTGCGAAACCTTCAACCGCGACATGCCGTTTCTTCACGGCGGCGTCCCGCGCAAGGCACGCGACCGCATGGTGCAGGCCTTTCAGGAGAGCGCCGAGCCTCTGGCCTTTGTTCTCTCGCTCAAAGCCGGCGGCACCGGCCTGAACCTGACCCGCGCGAGCCACGTCTTTCACTACGACCGCTGGTGGAATCCCGCCGTCGAGGACCAGGCCACCGACCGCGCCTTCCGTATCGGGCAGACCCGTGACGTGATGGTCCACAAGTTTCTCTGCGGCGGCACCCTGGAGGAGCGCATCGACGACATGATTGCGCACAAGAGCGCCCTGGCCGCAGAAATCGTTACCAGCGGCGAGGCGTTCCTGACCGAACTCTCCGACGCTGAACTGGATGAGATTCTGAGGCTCTCCGAAACCGTGATCGCCGACGAGGTGGGGGAATGAGCAAAAAAAAGCGATACGCGCTGCGCACCCCCTTGACGGTCAAGGGCGGTATCCGCTCGCAGAACGCACACAGCGGGCCGCTCCGCGCCTGGTGGAGCCGGCGCTGGACCGAGGTCATCGAGCGCTTCCGACTCGGGGCGCGCCTGGGGCGCGGCCGCAATTACGCGGTCTCCGGCCAGGTGTCCCAGCTCGAAATCGCGCCGGGCATGATCACGGCTCAGGTGCAGGGGGCCAACAAGGAGCCGTACGCCAGCTCCATCCGCTTCCGCACCGTTGCGGAGGACGCCAAAGCAGGGCTGATCGCAGCCCTGCGCGCCCAGCCAATGCTGGTGGCGCGCCTGCTGGTCGCCGAGTTGCCGCTTGAGGTGGAGGGGCTGTTCCGCGCGGCCGGCTGTCCGCTCTTTCCGCAACGCGAGAATGATTTGACGAGCCGCTGCTCCTGTCCGGATTACGCCAATCCCTGTAAACATCTGGCCGCGATCTACTACCTGCTGGGCGAAGCGATCACCAAGAATCCGCTACTGCTTCTGGGCGTACGCGGCATCAGCCGCGCAGAGCTGCTCGGCGATGCGGCGCTGACCGCGCCCGCGCCGGCCGCGACGGCACGGCCGGACGCGCCCGCGTCGGTTGATCTCGCAGGCTTTTACGGGTCGCCGCACCCGCCTTTTGAGGATTTTGGCACCGCCGTGAAAGCGCTCACCCACGCGCCGCTCATCTACCGGCTCGGGCCGCTGCCGTTCTGGCGTGGCCAGGAGCGGTTCTCCGACACGTTGGAACACCTGTACGCGCGCGCCGCCGCGCGCGGCTGGGCGGTCTGGGCGGGCGAGCCGCTGGATCTGCGGCGCGAGGACGAAAAGGTCATCATCACAGGCGCCAACCTGCATCTCAAGGGCCGGCGCATGCGCGTCGACACCACATTTTCATGATGCCGCGCCGAGACGGTGGCGCTGGCACCCGGTTCCTGCCTCACGATCCCGGTGGGCACGCGGTTTCAGTTCCGCACACGGGGCACGGAACCGCTCAGCGCAGTCGCCGTGACGATGCCGCCCTGGCCCGGCGACGGCGAGGCGGTCGAGGTGCAGGGCGGCTGGACACCCACGCTGTGAGGCCGGCGGCAGCCCTCGTCTGGGGGCGCGGACGGCCCCGTCCGCGCCCCCGACGCTCCGCTCAAAACACGCGCTCGAGTCGCATGCCCCTGGCCTCCAGCCGATGACTCGTCCGCGGGCGCATGGCAGTTCTGTTGGTGGATACCCTGCTTATTCGTAATCTTAATCGTAATCCTAATCGTAATCCTAATCCGCTAACCGCCGGTCGTCGGTCTCATATTCGGCCCGTTCCTCATGGAT
>JAQUEX010000117.1 GCA_028684935.1 Kiritimatiellia bacterium | reverse complement strand
TGCCGGTCGAATTGCCCGAGGCGCTGGTCGAGTCGTGGCGGGCGCAGTTGCCCGAGGCGCCGGCCGCGCGGCGCGAGCGCATGATGGCCGAGTACGGCATCCCCGCGTATGACGCCGGGGTGCTGGCGGACGCGAAAGAGAACGCCGATTTCTTTGAGGCGGCGGCGCGGGCGTGCAAGCCCGGGCTGGGCAAGACGGTGTCCAACTGGTTCATGACTGAAGTGATGCGGCTCCTGTCCGAAACGGGGACGAGCGTGGGCGCGTGCGCGCTGACGCCCGCCGCGCTGGCTGAGCTGGTCGCGCTGGTGGAAGAAGGGGTGATCAACGGCCCCACGGCCAAGGAGCTTCTGCCCGAAGTGTTTGCGAAGGGCGGTTCTCCGAAGGCTATCGTGGACGAACGCGGACTCGCTCAGGTGAGCGACGTTTCGGCGCTGGAGGCGTTCATCGCGCAGGCGCTCGAGGACAATCCGAAGTCGGTCGAGGACTTCCGGGCCGGGAAAAAAGCGGCCGCCGGATTCCTCGTGGGCCAGGTCATGAAGCTGAGCAAGGGCAAGGCCGATCCGAAGCAGGTTGGCCGCCTGGTGGCCGAACGGCTGACGGAGGGACAATAGGTGCCGGCGCGCGCGGCGCGGTCGAAGCGGGGTCTGCGCAGGCCCGGCCTGCCTATTGCGGCTTTCCCGCAGGTGATTTTTTTGGCAAACTCTCTCTCTCGTATGGCAAGCAAGGAGAACGACGGTGACTTCTAACGATGATTATGTGTTGCAGCTCCTGCAGGAACAGGGCTATGTCGCGGCCGACCAGATCGATGCGGTCGTGAACTCGATCCGGCAGGAAGGAGAAACCTCGCTCGATATCTTGATCCAGACGGGTGCCGTCACGGAAGATGACGTGCTGGCCCTGATCGCCGCGCAATTCGGGTTGGACTACGTGCATGTCAATGCCGACGCCATCGATCCGACCGTCGCCGATCTGGTGCCCGGCGCGGTGGCGCGCAAGTACGGGGTCGTGCCGGTCATGGCCGCCGAGGGCTCGGTCACTGTGGCGCTGAGCGATCCGATGGGCTACGACACCATCGACAGTCTGCGCTACGTGCTCAAGACCGACGTGCAGGCTGTGATCGCGCCGCGCAGCGAAGTCAAGGCGGCGATGGACAAGCTCTATCCCGAAGAGTTTGAAAACATTTTCGGTTCGGATGACCCCAACATCGATGTCGAGGAGAAGAAGGCGGGCGAAGATGGCTCTGACGTCAAAGACTCGGATGCCCCGGTCATCCGCCTTGTCAGTATGGTCCTGACCGAGGCGATCAAAATGCGCGCGTCCGATATTCATCTGGAGCCGATGGAACGCCATTTCCGCGTGCGGTACCGCGTCGATGGCGTGCTGCGCGAGATGGACCGTCCGCCCAAGCGCCTGCAGGCGGCGATCATCAGCCGCGTCAAGATCATGTCCAACATGAAGATCTCGGAGAAGCGCGTGCCGCAGGACGGCCGTATCCAGATCAAGGTGCAGGGCCGCGATCTCGACCTGCGTGTCTCGTCGGTGCCGACCAACCATGGCGAGAGCATCGTCATGCGTATCTTGGATAAGACGAACCTCTCGCTCGGCCTGCCGCAGCTCGGCTTCCTGTCGGACGACCAGAACACCTTCGAACGGCTGATCAGCCTGCCGGACGGCGTGCTGCTGGTGACCGGCCCGACGGGTTCCGGCAAAACCACCACGCTCTATGCGTGCTTGGGGCAGATCAACCTGCCGGACCGCAAGATCATCACCGTCGAAGATCCTGTCGAATACCAGATGTCCGGCATCAATCAGGTGCAGGTGAACAAGGATGTGGGCCTCGATTTCTCGGCGGCGCTGCGCTCGATTCTGCGCCAGGCTCCGAACATCGTGATGATCGGCGAAATCCGCGACCACGAGACCGCGGACATCGCGATGGAGGCGGCGTTGACCGGTCACTTGGTCTTCAGCACGCTGCATACCAACGATGCGCCCAGCGCCGTAACGCGTCTGCTGGATATCGGGGTCAAACCCTTCCTGGTGGCCTCCGCCCTGCGCGCGGCGATGGCGCAGCGCCTGGTGCGCGCGATCTGCGAGAAGTGCCGCGCGGAATATACCCCGACCGAGCGCGAATTGAAAATGCTCGGGACACTTTCCAAGAACACGACGGTATCGACCATGTTCAAGGGCAAGGGCTGCCCGCATTGCGGCCAGGGCGGCTACAAGGGGCGAAAAGGCATTTTTGAGATTTTCCAGATTGACGATTCGATCCAGCGCCTGATTTTTGACCATTCACCTGCCACGGTGCTGCGTGCCCGTGCGCGCGAAATGGGCATGCGGACGCTGCGTGAGGATGGAATGTTGAAGGTTGCCTCGGGCATGACCACGCTCGAGGAGGTGTTGCGGGCTACGATGGGAGATGCAGACTGATGAGCACGGATATCAACATGAACGATTTGCTGCAGGCGACAGTCGACGAGGGTTCCTCCGACTTGCACATCCGCGTGGGTGTGCCGCCGATGCTGCGTATTCACGGCTCGCTGACGCCGCTGGACAGCCCGCCCCTCACGCCGGAAGACACCGAGGCGTTGGCGCGCTCGATCATGGCGGAGGACAAGCAGCATGAAGTGGAACAGTGCGGCGGCGCGGACTTTGCCCTGCCGTTCGGCGACCTGGCCCGTTTCCGCGTGAGCGTCTTCAAGGAGCGCGGTCACTACGGCATCGTGCTCCGCCAGATCCCGAACAAGCTGCTGTCGCTGGAACAAATCGGCTTGCCGGAGCAGGTCAAAGAATTGCTGTTCCGCCCGCG
Source organism: Kiritimatiellia bacterium (assembly GCA_028684935.1). Classification (GTDB taxonomy): domain Bacteria; phylum Verrucomicrobiota; class Kiritimatiellia; order RFP12; family UBA1067; genus DUPH01. Next base: position 7,326 of record JAQUEX010000117.1, on the reverse strand, counting down.
CGGCCTGATCCTGGTGACCGGGCCGACCGGCTCCGGTAAAACCACGACGCTGGCGTCGATGATCGATATCATCAACAAAGAGCGCGATGTGCACATCATCACGGTGGAAGACCCGGTGGAATATTACCATCCGCATAAAAAGTCGGTGGTGACCCAGCGCGAGATCGGCCATGATGTGCCGACCTTCGCCGAGGCCATCCGCCGCGCGCTGCGCCAAGACCCTGACGTCATTCTCGTCGGCGAAATGCGCGACTTGGAAACCATGCAGGCCGCGATCACGGCTGCGGAAACCGGACATCTGGTTTTCGCGACCTTGCACACCACCGGTGCCGCCGCGACCGTCGACCGTATCGTGGACGCCTTCCCCACCGACCAGCAGGAGCAGGTCCGCACGCAGCTTTCGGTGGGCTTGGTCGCCGTGATCTCGCAGTTGCTGCTGGCGCGCGTGGACAAGCCCGGACGCGTCGCGGCTTTCGAGATCATGATCTCGACGCCGTCGATCCGGTCGCGCATCCGCGACAACAAGACCTTCCAGATCAGCTCCGACATCCAGACAGGCGCCAAATTCGGCATGATCTCGCTCGATTCGCACCTGATGGATCTGTACCTGGGCGGGTTGATCTCGTATGACGATCTGGTGACGAAATCGCAGGACCCGGATACGTTGGTCCAGAAACTGAAAGAAGAGTTGCAGGCAAGGAGGTAGGGCATGGCGGAAGAAACTTTGGCGCCGATCGCGCCGGCGTACGATCCCTTGCTCGACCTCGTGGTCAGCAACGGGATCATCGATCAGCAGCAGGCCGAAGAGCTGCGTGAGGAGCACACGAACACGGGGCATTCGATCCGTCAATTGCTGATCGACAACGGCTTCGTCGGCGAAGACGACCTGCTCGGGATGATGGCGGCCTATCAGGGCTGCGATGTGGTCGATCTCGCGGTCATGTCGCTGGATACCGATGTGATCCAAAGCATCCCGGCCAGCGTCGCCCGCATGTACAGCGTCCTGCCGGTCTATGCAACGGCCGGAACCATCACGCTCGCCACATCGAATCTGGTAGACCCGCATGTGATGGATGAGCTGATGTTCGTCCTGACCAAAGACGTGCAGTTCGCGATGGCGCGCGAAAAGGATGTGGCCGACCGCGTCAAGGAGTATTACGGGGACGAGAGCGCCTCGGTCTCCGACATGCTCAACAGTCTGGAGTCCGACCTGACGCTGGACACCTCGCTGAATGTGGACGAGGCCGATGACAAGAGCCTGGAGTCTGCGGCCTCGGCCGCCCCGGTCGTGCGGTTCGTGAACCTGGTGCTGTACCAAGCTGTCACTGACCGAGCCTCGGACATCCATTTCGAGCCGTTCGAAACCGACTTCAAAATCCGTTACCGCGTGGACGGCGCGCTGTATGAAATGTCGCCGCCGCCGCGCCGCTTGGCGCTGCCGATCATTTCGCGCATCAAGGTCATGTCCGGCCTGAATATCGCCGAGCGCCGGGTTCCGCAGGACGGCCGTATCGCGCTGACTGTCGCGGGACACCAGGTTGACCTGCGCGTGTCGTGCCTGCCCACCGCCCACGGCGAAAGCGTGGTGCTGCGCGTGCTTGACCGCAGCGCGGTCTCGCTCGACCTTGAAAACGTCGGGCTGCCGGAAGATGTCTATGAGATTTTGACGATGGACATCGAAAAGCCCAACGGCATCATCGTGGTGACCGGGCCGACCGGCTCAGGCAAGACCACGACGCTCTACTCCTGTCTGCGGCGCATCAACACGATTGACACCAAGCTGCTCACGGCTGAAGAGCCGGTCGAGTACGACATGGACGGTATTGTCCAGGTGCAGATCAACCCCAGCGCCGGCAACACCTTCATCCGCGTGTTGCGCGCCTTTCTGCGTCAAGATCCCGACATCATCATGATCGGCGAAATCCGTGACTTGGAAACCGCCGAGATCGCGGTGCAGGCGTCGCTGACCGGCCACTTGGTTTTCAGCACGCTGCACACCAACGACGCGGCCGGCGCGGTGACGCGTCTGGTGGATATGAACGTCGCGCCGTACCTGATCGCCTCGACGCTGCAGGCGGTGCTGGCGCAGCGGTTGGTGCGTACGATCTGCCTGAACTGTAAGGAGGCGTATGTGGCGGATGACGAGACGCTGGAGCGCCTGAACCTGAAGCGGGCTGATGTCGGCGACCGCTCGTTCTACTACGGGCGCGGCTGCTCCAAGTGCAACGGCACCGGCTATAAAGGCCGAAAAGGCGTGTTTGAGTACCTGCGCGTGAGCGATCCGATCCGCGATCTGATCAACGAGCGCCGGCCGACCCTGTTCATCCGCGAAAGGGCGCGCGAGCTGGGCATGCGGACCATGCGCGAGGACGCCATCCGCAACGTGCTGGACGGCTACACGACGGTCGATGAGATTTTGCGATACACGTAAGAGTGCGAGGAGAGATGGCGTGGAAAATGTGGTGATTATCGGAAGCGGGCCGGCGGGCCTGACGGCGGCGATTTATGCGGCCCGGGCCAATCTGAGCCCGGTCGTGATCGAGGGCATGCAGCCGGGCGGCCAGCTCACGCAGACTTCGGACGTGGAGAACTTCCCCGGATTCGAGCGCCCGATCACCGGCACGGATCTCGTGACCACCATGCGCAACCAAGCCGAGCGCTTCGGCGTGCGCTATAGGATGGATGAAGTCACGGGGTGTGATTTTTCAGGAGAGGTTAAACAACTCTCGCTGATGGTCGGCGGCTCGCTGGAAGCCCGCACTGTGATTGTCGCAACCGGCGCCAGCGCCCGCTATCTGGGGCTCGAGTCGGAACAGAAACTGATGGGCAAGGGTGTCTCGGCCTGCGCCACGTGCGACGGCGCGTTTTTCAAAGGCCGCCCCGTCGCGGTCGTCGGCGGCGGCGACACGGCGATGGAGGACGCGCTCTATCTGTCGCGCATGGCGTCGCGCGTGACCATCATCCACCGCCGCGATGCGTTCCGCGCATCCAAGATCATGGCGGACCGCGTGCTCGCCGCGCCCACTATCGACGTGCGCTGGGATTCGGTGGTGGAGGAGGTGCTTGACGTCACGCGCGGTGAGGTCACCGGTCTGCGCCTGCGCAACCTCAAGACCCAGGCGCTCGACGACCTGCCAGTCGATGGCGTCTTTATGGCAATCGGGCACGTGCCCAACACGGCGGCCTTCGACGGCCAATTGGAACGAGACGGCGAGGGGTACATCGTCACGGACTGCACGCGCACGTCAGTGCCCGGTGTGTTCGCTGCGGGCGATGTCCAGGACCGTCATTACAAACAGGCGGTCACGGCGGCGGGGTCGGGCTGCATGGCGGCGCTGGAGGCCGAGCGGTTCCTGACCGCGAATGGATAAGTATGGCTGATTTTTTTGACAGAGAGTACACGGCCCGGGAAGCGTATGGACGCCTCTACCAGTATGCGCGTAAATACCGCGGACGCCTGTTGGCCGGCCTGCTGGCCGGCTCCATCACGGCCGGATCGTGGGTGCCGATCTTTCAGGTCATTCAGCCGATTTTGAAGCAGGTGCAGCGGGCCGATGAGCAGAGCCACGGGATCTCGTCCGCTGTTCAACAGGGCCCTGCCGCAGGCCATGCTTCACCGCACGTCACGCTCAACGAAGGCCTGAAGGATCTGGTCAAGCAGGGTGCCGCCGACGCGCCCGCCGCCCAGCGCGAAGTCGTGCTGCCCTCCTGGTTCGGCAAGGCGGAGGCCTATGCCAACCGCCTGGGCATTACCTTTCGCGACGCGCAGGGCAACATGACCGGCCAACTGCTGCTGCTGACGCTCTTCGTGGTGCCGCTGGTGATGCTGCTGAAGATGGTCGCGATGTACATGAACCACTATTTCCTGCGCTGGACCGGCGCCAAGGTGGTGCAGGATTTCCGCGTGGCCATGTTCCGCCACCTGCAAGCCCAGGGGCTTCACTTTTTCGGGCGGACTGACGTCGGGCAGTTGATGAGCCGCTGCACCAGCGATCCGCAGCAGGTGGACCATGTGATCTCGCATACGCTGGCGGACCTCTGCCGCGCGCCGTTTGAAATTCTCGTGTCGGTCGGGTATGTGGTCTACTTCGCCATCAAGAACAACATGCTGGAAACCTTGGTGCTGGTGCTGTTCGGTTTCCCGCTGATCCTGCTGCCGATGGCGGTCTTGGGCTCGCTGGTGCGCCGCTGGTCGCGCAAGGCCTTGCACCGTATCTCGTTCATCTCGTCTAAGATCCATGAGAATCTGACCTGCATCCGCGTGGTGAAGGCCTACCACACCGAAGAATACGAAATCGAGAAATACCGGCAGGTCAACCAATACTATGTGAAGAGCGTGCTGCGCTCGCTGCGCATCGAACTGCTGATTACGCCGGCGGTGGAGTGCGTAGGGATCTTTCTGATTTTCATGTTTGTCATATACTGTTTCTTCCGCAAGATCGCGATTCATGAGATCGTGCCGCTGCTCGTGCCGTTCCTGGTGGCCTACCGGCCCATGAAGCAGCTCGGCAAGGTGCAGGCCCAGATCGAGCGGGGCCGCGCGGCGCTGGCCCGCATGTATTCGCTGCTGGACACGGATTTCAGCCTGCCGCAAGCGTCGGCCCCGGTGCGCAAGACCAGCTTCGACGACCGCGTGCGCTTCGATCACGTCGACTTCCGCTACGGCGAGGGGCCGGAGCTGACGATCAAGGACGCATCGTTCGAAATCCCGCGCGGGTCGGTCGTCGCGGTGGTCGGCGGCACCGGGTCGGGCAAGACCACACTCGCCAATTTGTTGGCCCGCTTTTATGATCCGGTTGCGGGCGCGGTGACCATGGATGGCGTCGACCTGCGCCAGATGGATGTCGGCGATGTGCGCCGATTGATCGGCGTCGTGACCCAGGAGACGGTGCTGTTCAACGACACGATCGCGGCGAACATCGCTTACGGCACGCCCGAGGCTACGCGCGAGCAGGTCATCGCGGCCGCCAAGCTCGCGAACGCGCATGACTTCATCGTGGCGCAGCCCGAAGGCTACGACCGCGTGGCGGGCGAAAAGGGATTCGCGCTGAGCGGCGGCGAGCGGCAGCGCGTGGCCATTGCGCGTGCGATTCTCAAAAACCCGCCGATTCTGATTCTGGATGAAGCGACCAGTGCACTGGACACGGTGACCGAGCGCCTGGTGCAGGATGCGATCAACACGCTGATGGCGAACCGCACGACCTTCGCGATCGCGCACAGGCTGAGCACGATCAGCAACGCCGATCTGATCCTGGTGCTGGACAAGGGCGTCATCATTGAGCGCGGGACGCATGAGCAGCTCTACTCGGCGTCCGGTTCGTACCGGAAGCTGTGCGATATGCAGATGTTGGCGTAATGCGCACCTGTCTGCGTGGGGATGCAGACGGGCGCGTTTCAGGGTGATGCCGCAAGGATCGTTGTGCGAGGCGGGGGGGCGGCGTTCAACGTTTGCGTGCGGCGAAAGGAAGAGATATGGGGAAGCACAAGGCGAATCTCGAATCGCGGATCGTCAGAGCAGGCATCTTCGTCCTGATCGCACACGTCTTATTCAAGCTGGCGGGGCTGATCCAAGCGAAAGTCATGGGGCACTATCTGCCGCAGGCGACGTTTGACGTCGTCTATGTCTTTGCTTTTGAAAACTGCATCTTCATGCTGTTCCTGATCGGCGAGGAGGTGCTGGGGCCGGCGTTTCTGCCGGTCTTCATGCGCGAGTTGGACATCGAGTCCGAAAAGAGCGCCTGGTCGTTCGCCAACACGGTATTGACCCTGCAAGCCATTCTGCTCGTGGCGGTGGCGTGCGTGCTCTGTCTCGCGCCGTCGCTGGCCGTGCGCCTGCTGACGCACTGGGGACCGGATTCCGCGCCTGAGAAGTTCGAACTGGCGACGCGAAGTGTCCGGACGCTGGGGCCGGCCGTGATCGGCTTGTCGCTGGGGTCGACCACCTATGTTCTCCTCAATGGGTACAAGCGCTTCTTCCTGGCGGCCTTCGGCGACGCCGTGTGGAAGTTTGCGGTGGTGTTTTTCCTGATCACCGGCGCCGTGCTGGCGCACGACAACGCGCAAATGCTGATGTGGGGACTCGTCGCAGGGTCGCTGTGCAAGGTCGGCACGCACCTCTTTGGCCTGCGTGACAAGCTACGCCGATTCCGCCCGGAATTCGCGGTTTCGCACCCGGCGTTCAAGCGTTTTTGCTGGCTGGCGCTGCCGCTACTGGCCGGCATCCTGATGGCCAAGGTCCGCGACGAGGTGAATAACATCTACCTGCTGAGCGCCTTGGATCAGTCCGGGCTGATGCAGGCCAACTCAATGGGGCGCAAGCTGCAGAGCACGCTGCTCTTCTTGGTTCCCTATACGCTGTCGATCGCGGCCTTCCCCTTCTTCTGCGAGCTGGTCGACAAGAACGACCACCAAAAACTCGGCGAGTTGGTCACCCGCTTCGGGCGCATGCTGCTCTCGGTGTTTGCGCCGTTCTCCCTGTTTGTCGCGGTGGCCGCCGTACCGTTCACGTCGCTGATTTTCAAGGGCGGGCACTTCGACGCGGTGGCGGTGCAGCGGACGGCAGTCTCGCTCGCCTGCTATACCTTCGTGCTCCCGGCCGCAGCGATCGAGGCACTGGTGATGCAAGCCTTTTTCGCGAATCGCCGCATGCTGGCGGTTACGCTCATCGGCATCCTCTTCTCCTCGCTCAGTATCCTGGTCAGTTGGGTGGGCCTCCAGGTGAGCGGCGGACGCGAGCTGCTGCTGCTCGCCTTCATCGCGGGCGGGTTTACGCTCTCGCGCGCGTTCAAATGCGTCACGCTGGTCGAAATGCTCAAGAAGAACGCGCCGGTTTTCCCCTTTGTTGAAACGACGGCCTTTATGTTCCGCGTGGGGGTGGCTGCTGGCCTGGCGTCCGGGGCGAGCTGGCTGCTGCTGGAGCAGGTGCCAATGATCGCCGACTTGCACGGGCGGATGGGTGATCTGCTCAAGCTGTCGGTCGCGGGGGCGGCGTTCGGCTTGGTCTATCTCTCCGCCGCCTATGCGCTGCGCATCGGTGAAGTTCGCGAGTTGTTCGCGCTGGCTTGGAGCAAAGTCCGCAAACAGGCTTGAGGCGCGCGACAGGGTGTACTAAACTACCCTGTCACGTAAACCAGATTAGTCCGCGCGGAGAATTCGCGGACGCAACCATTTGAGGAACTCAACACATGGGTATGCTCGATCAAGTCAAGCAGGCGATGCAGATGCGCAAGGAGGCCAAGCGCATTCAGTCGGAAATCGAAAAGATCACCTATGAATACGCCAACGGCGGCATCACCTGCGTGGCGCGCGGCGATTTCACGATCACGT
>JAQUEX010000116.1 GCA_028684935.1 Kiritimatiellia bacterium | reverse complement strand
CCTGCCCACGCGTTGTTCGACTTCGACGGCACGCTGAGCCTGATCCGCGAAGGGTGGATGGAGATCATGGTCCCGCTGCTGACCCGGCACCTGCTGAGATATGCGCAGCCCGGGGAAACCGCGGACAGCATCGCCGCGCTGGTGCGTGATTTCGTCACGACGTTAACGGGCAAGCAGACCATTTACCAGATGATCCGGCTGGCCGAGGAAATCCGCCTGCGCGGCGGGACGCCCCTCTCGCCGTTCGACTACAAAGCAGAATATCATGACCTGCTCATGGCCCGCATCGCCGCAAGGCGCCTCGGGCTGGCTGACGGCACGCTCCCGCGCGAGGTACTGCTGGTGCCCGGTTCGCTGGACATCCTCGCGGGCCTGCGCGCTCGCGGCGTCGCCCTGTATATCGCCTCCGGCACGGACGAATCGTATGTGCTCGAAGAGGCACGGCTGCTGGGCCTTGACACCTTCGCGCCCGGACGGATCTACGGCGCACAACAGGACCACGCCAGTTTTTCAAAGGAGATGGTCATCCAGCGCATTCTGAAGGAGAACGCGGTGGACGGCGCCTCGCTGATCGCCTTTGGTGACGGCTACGTCGAGATCGCGGACAGCAAGGCCGCCGGCGGCTTCGCCGTGGCGGTCGCGAGCGACGAGACCGCGCGTTCCGGACGCTGCGACGCCTGGAAGCGCGAGCGTTTGATCGGTGCCGGCGCGGATCTGGTCATCCCTGACTACGGGGAGACCGCCGCATTGCTCGATTACCTCTGGAGCGGTGCAGCATGAAGAGACTCGTTGACACATTCGACACAGCCAGGCTGCATGCGCTGCTCGCCCGGTTTGAAGGGCTGCATGTGGCGGTATTGGGCGATTTCTTTCTAGACCAGTATTTTGAGATCGACCCCGCCTGCGTGGAGACCTCGGTCGAAACCGGCCGGCCTGCGCACCAAGTGACAGCCGTCCGCCATGCGCCGGGCGCGGCCGGCACGGTGGTCAACAATCTGGCAGCGCTCGGTGTAAGGTCAATCACCGTACTGGGCGTCACCGGAAACGATGGCAACGGCTGGATGCTGCGCCGCGACCTGACGGCATGTGGCTGCGATCTCGCGCACCTGCTTACCGACGACGCGTGCGTGACCCCGACCTATCTCAAAACCCGAGATCGCACGCTTCCGGGACTCGAGGGGGAACGTGACCGTTTCGACATCAAAAACCGCACGCCCTTACCCGGGCGCGTCAGCGAAGCGCTGCTCGCATCGGTCGACTGGCTCCTTCCCGCTCTCGACGCCCTGATCATAATGGATCAAGTTCCTGAGGAAGGATGCGGCGTCCTGTCGCCGCCCATGATCGACGCGTTATCCGAACGCGCAAAACACAATCCGCAAACGCTATTCTGGGCTGACTCACGTCGCAGGATCCACCGTTACCGCCATATCACGCTTAAGGCCAACCAGTTTGAGCTTGCGGGCGTGGCTGCGCCGTTGCCCGGCGCCAGTGTGCCGGACGAGGCGCTTTCGAACGCCGCTGAGGTGTTCGCCGCCCAGGCTGGCGCACCGGTCTTTGTCACGGCGGAAGCGCGCGGCGTCCGTGTAGCGGGCCCCCTATCCGCCACCGTTCCGCCGGTCCGCGTGCCAGGGCCGATCGACCCCACGGGCGCGGGCGACGCCTTCACGGCCGGTGCCGCAGCGGCACTGGCAGCCGGAGCCACGCATCCGGAAGCGGCCCTGATGGGCAACCTGGCCGCGTCGGTGACGATCCGCCAGCTCGGTACGACGGGCACGGCCGCGCCGTCCGACCTCTCCGACGCGCTCGCGCTCTGGAGGGAACAGCAGTCATGAACCGACTCTTCGACCGGAACTCCGTCTGCCCGCGTCCGCTTGCCGAGCGCCGCAATAAAATTGATTTCGCCCGCGACCGGATTGACCCTGACACCTGCGAGCTACACCTCACGGATAGCGCTCGAGAAACCGTTCGACAGGTCGCCTGCGAGATACGCGCAGCCCGCGCCTGCGGAGCGTCGGTTGTGATGGCGTTCGGTGCGCACGCCATCAAAAACGGACTCGCTCCGGTGTTGATCGGTCTCATGCGAGGCGGCTGGATCACCCATTTCGCGACCAACGGCGCCGGCGTGATCCATGATTGGGAGTTCGCCTTCCAAGGGTTCACAGGGGAAGACGTGCAACGGTATGTCGCCGAAGGCCAGTTCGGCCTTTGGCAGGAAACCGGCCTGTATCTGAACTTGGCCCTTGCGGTCGGCGCCTATGAGGGACGCGGCTACGGCGAGTCGATCGGCGCGTTTGTCGCAAATGACGGCTTGAAGATCCCTTTCCCCAGCGATCTGGACGCGGCGATCGCGGCCGGCGCTGCGACGGATGCAGATGACGAGACGCTGGCGCGCGCGGCAGCCGCGGCCGACCTGAAAGCGATCACGCGCCACATTCCGGCGCGCCCGGGCTTCTTGCAGGTGCCGCATCCTTTCAAGGAATATGGTCTGCAGGCAGCAGCCTATCTGTCCGGCACGCCGCTGACGGCGCATCCGATGTTCGGGCACGACATCATCTACACGCACCCGCTGAATCGCGGTGCCCCGATCGGGCGCACGGCCGACCGCGATTTTCTGAACTTCGTGGACGCCGTCAGCAGAATCGAAAAAGGCGTTTACCTGTCTGTCGGGTCTGCCGTCATGTCGCCGATGATTTTCGAGAAGGCACTGTCGATGTCGCGCAATGCAGCGCGACAGCGCGGCCGGGCGATCGAGCACTTTGCGATCCATGTGGTTGACCTTGCGGCTGCAACGTGGGACTGGACGCGCGACGGAGAACCCCCGCAGGACAATCCCGCCTACTACTTGCGGTTTTGCAAAACCTTCTCACGCATGGGCGGACGCATGACCTATACCAGCGCGGACAACCGCGCATTTCTCGTTGCGCTGTATCGTGAACTCGCGTAAGGAACACCCAGGAGACAGAAATCATGAAGGCAAAAACATCCTCCCTCGCTCGCAGAGATTTCCTCAAGCGCGCAGCCGTTGCAACGGCCGCTTTTCAGGTCGTTCCCGGCCACGTGCTCGGGCTTAACGGCCAGACGCCGCCGAGCGCAAAACTGAATGTCGCCGGCATCGGCGTCGGCGGCATGGGCAGCAACAACATCAAAGCGTGCGCGGAAGTCGCAAACATCGTCGCCTTGTGCGACATTGACGTCAACTACGCCGCGAAAACGTTCAAGACGTACCCTGGCGCAAAGACCTACACCGATTACCGCGAGATGCTCGACAAGCAGAAGGACATCGACGCCGTTGTCGTGGCGACGCCAGACCACACGCACGCGCCGATCGCGATGGCCTGCATGCGCGCGGGAAAACATGTTTACGTCCAAAAACCGATGGCTTATTCGGTCGGTGAAGCGCGCGCGATGACCGAGGCTGCGCGCGCGCACAAGGTGATCACGCAGATGGGCAATCAGGGACGTTCCGGCGACGGCGTGCGCATGGTCTGCGAGTGGATCTGGGCCGGCGCGATCGGCACGGTGCGCGAGGTCCATGCATGGACCAACCGCCCGGTCTGGCCGCAGGGTATCGAGATCGAGCGCCCGAAGGAAACCCCGCCCGTTCCGGCCGGATTCGACTGGGACAAGTGGATCGGGCCGGCGCCGATGCGTCCGTACCACCCCTGCTACCACCCGAACAGTTGGCGCGCGTGGTGCGATTTCGGTACGGGATCGCTGGGTGATCTCGGCTGTCACGTGTTGGATTGCGTGTACTGGGCGCTGAAACTCAAGTACCCCGTCAGCGTCGAGGCCAACATTTCCACGTATTGGGAAGGCTTCTGGAAAAACACGGAACCGAAGCACGAGCAGTTTCCGCGCTCTTCAATCGTGCGCTACACGTTCCCTGAACGCGAAGGCCTGCCCGCCTTGGACCTGACGTGGTGGGACGGCGGGCTCCAGCCGCCGCGCCCCGCCGAGCTCGAAGAGGGGCGCGAGATGGGTGACTCGGACGGCGGCGTGCTGTTTGTCGGCGATAAAGGAAAGCTGATGTGCGGCTGCTACGGGCGCAGCCCGCGGCTTATTCCTGAATCGTCGATGAAGGCCTTCGCACGGCCGCCTAAAACGATCGAGCGGATCCCCGGGGGCGAAGCGGGCCACGAGAAAAATTGGCTCCAGGCCATTCGCGAGGGCAAGCAGGCGATTTCGAATTTCGACTATGCCGGCCCCTTTGCCGAAATGGTGTTGCTCGGCAATCTCGCGGTACGCTTCCCCTACCGCCGCCTGCTGTGGAACGGCGAGGCGATGAAAGTCACGAACGACGGCGACGCGCAGGCTTACGTGATGCGCAAGTACCGCCAAGGCTGGTCGCTTTAGTCAGGAAGGAACGGATCATGAAAAACGAGTTGATGAAAGATTTAGAAACGTATGCGGCGGACGCCGCCGCCAAACTGATGGCGACCGATTTCGGCAAACTGGCGGAGATCGGCAGCCTGTTGCTGCGCGCGAAGGCTGAGGACCGAACGGTGTTTCTAATGGGCAACGGCGGCAGCGCCGCCACCGCCTCGCATGTGACGAACGATCTGGTCAAAGGCTGCAGGATCGGGGACGCACCGGGTTTCCGCGCATTTTGTCTGAGCGACTCCAATGCGTTGGTAACCTGCCTGGCGAATGATTTCTGCTATGCCGAAATTTATGCGATTCTGCTGCAAACGTACGCGCGGCCGGGCGATATCGTGATCGCGTTCAGCGGTAGCGGAAACTCGCCGAACATCCTTCAGGGGTTGACAGCGGCGCGCGGGATGGGACTCGCCACGATCGGTTTCGGCGGGCGCGACGGCGGCCAGATGAAAGCGCTCTGCGACCTCATCCTCATCGCCCCCACCGACTCGATGGAACTGCTTGAAGACTTGCACCTGATCTACTTCCACAATCTCGTGTGTGCGATGCGCCCCGCGCTTGCGGAGCAAGCCGGCGTCGCGGCTTCACCGTGCGCGTGTTGCGGCTAAAGAAAGCGGATAGCCATGCTGATCGGGGCGATAGACGGCGGCGGCACCAAGGTGCTCGCCGCAGTGATGACAGCGGCCGGCACCCTCGTGGCGCGGCGTCAGGCCGCTGTGCCGACCGCCGATATTCCGGCCTATTTCCGACGGTGCGCGGAATTGCTCGCGACCTGTGCTCAGGAAGCCGGCGTCGCTGTGCATGCGCTGGACGGCGTGGGGATGAACATTCCCGGCATGGTGACACCTGACGGGCATGTGCTGGGTTCGCCATCTGCCGGCTGGGGCGCGTTCCACGCTCGCCCCTTGCTGGCTGACGCGCTGGCGCTGCCGGGCGAGCGCCTTTTTTTTGAAAACGACATCAACGCCTGCGCGCTGGCGGAACAGCGTTTCGGCGGCGCAGGCGACAACTTCATCTGGATCACGATCAGCACCGGCAACGGCGGTGCGGTCGTGGCGAACGGCAGCCTGGTGCGGGGCAGCGGCGGCTGCGCCGGCGAATTCGGCCATCTCAAGGTTGAGCGGGACGCGCCCTATCCCTGCGGATGCGGCGGGGTCGGATGCCTGGAGGCACATGCGTCAGGAGTCGCCATCGCGCGCCGCGCCGTCGAGGCGGGCCTGCCCGCCGGCACGGATGCCAAGCGTTGCGAGGAACTGGCACGGCACGGAAATTCCGCCGCATTGTCGGTCTACGAGCAAACCGGTGTTTACCTCGGGCGCGCGCTGGCCATCGCCGCGAACCTGTTGAATCCCGCGCATGCCTTCATCGGTGGCGGCGCGTCGAAGGCACTCGACCTGATGCTGCCGAGTCTTCAGCAGACCCTGGCACAGGAAGCCCTGCCGCAATGCGGGCATCTCGCTGTCACGCGGACCCGCCTGGGGTACGAAGCCGCCGTGATGGGCGCTGCGGCCGTGTGCCTGACCGGCTTGACACGCCCTCGCACCCGGCGTTAACGGCCTTCGAGCGGTCTGACCCTCAGCAGACGCTCCATCGTCTCGCGCGCCCCGTTCATGCGCGCCGGATCAGCCAGCACGCGCATGTCATAGGCGGTTGCGGCATCGGTCTCGCCGCGGATTACACCGGGCTGTATCTGCAGCGCCTGCTCTTCAAGACGTGTCCAGACACCGGCGCGGAATTCGCCGACCTCCCCCGCCAAGGCCGGTGCCCCGGCATCGCGGCACAGACCGAGCGCCCCTTCCCCGAACGGGAAAGCCGCCAAACACGGCGCGCGGCGCACGTCTTCGCCCGACAGCGACAGTACCGCCCAATCGCCGCCCGCTTTGAGCACATCGGCATCGCCAACCGCCAGCCCCTGCTGCGCGGCTGCAGCCACCACCTCACCCCGTGCATTGACCTGCACGTAGAGGGTCCGACCCGCCGCCACGCCGGCGCGGATCTCAGGCAGCCGCCCGCGTGCAGGGATGACGAGATGGCGCGTTTCCTCCGACTGATTGACGGCCGCCACCGCGCGCCCGTCGCGCAACGCGACTTCAAAAACCAGCGCATGCCCGTCATCCGGCATCACACGCAACCGCTCCACGCCGGCGATTTCATCGAGAAAGCGCCGGTAGAGCGTGCGCCCGGTCTCACCGCGGTCATCCAGCAGCTCGAGCGGTTCAGGCACCCATGCCACGCGTCCGTCGCGCGAGATGCGGGCGGACACCGTTTGCGGCAGCGCCTTCACCGAAAACGGCGGGACGGCCGTCGCCGGCGCAGCCAATGCGAGTTGCTCCAAGCGTGCCATCCGCGTCGGCGTGCGGTCTTCGGCAAAACGCGGATCGCCCGTCAGCAGCACCCGTCCGCCTTGCCCGATAAAACGCCGAACCCGCTCGAACGAAGCGTCGGATGGGCACACCGCCAGCGGCCAGACCAAGGCGCGCGCTTCTGTCGGCAGGCGATCCAGCGATCCCTCGTTGAGCACGCCGAACGGAACGTTGAGGCTGAGCAGCCAGTCGGTCGCGCGGCGCAATCCCTCATGGATGCGGCCCGTTTCCGGCCCCAGCCGGAAGCTGTCCGGAAGGAGCAGATAGAGGGTCGGCGCTTCATAGCGCGGCTCCGCCGTGCGGAAAAGCAACATCATGTTGCGGTAAGCTTCCAGCACCGGCTTGGGGGTCAGATCCGCGTGGTTGATGCCCCACGGGAACACACAGTCGCGAAAATCCTTCCAGCTCCAGTTCGCAATGAACGACGCGCCCATGCCGATCGCGTAATGCCCGACCGCCAGATAGTGTTGGACCGACGCCTCGGCCGGATCACCCCAAACGCCCTGATTGCGCGCCGCATGCGCCGTCCGCGAGCCGAACTCACCCAGCGAGAAGCTCTTGCCTTCGAACCGCCGGTCGATCATCTTGAGCACGCCGCGCAGATGGTCGACCGCCCCGTAATGATGAATGTTCAGAAAGTCGACGCCCGTTGTGTCCAGCACCTTTTCTGAGGCGGTCAGATCCTGCAGGTGGCCGACCGTGACGGGCGCGTGCGGCGCGGCCTGCTTGACCGCCATCCCGTTCTCCCGCTGCCAACGGGCGTACACCCACGCGCGGAACCGCTCGTTGTCGCGCACACGGAGATCGTTCCAGCCCGACGCTTTCGCGCTGAAGTCGATCTCGGGCTTTGCCCCGCTCGCGCGCCATGCCGACCGCGCGTTCTCCAGCGATCCGTAGCGCGCTGCCAGCCATGCCTCGTAGCGCGGACGCAACACCGCCGTCTGCGTGAGCCGCGTGCCCGGCTCGTTCTGAATATCGTACAGCATCCCGGGAAAGGCCGCATAGCGCGCCGCCCAGAAACGGTTCCAAGCCTGCTGTGCGGACAGCTCGTCGTCCGTGAGGTCCAACGCGAACCAGTCATGCAGCGAGAGGAAGATCGAGACCTGATTGGGTTGCGCAAGTTGCACGATGGCATCGGTCTGTCGGCAGGTCTTTTCCGGTTGTTGACGCAGATCCAGCGACGTGCCGATCTTTTGCGGCGCATTGGTCTTGCAAAACGGCGAGAAATGCAGGATGCGCAGCGTGTTCATGGCGAAGTCGCCCATGCGTTCGAAATCGCGTCGCCAGACCAGCGGATCTTCGTTGTCGGAATACCACATCATGCCCGTCGTGTTCACTCCGCCGAAGAAAAGCGGCCGTCCGTTGAAATCAAAATAGTTGCCGCGCAGTGACACGCGCGGCCCCTCGCCGGCCCGTGCCGGATTCCAGACCGCGAAGCCACTCCGCATCACATCAACCGGACGGCCGCCGATCCGCAACTCCGCACGCACCTCGCGAAAATCCGGCAGACTCTGCGGCAAGGGCCACGTCGCGCGCGCCGCGCCGTCCACCAGTGGCACGTCTGCAACGGTCGCACCGTCCACGAGAAAACGCACCGACTCGGCCTCGCCGTTGGTTTTCGCGAGCGCTGAGAGCACGACCGTCTCGCCCGCGCGATAGCATGCAAAATCACTCTGAACCCGGATCAGAAACGACGGGGCGAGCAGCCGGCGGCAGACCTCCACGAACAACCGGTCGAGCGCCGGATGCGCACCGTTGAACAGGTCGAGGTTGGTCACGCCGAAGAGGCCCCAGTGCGAACCGGCAAAAGGACCCCGGTGATTCAACACCAGCGCGGCCGCCGGGCCGCGCGGCCGTCCCAGCCGGTCCTCCGTCAGCAGCAGCGGAATCCAGCGCGCGTTGACGTCAGGGAAAACCGGATTGTTATTGCCGGTCATCGCAACGGCTGCGGGACCTTCCAGCGCAAGCTCCGCGCGCCATGCGGCAGGCAGAACGAACGGGTCGTCCGCTGCCCGCACAGCCGCGACGTTGCGCAGCAGGAACGACGGATCGAACACGCCGAGCTGTTCGGGATGGAGACGCATCGTATCGCCGGGATCGCCGTAGCGCGTGTTGAGTCGCTCCGCCGCGCGCCGGACGCTGTCGAGTTCTTTGGCCATGGGCCAGAGCGGCTGCGCCGACCACGCTGTGCCGTCGAACGAACGGAGCGTATCGAACGCATATCCGCCGATGGAGAGGAACGCGCCGCCCTGTTTTAAATACTCCCTGAAAGCGTCAACCGCCGCCAAAGGGAAGAACGGAGCGTTCGGCAGAACGAGCAGATCCACCGAGTCGCGGCTGAAGGCCTGCTTTTGATGCAATCCGGAGGCGGGCAGCATCACGGGCGAAAAGCCGGCATCGCGCAACAGGCGCGCGAGGCGCACGGGATCGGGGTGGCCCGGCAGTCGCACGGCGCCCGGTTCGTGAATCAGCGCGATGCGACGCCCGCGCGGCTCAGCCGAATGCGAAATCGGCGTATCCACGCGATCAGGGACCGCCCCCGCCTGGCGCACGACGAAAGTCAGGCCTGCGATGCGGACCGTTTGATCGCCGAAATTGAAGCCGATCATCATGCGGTCTGAGGAGAGAAAATGGCGTTTCGTGTCACCACGGGGTTGATGTCTAAGCAGATTCAACGGGACGAAGACCGAGCGCCACGTGCCGGTGACCTCGCCAATGCGTTTTCCGTCCTCCGGCGTCACCGGACACATCCAAAGATCCCCGTCCTTCTCACGGAACCAGAGGTGCATGGCAGAAGCGGATGCGGCCCGTTCCACAAAAAGGCTGAAGCGCAAACCATACGCTTCCGGCGGAACTGAAACGGGTTGCAGCATGCTGTTGCCATACCCTTTGCGATTGGCATACGCAAACCGCAGCGCGGCTCGCCCCTGATAGGGTTCTGCCGCGGTGACCGACGGCGCGTCGCCGCCGTCTGGGCTTGCCTGCCAACGCGAGGGCTCGTCGGCCGGCAACATCACATCCGCCTGAGCCGCCATGGCCCACATACTCAGCCACAAAAAACGTTTCAGCATCGTTCGCCGCCTCCTTGTGCGGCAGGTATCACATAAAGGCGGGTTAGAATAGCCAGTGGTCCCGCCTGTGTCCAGTTTATGCCATCAGCGCGTTGCACCGTCACTGTCATCTGCGTAAAGGTCACCCGTGGCCGAAGGGCGCTGCAACGCGGTGTCCCCCAGCCGTTCGCGCAGCTCATCCACCGCGCGGCAGAGGCGCTCACGCTTTTCGCGCACGGCCGGGGCATCGTCAAACAGTGAAAGCTGATCGCGGCGCTCATCGGTGAACCCGCTCACGCCGAAACCGACCAAGCGCACGGGCTGCAGCAGCCGTTCGGCATCGAACAGGCGCAGGGCCATCGCGCGCAGGGTGA
>JAQUEX010000115.1:4900-10172 GCA_028684935.1 Kiritimatiellia bacterium | reverse complement strand
AGGTGAAAATGGGGAGCAGGACTTGTTTTGCGGGCGTTATCTTCGGGTTATTGGCTGTGTCGGCCGTTGTTCACGCGGGCCAGGTGGTGGTCGCTCCGGACGGCCTGACGCCGAAAGCCGCGCTGGAACACATCCGCGCGGCGAAGGCGCAGGGGAATCAAGAGGCGTGGACGGTGGTCGTGAAGCCCGGCATCTATGCGCTCACGGAGACGCTCACGTTGACGCCGGCCGATTCCGGCACGCCGCAGGCGCCGGTCACCTGGGCGGGCGAGGGTGAGGGCGCGACGATTTCCGGCGGCGGCGTGGTCACGGGATGGACCGCCGAGGCGGACGGCACGTGGTCCGCGCCGATCCCGACGGCACCCGGCGGGAAGCCCGCCTATTTCGAGCAGTTGTGGGTCAACGGGCGTCGCGCGGAGCGTGCCCGTCTGCCGAACGGCGGTCAGGGAACGGCGAGTTATTTCAATCTCGTGAAACCGAACATCACTGCGGTCACCAACGCGGCCGGCAAGGCCTCGTACGTCGAGCGCGCCACGTTGACGAACGCGCTCGCCGCGGCGCTCGGGAAGATCCCTGCCGACGAGTTTCCGTACGCGCAGATGTGCGTGGTGCACAAGTGGAGTACGGCGCGCCGCATTCTGCGTGCGTTCGATCCCGCTACGATGACGGTCGAGACTTGGACCCCGCGAGGGTGGAGCGGGTGGTCGATCTGGAACGCGCGTGAGACTCTCGTTTCTTTCGAGAACGTGCGGAGCGCGTTCGACGCGCCGGGCGAGTGGTTTTATGACGCGAAGGCGGGCCGTGTGCGCTATCGGCCGATGGCGGGCGAGGCCATCGAGACGGCTGTCGTGATCGCGCCGAGCGCCAAGCTGAGCCAGTTGATCGCGATTAAAGGCAATCCGGACAAAGGCGAATTCGTGCACGACATCGCGTTCCGCAACCTGACGTTCGCGTACAGCGACGCCCCGCCGACGGACGGGGCGCCCGTGAACGGGCCGACGGAAAGCTGGCAGCACCAGGCGGCCAGCGGGTCGGACGGTCTCGTGACCGCCGAGGGCGCGCACCGCGTCACGTGGGACACCTGCGTCATCGCGCACACGGGCAATTATGCGTTGCGTTTCAACGACGGGTGCGTGTCGAATCGGATCGCCAACTGCACGATCGAGGATCTGGGCGCGGGCGGCGTCTGGATGGGCGCTTCGAACGGTCACGTCGCAAAGGGCGAGACCCTCAAACGCCGGGTGATCAAGACGCTCGCGCCGCGTTCGACCGCGTTCAACGTGATCGACAACTGCGTGATCCGCAAGGGCGGCCTGTTCAACCCCGAGGGCACGGGTGTGGCGCTGACGCATGTGTCTGACTCGAAGGTGACGCACTGCGAGATTTACGACTTCTACTACACGGGCGTCTCCGTGGGGTGGACGTGGGGCTTTCAAGGCAGTGTCGCGCAGCGCAACGAGGTCGCGTTCAACAAGATATATGACCTCGGCAAGGGCATCATGAGTGACATGGGCGGCGTCTACACGCTCGGCACGAGCTACGGCACGACGGTGCACGACAACGTGATCCATGACGTGTGGGCCTATTCTTACGGCGGGTGGGCGCTGTATACGGACGAGGGGTCCGAGGGCATCGTGATGGAACGCAACCTGTGCTGGAACACGACGGACGGCGGTTTCCACCAGCACTACGGCGCGGGCTGTATCATCCGCAATAACGTCTTCGCATGGAACAAGAAGCTCGGCGCGGTACGTATGGCGCGCCAGGTGGTGCAGGACGTCCCCTGCACGTTGCACTTTGTGAACAACGTTGTCGTGGTGCGCGAGGGACCGCTCGTCGGGCGCGGGCCGCGCGGCGTGGGCGGGATCTGGGCCGGCAACCTTTGGTACGATTACTCGGGCAAGCCGGAACTCGACAGCCTCGCGTGGGACGCGTGGCAGACATGCGGCAAGGAGGTCGGCGGCCGGTACGCCGATCCGCTCTTTGAGAACGCCGATGCGTGCGACTTCCGTCTCAAGCCAGAATCCCCGGCCTTTACGCTCGGCTTCAAAGCGTGGGATTACACGCAGGCGGGGCTCCGCAAGAAGTAAGCAAGCCAGCAAGTTGTTGTGGAGTGCGGGAGCTTGCTCCCGCTTTCCAAAGCGGCGGCAAGCCGCCGCGCTCCAAAATAAGCCCGCACCCCCGACCCGACTACCCTTCCTTGTAGACGCAAAAGACGGATGCGATTCGGCGTTTCGATACCGAATCGCACCCGTTTTTTACTTATCCTTTGGGGGCAGATTGCCCTTCTTGTTTAATCCTAGCCGATCGCTTCGGTTCCCCGTTCGCCGGTGCGGATGCGGATGCATTCCGGCAGGTCGAGGATGAAGATCTTGCCGTCGCCGATCTGTCCGGTGCGCGCGCCTTGGATGATCGCCTCCACCGTCGGCTTGACATAATCTTCGTTGACCGCGATCCGCAGTTCAACCTTTTTAAGCAGGTTGATCTCCTTTCGGATGCCGCGGTACTTTTCCGTGTAGCCCATCTGCTGGCCGCAGCCGATGACGTTGGCGGCGGTCATCTTGGTGACGCCGGCGTCTGTCAGCGCCTCTTTGACATCCGAGAGTTTGTCGGGTTGTATGACTGCAATGATCAGTTTCATAATCGTTCTCCTTGACAGGTTACTTGGTGAGAAAACCCTGGAAGTCCGGGTAGGCCTCGTTGCCGTGCTCGCCGATGTCCAGTCCGCCCAACTCCTCCTCGCGGGTCACGCGCAACCCCATCAGCGCTTTGATCGCCAGCCAGATCAAGGCGGAAACGATCACGGTGAAGAGGCCTACGAGCACGACGCCCTTGACCTGCTGCGCGAATTGCGCGGCGCGTCCGAGGCCGGTGGCGAGCCCAGCCACGTTGGTGGCGATCGCGTCGTCGTAAAAGAGGCCGAGCGCCAACGTCCCCCACACGCCGTTCACCAGATGCACGGACAGCGCGCCGACGGGATCATCGATACGCATGCGGTCGAAGAACAGCACGCTCAGCACCACGAGCACGCCGGCCACGGCGCCGATCACGGCGGCGGAGGCGAAGGACACGAACCCGCACGGCGCGGTGACCGCCACCAGCCCGGCCAGACAGCCGTTGAGAATCATGCTGAGATCGGGCTTTTTAAGCAGCAGCCAAGCGGTAACGGTGGCGCTCAGTGTCGCCATGACCGCGCCCAGATTGGTGGCGACCAGCACGTGCGAGATCGCGGAGCCGTCACCTGCTGACATGGTGGAGCCGGGGTTGAACCCGAACCAGCCGAGCCACAGGATCAGAACGCCCAGCGCCACGCTGCTCATGTTGTGGCCCATGACCGGCCGGATGGTCCCGTTGCGACGGAACTTTTCGATACGCGGCCCGAGGATCAACGCACCGGTCAACGCTGCCCATCCGCCCACGGAGTGGACTACCGTCGAGCCCGCAAAATCGCGGAAGCTGTGGAAGAAAGCGTTCAGGCCTTCACCCGCTTGCGCCGCGGCCAAGACGCCGCCGCCCCAGATCCAGTGGCCGCTGACCGGGTACATCAGCGCGACGAGCAGGACACTGAAGACGATGAACGACATGAATTTCACGCGTTCCGCCACCGCGCCCGAGACAATCGTCGCGGCTGTGCCGGCGAAGACGAGCTGGAAGAAGAACTTGGCAGCCAACGGAACCGGTGTCCAGTTGATCGCCGAGTAGACGCCTTCGTAGGTGGCGGATGAAAACGGATTCATCGCCGCGTACGCAGCTCCCAACGCCGGAGAGTTGTCCGCCCCGCTCAGGAAGAACAGCCCTTTCAGGCCGATCCATGGCGTGCCGTCTCCGAACATGAGGCCCCAGCCCACCGCCCAGAACGAGAACGTGGCGAGCGCGAACACGACGAAGTTTTTCGCCAGGATGTTGACGCAGTTCTTGGCACGGCAGAGACCGCTCTCCACCAAGGCGAAGCCCGCGTTCATCCAGAACACCAGCATGCCCGCGACGATGACCCACACGGTGTCCGTCGCGACCCGCATGTTGCTCATCGCCGCCTTCCAACTTTCAGAAGCGCCGGGCACAGCATCCTGTGCCCAGCCCGTCGCCGCGATTCCCACGCCCGCCAGCGCGAGCAGGGGGAGTATCGGTATTCTCTTTGGAGTTTGCATCGTCATCCTCTTTTGTTTGTCATGCCTGTACCTGTCAGGCGTTGTCTGTCTCTTAGCACCGGCAATGCCAACTGCGCCGTACAGGCAAATATCTCAACAATCACTTCGTGTGAGGGTTGTTTTTAGATGATTGAAAAATATTATTCTGTAAAAATACGTCTTAACGTCACAAGAATGTCAGAACTGTCTTGCCAATTTGTATTTTCGCTTCGAAGACTGACAATGTTGAATGATTGATATGACCTGTTTTTAAAGGGTAATTTTAAAAATTCGTGTGAATGTCAAGCGAACGGTGCGGTTGGCACTCTCTCTGCGAAGAGACGCATATCCGCTGTTTGTTTCGGCGGGCAACAACAAGGACGAGTGAAATGAAACGACTCATCAGGTGGGCAGTGGTGTTAATGTGTTGGACGGGCGTGTCACGGGCGGACGAAGCGCAGGATGCCAGTCCGCTCTCGTTTGAGATGACCGCAGACCTTTATTCGGCCTATGTCTGGCGCGGTATGGTGATCAATGACGAGCCGGTCTTTCAGCCCGGAGCTTCGGCGTCTCTGTCATTGGGTGAATACGGTTCCCTGGGGGCGGCCTTGTGGAGCAACATGGATCTGACCGACCGCAACGGAAACGTGCGCGGGGGCGGCTTGAATGAGATCGACTACACGTTGTCGTACGCGATCGACGTGGGGCCGGTCTCATTAGAGGCGGGGCACATCTGGTATACCTTCCCTGTTGTCAATCTGGGCAGCACCAAGGAGGTGTATCTCTCGGCGTCCTATAACTCGGAGTTCGTGACCCCCTTCGTGAGCTTGACGTATGACTATGATCTGCTCGAAGGGTTTTACGCCAATGCGGGACTGAGCAAGGAGTGGGCTGTGGCAGAACGCCTGACGCTCGGCGCTGAAGTGTCGTTGGGTGCGGGCGATGCCGATTACATGGCGTATGTGGGAACAGATGACGCCGGCTTGATGGATGTCAATGCGGCCGTTTACGCATCCTATGCTGTCACGGAGTCCATGTCGGTGGGCGCGCGCCTGGCTTGGGTGTCACTGCTCGACAGCGACGCGCGCGATGCCGAGCCCTATTGGGACGAGGACCTCCTGTGGGGCGGCATCAACGTCGCTGTC
>JAQUEX010000115.1:0-4800 GCA_028684935.1 Kiritimatiellia bacterium | reverse complement strand
TGCTGTCACGGAGTCCATGTCGGTGGGCGCGCGCCTGGCTTGGGTGTCACTGCTCGACAGCGACGCGCGCGATGCCGAGCCCTATTGGGACGAGGACCTCCTGTGGGGCGGCATCAACGTCGCTGTCGCATTTTAGTTTGGTGCGCAGCAAAATTGTCAGTTCACGTTTCACGCCGGACAAAACCGTCCGGCGTTTTCGTTTGCCGGCTGTGAAAGCGTGGCATATTCTGCGGAGAACATGCGCGCGGCGGCGTAAAGAGCGAATTGGCACAAAGGGTGCTTAATCATTCGCGTGACGTGTATACCAACTGTGGTTAATCGGAGAACGCTATGAGCATCACACGACAGAAAGCAATTGAGTCAGCCATTCAGTACCGCGCGGGTGACGAGCCGAAACTGGGCTGCAAAGAGGTGCCGTCCTACTTTGGCGTCAATGTGTTTGGTGACGACCAGATGAAGGCGCGTCTGCCGAAGGACATTTATGCGTCGTTGCGCAAAACCATCGAAGAGGGCGTCCCGCTTGATACGCGTGCTGCGGATGTTGTGGCGGCCGCGATGAGCCGCTGGGCGATTGAACGCGGCGCCACGCACTATGCGCACATCTTCTATCCCCTGACCGGGCTCACGGCAGAGAAACATGACAGCTTCTACAGCCCTGACGGCAAAGGGCATCTCACCATCGATTTCTCGGGCAAGCAGTTGATCCAGGGCGAGCCCGACGCATCCAGTTTTCCGAGCGGCGGAATCCGCGCCACATTCGAAGCGCGCGGCTACACCGCATGGGACGTGACGAGTCCGGCTTACTTGATGGAGGGCCGAAACGGGACCACCTTGTGCATCCCCACGGCCTTCTGCTCCTGGACGGGTGAGGCCTTGGACAAGAAGGTGCCGTTGCTGCGTTCGATGCAGGCCGTCAACCGCCAGGCGCAGCGCGTGCTGCGGCTCTTGGGGCACAAAGATCCCGGCATGATCACCGCATCGGCGGGTCCGGAGCAGGAGTATTTCCTGATTGATCGCAGCCTCTATTACGCGCGTCCGGATCTGCTGAGCGCGGGGCGCACGCTGTTCGGAACGCGGCCGCCCAAGGGACAGGAATTGGAGGACCAGTATTTCGGCACCATTCCGGCGCGTGTCCTGGCCTTCATGACGGAGGTCGACTCGGAACTGTATAAGCTGGGTGTCCCGGTCAAGACCCGTCACAACGAAGTCGCGCCCGCGCAGTACGAAATCGCACCGGTTTTCGAGACCGCGAACCTGGCGACCGATCACCAGTATCTCGTCATGCAGGTCTTGCAGTCGGTCGCGCCCAAGTACGGGTTGGCTTGTCTGCTGCATGAGAAGCCGTTTGCCGGGATCAACGGCTCCGGCAAGCATTTGAACTGGTCGCTGGGCGGACCCAAGGTCGGCAATCTCCTGAATCCCGGCGAGACGCCTCAGGACAACATGCAGTTTCTGGTGTTTTGCGCGGCCGTGATCCGTGCGGTGGATCTGCACGCGGTGATGCTGCGCGGCGCTGTGGCACACGCCGGAAACGATCATCGGCTCGGTGCGAACGAAGCGCCGCCGGCCATCATCTCGGTGTTTGTCGGCGAGCAGCTCGCTGAGGTTTTCGAGCAGCTCGTGGCGGGCGGTTCGCGGCGGTCCAAAAAGGCCGGTACGCTGGCGGTCGGGGTCGACACGCTGCCGCCGCTGCCCAAAGACGCCACCGACCGCAACCGGACCAGCCCGTTTGCCTTCACCGGGAACCGCTTTGAGTTCCGCGCGGTCGGCTCCAGCCAGTCGATCGCCGGTCCGCAGGTGGTGCTGAACACGATTGTCGCGGAATCGCTGGACTACATGGCCGCCGAACTGGAGAAGGCGCCCAAGCAGCCGGCGAAGTTCAACGAGGCGGTGCAGAAGTTGTTGCAGAAGGTGCTGAAAGAACACGGCCGCGTGATCTTCAATGGCGACAACTATTCGCAAGAGTGGCACGACGAGGCGGCGCGGCGCGGCCTGCCGAACACGCGGACCACTCCTGAAGCGCTGGACGCGATGGCGTGCGACGCCACCTTCCAGGTGTTCGAGACGTACAATGTGCTCAGCCGGCGCGAGGCTGAAAGCCGCTTTGAGATCTACCGCGAGAAATATGTCAAAGACGTGCTGATCGAGGCTCGCCTCTGCCTGACGATGGCGCGCACCATGATCTTCCCGGCCGGCGTCAAGTATCAGAAGCTGCTGTCGCAGACGGCGGCCGATCTGGCGGCGCTCGGCAAATCCGGGTGCACCACCACGCTGGACGAGGTCAACGGGCTGCTGGCCAACCTGCAGAAAGCGATGCTGGAGCTGGAGAGTGTCATTCAGATTCCCTCGAAGCTGTCTGCGGCCCGGGAATGCCGGTATCTGCTGGACACGGTCATTCCGATGATGAACGCGCTGCGCAAAGAGGCCGACGCGCTGGAGCATATCTGCAGCGATGAACTCTGGCCGCTGCCGACCTATCAAGAGATGCTGTTCATCCGGTAACACAAGGAGGGGGCGTTCGTGCTCAAACCATTCGGTTTCTGCCGGGTCGGCACGGTGTCCCCGCCGGTGGCGCCGGCCGCCGTGGCCGGCAACGTGTCCGCGCTGATCGACGCCGCTTTGGGGGCGGCTGAGGCCGGCGCGGACATCTGCGTGTTTCCTGAGCTGTGCGTGACCGGCTACACGTGCGGCGATCTGTTTTACCAGGCTGGCCTGCTGGATGCGGCAGAAGCGGGGCTGGCCGCTTTTCTGGACGCGACGCGCGCGCAGTCGACGTTGTTTGTAGTCGGGCTGCCGCTCAGGCTGGACGGGCTGCTCATCAACGGCGCGGCGGCGTGTTGCCAAGGCCGGGTGATCGGGGTTGTCCCGAAAAGCTGCTTGCCCAACACGCAGGAGTTTTATGAAGGTCGCTGGTTTACGTCCGGGCGTGAGATAGCGGCCCCGCAGATCAGGGTGTGCGGCAAGCCTGTGCCGTTCGGCACAGGCTTGCTGTTCGAATCGGCGTCTGATCCCGCATGTTGCGTCGGCATCGAGGTGTGCGAAGACCTGTGGAGCCCGCAGCCGCCGAGCCAAGCGTTGGCGGTCGGCGGCGCGACCCTTCTCTGCAATCTCTCGGCCAGCAACGAGCGGGTCGGCAAGGCCGACTATCGGCGCATGCTGGTGGCCGCTCAGTCGGCGCGCTGCCTCGCGGCGTATGCGTACGCCGGTGCCGGCGTGGGGGAATCCACGACCGATCTGGTTTTTGGCGGCCACACCCTGATTGCGGAAAACGGCCGCGTGCTGGCGGAGGGTGAACGCTTCGTGCGCGCCGGCACCCGTGTTCTGGCCGACATTGATCTGGAGTTTCTGCTGCATGAACGGCGTCAGAATGCGGTGTTCGCGGATCATAACGCGCGCACGGCGCTCTTGCGACGGCTGACGTTCGGCGGCGGGACTGCGGTACAGCCGGCCGAGGCTCCGATTGCCACAGAACTGTTGCGGACCGTCGAGCCGCATCCCTTTGTGCCCGCTGATCGGGCCTGCCGCGATGAGCGGTGCGCCGAAGTGTTCGCGATTCAAAGTTCCGGACTCGCCACGCGGCTGCTGAACACGGGGTTCAAGGCCGCGGTCGTGGGCGTGTCGGGCGGACTCGATTCAGCGCTGGCGCTGCTTGCGGCGTGCGAGGCGTTTGAC
Source organism: Kiritimatiellia bacterium (assembly GCA_028684935.1). GTDB lineage: Bacteria > Verrucomicrobiota > Kiritimatiellia > RFP12 > UBA1067 > DUPH01. The sequence goes on along the minus strand of JAQUEX010000115.1, from coordinate 1,128 downwards.
CGTGCCGGGCTTGACCGGAGCGGACTGCATGCGGTGACGATGCCCGGTTTCGGCACGACGGCCCGTACGCTCGACAACGCGCGGCGGCTGTGCGAGGGACTGGGCGTGCCTCTGGAGCAGATCGATATCACGCAGGCATGCCGCCAGCATCTGGCGGATTTGGGACACGACGGCGTGTCACACGATATCGCGTTCGAAAACACGCAAGCCCGTGAACGGACCCAAGTCCTGATGGACCGGGCCAATATGCTGCATGCGCTGGTGGTGGGGACGGGTGACCTGTCAGAAATCGCCCTGGGGTGGTGTACCTTCAACGGCGATCAGATGAGCATGTACGGTGTCAACGGCGGCGTGCCCAAGACGCTGGTGCGCGACGTGATCGCATGGGTCGCGCAACGCCGTGTCAACGAGGTGGCGCGGGCGGCCCTGCACGAGATCCTGGCTACGCCGGTATCTCCAGAATTGTTGCCGGCTGACGCCAACGGGGAGATCGCGCAAAAGACCGAGGATGTGATCGGCCCGTATGAGCTGCACGATTTCTTCCTCTACCACTTTGTGCGCTGCGGGGCGTCCGAGGCGAAGATCCGGTTTCTGGCGGGCATCGCGTTCGCCGGATGCTATGCGCCTGATGAGATCGCCCGCTGGCTCGCCCTGTTCCTGCGGCGCTTCTACACGCAGCAGTTCAAGCGTTCCAGTCTGCCGGACGGGCCGAAGGTGGGCTCGGTCGGGCTGTCGCCGCGCGGCGACTGGCGCATGCCCAGCGACGTGCCCGGCGACCCGCACGCGTAGGTGTCCGGCAAGGCGTATTTCTGCGCGATGGGATCCTGCGACACCTTAATTCCCTCACGACCCCAACCGCCGTTACATCGGTTGACCGGCGTGTGATGACCCGAGGGTTCACGATGTCAACGATAGATTCGACTTTTTTCTTGTGGAGCAGCTTATCGAGAATACCAGCACACAGTTTTCCGGTATTCTCGCCGTCCAAAGAAATCGACGACAACGTCAGCGGTGAGGCGGCGGTATCCCGTCGCCACCACCGCCTTGTTCGGCCGTCGCTTTGAACTCATGCAATACGATAGGGAGGCACTTGGCGAAGTGCGAGAAATCCCGATCGCTTGTAAAAAT
>JAQUEX010000114.1 GCA_028684935.1 Kiritimatiellia bacterium | reverse complement strand
CCGGTTATGAATGGAAGTGTGGTAAGCGGCCACTTGGTTAACTGATTCACACTACGGCCAGTCCTTGCATCATCAGGCGCTCAGGTGCGATTCGTCTCTTTTTTGACAAACACGAAAAGGATGACGGTTCGGGCTTCTTCCCTCTCGGCGCGCGCAGGCGCGTTGAAGGAAAGCGAGGACTGCCCGCGTCATCGCCGGGCAGTCCCCACGTTTCAATCGCGAAGTGTGTTACTTCACTTCAACCTTGGCGCCGGCCTTCTCGAGCTGCTCTTTCAGCTTCGCGGCCTCATCCTTGGAGACCCCCTGCTTCACCGGTTTCGGGGCCGCTTCGACCAGGTCCTTGGCATCCTTCAGCCCGAGGCCCGTGATCGCGCGCACTTCCTTGATCACGCCGATTTTGTTCGCGCCGGTCTCAGCCAGGATCACGTCAAATTCGGTTTTCTCTTCAACCGGGGCCGCAGCGGCGGCCGGGGCCGCGGCGACAGCCACGGGAGCGGCGGCAGTAACGCCCCACTTCTCTTCCAGCGCCTTAACCAGCTTGGAGATTTCGAGCACCGAGAGGTTGCTCAGAAAATCAATCACTTCTTCGTTCGTCATGGTTCTGTTCCTTTTTTTGTGCAACCGCACGCGTTGATTCGCGGGCGGGGTTCCCGCTAGCGCCGCTCCTCATGAAGGAGCCGTCCGCGCCGTATGGCGCGCTGGGATGCCGGCACCCGCCGACACCCGCGCCTTTGGTTTTTACGACACTCGTTTATGCCGCAGAGCCGTCTTTTTTCTCTTCGTACGCCTTGAGGGCGTAGAGCACGTTCAACAGCGGCGCATTCAGCACGCGCACCAGGCTCGTCGCCGGCGCCTGCAGCGTACCCAACAGGATGCCGCGCATCGCGTCCTTCGACGGTAGCTTCGAGAGATCCTCGACATCCGCCGACGAGAGCAGCGCCGCCTCGAGGCTGGCACCCTTGATCGCCGCCTTGTCATTCTGTTTCACGAATGCCACCAGCAACTTGGCCACTTCGGTCACATCGCCGGAGCCGGTCACGACCGCAGTCGGGCCGGAAAGCAGCGCAGCGACATCGGCCCAGCCCAGCTCTTTCGCGACTTTGCCCAGATAGGTGTTCTTCACCACCATGGCGCGCGAATCCAGCTTGGACAGGCCTTGGCGCAGCGTCGTCAACTGCGTGACCTTGAGCCCGCCGTAATTCAGGACAAAGCAGAAGTCGGACGCCTTGACGCGCGCGATGACCTCGTTCAGGATAGAAAGTTTTTCGGTTCTCATGTCATCCGTCTCCCGTGATTAAATCGATTCCTCGGCCTTGAGCAGCACGCGCACGCCCACGCCCATCGTCGAACTGACCGTGAGGGAACGGATGAACGTCCCTTTCGCCGCCGCCGGGCGCTCGGACTGAACCGCCGCCACGATGGCATTGATGTTGCCGACCAGCTTGTCGGCATCAAAGCTGCGCTTGCCGCAGAGCACGCAGACATTGCCGGTGCGGTCCATGCGGAAATCGACCTTGCCGCCTTTGGCCGCCTTGACGGCTGTCGCCGTATCGTCCGTGACCGTGCCGGTCTTGGGATTCGGCATCAAGCCGCGGGGGCCGAGCACGCGGGCGATCTTGCGCACCTCTTTCATCGCGTCCGTAGTCGCGATCGCCACGTCAAAGTCGGTCCAACCGTTCTTGACCTTTTCAATCAGCTCTTCGTAGCCGACCTCATCCGCACCCGCCGCCTTCGCCTCATCGGCGTGCGTGCCGGCCGCGAACACGATCACGCGGATCGTCTTGCCGGTGCCGTGCGGCAGATTGACCGTGCCGCGCACAGTCTGATCGGACTTCTTGATGTCCACGCCGAGGCGCATCGCGATTTCAACCGTCTCGTCAAATTTCGCATTGGCGTTGGCCTTCACGAACGCCACCGCCTCATCTAGGCTGACCGGTGCCGTCGGGGCCTTTTTCAGCGCATCACTATACCGTTTGCCATGTTTTGCCATGATCCGTATCCCCTTATGCTTCGTCAACCACCTCGATACCCATGTTGCGCGCGGTACCTTCGATCATCCGCATCGCGGCCGCCTCGTCCGTCGCGTTGAGGTCAGCCTTTTTGATCTCGACGATCTTGCGGACCTGCTCGCGCGTGACTTTTCCGACCTTGTCGCGGTTGGGGACCCCGGATCCCTTCGCCAGCCCTGCCTCTTTCTTCAGCAGCGCGGACGCGGGCGGGCTCTTGAACACGAGGGAGAAGCTGCGGTCCGCATACACCGTGATAACCACGGGGATGATCAGGCCCGCCTTGTCCTGTGTTTTGGCGTTGAACTCTTTACAGAACGCCATGATGTTGACGCCTTGCGAGCCCAGCGCGGGACCCACCGGCGGCGCAGGATTCGCCGCACCTGCGGGAATCTGCAGTTTCACGATACCCGTGACTTTCTTCGCCATACTTTTGCCTACTGTGTCTGTCGCGATCCTCCCGGCATCCCCACCGGTACAGGCGGACCGCAGTTGACGAGCCGCCGCCGCGCGCGGGGCGCGACGGGACTGGCCGGTCGGCTACGCGTTCTCGTTGACCGCGCGCTCGACCTGCCAATACTCCAGCTCGACCGGAGCGGAACGTCCGAAGATCGCTACAGAGACCTTCAGTTTGCCCCGGTCGGGATCCACTTCATCGACGGTGCCATTGAAACTCATGAACGGCCCGTCAATGATCTTCACGGTCTCGCCCGGTTCAAACTGAACCTTGGGCTTGGCCTTTTCTTTGCTCTTGTCAGCCACCTGGTTGACGATGGCGTCAACCTCGGCCGTGGACAACGGCATCGGACGCTCGCCGCCGATGAACCCGATCACCCCGGACGTCTCCTTGAGAAACCGCCAGGTGGGCTCCAACACGTTGCGCCCCTCATCGTAGAGGGCCAGATTGATCAGCACATAGCCGGGAAAAAACTTGCGGGTGACGGTCGTCTTGACCCCGTTCTTCACCTCGGAGACTTTTTCAGTGGGGATCACAACCTCGCCGATGAACTCCCCCATCTCTTCAATCCGTATGCGCGCCTCGATCGATCGCTTGACCTTCTGCTCCTGACCGGTCAGGGTGTGAAGCACAAACCATTGTTTCGTCATGAACGGCTCCCCGCGCTAGGCATGGATCAACTGCAGGAAAAACAGGATGGTCTTGTCGCAGCACAGCACCACCACGGCCAGGATCACGATGAACGCGATCACGACGACCGTCGAATCGACCAGCTCTTTGCGGTCCGGCCATGCGATCTTCTTGAACTCGATCCCGACCTCGCCGAGATACGCTCCCAGACTCTGGATGACTTGCTTCACGTTGCTCATGTTCCAGGACCCTTCGGTCATTCCGCTCTCAAAATACGAAAACCTGTTGCCGATCCCGGTCTGGGGACGGCGACAGATACCCGTTCTAAACTGGCAGGCCAGGAGGGACTCGAACCCCCAACACCCGGTTTTGGAGACCGGTACTCTGCCAAATTGAGCTACTGGCCTAAAACATTCTCTCGACGATTACTTCGCTTCGCGGTGCAACGTGCGTTTCTTCTCCGTCGGACAGAATTTCTTCATCTCCAGACGGTTGGTCATCGTACGCTTATTGCGCGTCGTCGTGTAATTGCGGCGTTTGCACTCGGTGCACGCCATGATCGCTAATTCTCTCGGCATAGTCGCCTCTTTGCTCCCGCTCCGGAAACCCGTGCCGCGTCCGGGGCGCCGAAACGCCCCGGACGGACACGCTCACAGGAAGCTCTCGCTTATTTCACTACCTTGGCCACCGTACCCGCGCCGACCGTGCGGCCGCCTTCGCGGATGGCGAAACGCATCTTGTCTTCCAACGCGACCGGCGAGATCAACTTCACGGCGATCGAAATGTTGTCGCCGGGCATGACCATCTCCACGCCCTCGGGCAGCGTGATGTCGCCCGTAACGTCGGTCGTGCGGATGTAGAACTGCGGACGGTAACCCTTGAAGAACGGGGTGTGGCGGCCGCCCTCTTCCTTGCTGAGGACGTACACCTCGCCGTTGAACTCGGTGTGCGGCGTGATCGAGCCGGGCTTGGCCAGCACCTGGCCACGCTCGACATCCTCTTTCTTCGTGCCGCGCAGCAGGCAGCCGACATTGTCGCCGGCCTGGCCCTGATCCAGCAGCTTGCGGAACATCTCGACACCCGTGCAGGTCGTCTTGGCGGTCGGACGCAGGCCAATGATCTCGACCTCCTCGCCCACCTTGATGAGCCCGCGCTCGATACGGCCGGTCACCACCGTGCCGCGGCCTTCGATCGAGAACACATCTTCGATCGGCATCAGGAACGGCTTGTCCAGCGCCCGCTGCGGCTCGGGAATGTAGCTGTCCAGCGCCTCCATCAGCTTGGTGATGCACTCGCAGGCCGCATCATCCGGGCTCGTGGCCTTGGTGGCCGGCAGCGCCGACCCGCGCACGATCGGAATCTCGTCGCCGGGGAATTCATACTTGGAAAGCAGCTCGCGAATTTCCATCTCGACGAGGTCCAGCAACTCGGCGTCGTCAACCAGGTCCACCTTGTTCAAGAAGACCACGATCGCGGGCACGCCGACTTGACGGGCCAGCAGGATGTGCTCGCGGGTCTGCGGCATCGGTCCGTCCGCCGCGCTCACGACCACGATCGCGCCGTCCATCTGCGCGGCGCCGGTGATCATGTTCTTGACGTAGTCGGCGTGGCCGGGGCAGTCCACGTGGGCGTAGTGGCGATTCGGGGTGCCGTACTCGACGTGCGAGGTGGCGATCGTCAGAATCTTGGTGGGGTCGCGGCGGCCCGCGGACTCGGAAGCCTTCGCCACCTGGTCATAGGAAATCGGGGCGCAATAGCCTTTGAGGGACTGAACGTTGGTAATCGCTGCGGTCAGCGTGGTTTTGCCGTGGTCGACGTGGCCGATCGTGCCGACGTTGACGTGAGGCTTCTCGCGAACAAATGTCTCTTTCGCCATGTTAGGTTTCCTCCTGTGAGTAGTGACAAAAAATCCATCGTCAAAGCTGGAGCCAACAAGCAGAATCGAACTGCCGACCTCTTCCTTACCAAGGAAGTGCTCTACCAACTGAGCTATGTTGGCCCTGTCCATCACCCCTTGCGGGGCAAAGAACCCCTTACCCAATATCCCCGACGGCTTCAAGGAAATCCGTTAAGGCATCGTGCAGGAGTCCGCCAAACCTTGCCAATGTTCGTTTTCCGCCTCCCCAAGGCACAACCCCGGGAAAAAGAAAACTTGGCTAGATTACTGAATTGGGTCCCGGATGTCAATCCGAACTCCGTGAAAAAAAATACGCGCTTTTTTCAGATTTTCGGTGTTGACTTCCGCTTCATGATTCTATATAAAGAAACACCAAACAAGGGGGGGCCGGCCCAACGCCGGTCCCCCGGAAGAAGAAGGAACCATGAACACGGTCACATGCATGCACGGTTATTGGCGCTGGCGAAATTGCCCTTGGCGAGGCTGCTGAATGTATCCTGTGTACACGCACTGATGCGTACGAACGGAAACCGGCGGCCCTCCCAAAGCCCCGGTTTCTTTTTTTTCCGACCCTCCCCCCCCTTACCTAGTTTGAACGGAGACTTTATGCTGCTCGACACCTTCCCCGCGACAGACCAATTCCGCGAACACGCCCGCCATGCCACCGTCATCCCGGTCGGCGCCAAGATCCTGGCCGACACCGAAACGCCCGTTTCGGTGTTGACCCGCTTCGCCGACGCCAGCCCCAACGTGTTCCTGCTCGAGAGCGCGGAGGGCGGCGAACAGTGGGGCCGCTACAGCTTTCTCGGTGTTTCCGCGCGCGCCACCGTCACCGTCTACCGCAACGATGTCGTCTACCGTCACGGCATCCGCGAGACGCGCACCCCGCACAACGGCGCGCCGCTGGATGTGCTGCGGGCCCTCATGAAGCCCTACACGCTCGCCGAGCTGCCCGGACTGCCCCGCTTCTGCGGCGGGCTTGTCGGCTACTTCGCCTACGAAATGATCCACTTTTTCGAAACGCGCGTGCCCAACAACCTGCCGCCAGAACGCCCGCTCGCTGAGTTCATCATCCCCGATGCGCTGCTGATCTTCGACAATATCGCCCACACCCTCACCGTCCTCGCCCTCGCCTTCACCGAGGACGGCGAGCCCGACGCGCTCTATCACGCCGCCACCGCCCGCGTCAACGACCTGCTCGCCACGCTCGCACGTCCGGCCGACACCGCCCTGCGCCCCGCACGGCACCCGGCCGCCGCGCCCGCGCCGGTGCACGCGCCCGGGCATTTCACCGACATGGTGCAGGCCGTCAAACACCATATCCATGAAGGCAACATCATCCAGTGCGTCATCTCGCAGAGCTTCGTCGGCCCCGCGCCGGACGACCTGGTGAGCCTCTACCGCGCCCAACGCTATGTCAACCCCTCCCCCTACCTCTTTTTCCTGAAGTCGCAAGGCTGCACACTGATCGGCTCCTCGCCGGAAACCATGATCCGACTCGACGGCCGCACCGCCTGCCTGCGCCCCATCGCCGGTACCCGGCCCCGCGGCGCCACCGAGCAGGAGGACCGCAAAAACGCCGACTCCCTGCTGCAGGACGAGAAAGAACGCGCGGAACACCTGATGCTCGTGGACCTGGGCCGCAACGAACTCGGCCGCGTCGCCCTGCCCGGCACCGTGCAGGTCACCGATCTCATGGTGGTCGAACGCTATTCGCACGTCATGCATCTGGTCTCCAACATCACCGCCGACATCGAACCGCGCCACGACGCCTTCGACCTCTTCCAGTCCTCCTTCCCGGCCGGAACCCTCAGCGGCGCACCGAAAATCCGCGCCATGGAGATCATCGCGGAACTCGAGGACACCCCGCGCGGCCCCTACGGCGGCGCGGTCGGCTACTTCTCCTTCGACGGCAACATGGACTTCTGCATCTGCATCCGCACTGCGGTCGTCGAGCACGGGCGTCTCACCCTTCGCGCCGGCGCCGGCATCGTCGCCGATTCAGACCCCGACTATGAATACCGCGAGACCGTCAACAAGGCCGCCGCCATGTCCCGCGCGCTCGAACTCCTCCGCCCCCGCCCCAACCCGTAACCTGTAACTTTTAACCTGTAACCTGTAACTTATAACCTGTAACCAGAACCCCGGAACCCGCCCGCCATGATCTTGATGCTCGACAACTACGACTCTTTCACCTACAACCTCGTGCAATATCTGCGCGAGATGACGGACGACGTCGCGGTCTACCGCAACGACGCCATCACGGTCGATCAGATCGCGGCCCTCAAGCCCACGGCGATCGTGATCTCGCCCGGCCCCGGACGCCCCGAAGACGCCGGCATCTCCTGCGAGGTGATCCGCGCCTTCGCCCCCACCACGCCGCTGCTCGGCGTCTGCCTCGGCCATCAGGCCCTCGGGCTCACGTTCGGCGCCACGATCACCTACGCCAAACGCCTGATGCACGGCAAGACATCGGAGATCACCAGCGACGACGAGGGCCTCTTCAAAGGCCTCGGCGGTCGCCCGTTCAAAGCGATGCGCTACCATTCGCTGGTGATCGACCCCGCCTCGCTGCCCGACTGCCTCGCCGTCACCGCCACTTCGGAGGACGGCGAGATCATGGGCATCCGCCATACCGCCTACCCTGCGGCCGGCATCCAGTTCCACCCCGAGTCGATCATGACCCCGGTCGGCAAGCGCATCCTGCGCAACTTCCTCAAACTCGCCGCCGCCCATCCCGTATAGTCCCGCCCTCCTCCCTTTTCCTTCCTCCCTCCTGACTCCTGCTATTTATGAACTACCCAACCCTCCTGAAAAAATTGATCGCGCGCCGCGACCTGACCGAGAACGAAGCCTTCGAGGCCGTCACCGCCATCCTGGCCGGCGAGCTGACCGAAGGCCAGATCGGCGCCTTTCTCGCCGCCCTCGCCGCCAAGGGCGAAACCGTCGATGAGATCTGCGCCGGCGCCCGCGCCATGCGCGCCGCAGCCACACGCGTCCAGTCGCTCGTGCCGAACACGCTCGACACCGTCGGCACCGGCGGCGACGGCGGCATGACCTTCAACATCTCCACCACCGTCGCCTTTGTCGCCGCCGGCGCCGGCGCGACCGTCGCCAAGCACGGCAACCGAGCCAGTTCGGGCGTCAGCGGCAGCGCCGACTGCCTCGAACAGCTCGGCCTGAACCTCAGCGCCGATCCGGAAATCATGGAGCAGGCGCTGAATGAGCTCGGCATCACCTTCCTCTTCGCCCCCGCCTTCCACAAGGCGATGCGCTTCGCCGGACCGGTCCGCAAACAACTCGGCGTACGCACGCTCTTCAATCTCCTCGGCCCCCTCACCAACCCCGCAGGTGCCCCTTGCCAACTCATCGGCGTCTTCGCACCCGACCTCACCGAAACCTTCGCCGAAGTCCTCAGGAAGCTCGGCTCGCGCCGCGTGCTGGTGGTCCACGGCCACGACGGGATGGACGAAATCACGCTGACCGCGCCCACCCGCTGCTCGGAACTCAAGGACGGCCGCATCAAAACCTACGACATCGATCCGCTCGCCCTCTTCGACCGGTTCTGCACCAACGCCGACCTCGAAGGCGGCGCACCCGCCGACAATGCCGCCATCACCCGTGCCATTCTATCCGGCGAGTTGCACGGCCCCAAACGCGACATCGTCCTGATCAATGCCGCCGCCTCGCTGCTCGCCGCCGAGCTCTCCGCCGACCTCGCCGACGGGCTGAAGAAGGCGGCAGCTTCCATCGATTCCGGCGCGGCGCTGGACAAACTCGAACAGTTGATCGCGTTTTCGAAGTGCTGAGCGGGGAGGTTTTGAGCCAGGATTACAGGATTTTCAGGATTGCTTTGATGTCTGATTAAATCAGGTGGCGAAAGGTGGAATGATGGAAAACGAAATCGATACCTTAACCGGCTTAATTATTGGGTGTGCGATGGAAGTCCACAGGACGCTTGGCCCTGGTTTTCTGGAGTCCGTTTACGAGAAGGCACTCGCGATCGAATTGGGGTTACAGGGGCTCTCGTATGAGCGCCAAATGCCCATTCACGCGCGGTATAAAGGCCATGCTGTGGGCGATTTCGTTTCAGACCTGCTTGTAGAAAAGAAAGTCCTCGTCGAACTAAAAGCCTGCCAATCCTGTAATCCTGGCTAACTCTCAATCCCCATCAATCCTGTCAATCCTGTAATCCTGGCTAAAAAAGAATGTCATTCCTCAACGCCATCCTGACCGCAAAACGCGACGAGATCGCCCGCGCCAAAGCGCACCTCTCGCGCGTTCAGATCGAACGGCTCGCCGCCGCGCGCCGCGACAGCCCGCGCGGCTTCGCCGCCGCGCTCGACGCGCCCGGCGTGCGCGTGATCGCGGAACTCAAGCGCGCCTCGCCCTCGCGCGGCGACATCCGCGCCGATCTCGATCCCGCCGCCACCGCCCGCGCCTACGCCGACGGCGGCGCGGCCGCGCTCTCGGTCCTGACCGAACCCGCCTTCTTCAAAGGTTCGACCGCCGACCTCCGGCAAGCCCGCGACGCCACGCCGCTGCCGGTGCTGCGCAAGGACTTCATCATCGACCCCTATCAGGTTTACGAGAGCGCTGCCCTGCACGCGGATGCCATCCTGCTGATCGTCCGCATTCTGGACGACGACACCCTGCACGCCCTTTACACGCTCGCCCGTTCGCTCGGCCTGGACGTCCTGACCGAAGTTTTTGACGAGCACGATGCCGCACGCGCCCGCACACTGGGCGCGACACCGGTCGGCATCAACAATCGCGACCTCGACCGCTTCGAGACCGACGTCAACCACGCCGCGCGCCTGGCCGCGTGCCTGTCACCGGACACGGCGGTCGTGGCGTTGAGCGGCATCCGCACGCTCGACGACATCCGCCAGACGCTCGCAGGCGGCATCCGCCGCTTTCTGGTCGGCGAGGCCCTGGTCCGTCAGTCCGACCCCGCCGCCACCCTCCGCGACTGGACCTCCCTGCCCATCCATACCTTGAGCGTTGAAAGTTGAACGTTCTTTCTCATTCCGAACTCCTAAATCCTAAATCCTCCTTCCTCCTTCCCATGCTCTCCAACCTCAAAATCTGTGGCATCACCGAACCTGCGACCGCACGTTTCTGCGCCGCAGCCGGCGTGGGCGCGCTGGGTGTCGTTTTTTACGCCAAAAGCCCGCGCTGCGTGACACCG
>JAQUEX010000113.1 GCA_028684935.1 Kiritimatiellia bacterium | reverse complement strand
GCCCACGCAGGGCCGACGCATCTTAAATTTGACTCATAACGTCAGAACTGCGGGTGTGACATGCACCCAGTGAGTGCCATGCAGTCGGCACTGCGGCATGGTTTTTGTGGCCCCTCGTCCCCGTACCCGTTCACGTACACGTACACGACGGCCTCATCGCCTTCCCGTGACCGCGTACGGTCCCGCCCCTGCGCGGCACGATTTTCTGCCTGCAAGAGCCGCCGTCAACCGATGACGTTTTTTTTCGCGAGGCGGCGTGTGTGTTTTTTTGGTATCTTCCCTACCGTCAACCATGTGAAAGGGACCGATATGAAGAAGCTTTTGACCCTCTGCGCGGCGGCGGCACTCGCCGGATGCGTGTCCAGCATGATCAACACCGACGCCTCGAAGACCGTCGGGCTGCAGACATGCCGTCTGGTTTCGCCGTCCAATATCGCCATGCCTGTCTTCAGTTGGAAGATGACGTCGACGCGGCAGGGCGCGCGGCAGACGGCCTATCGGATCAGAGTCGGAACAGCCGAAGGACGCAAACTCGGCACCGTCGTGTGGGACACCCGGAGCGTGCCGGACGACCGGTCCACGGGCATCGCGTACGGCGGGCCGGCGCTGAAGAGCGCGACGGCTTACGCGTGGGAAGTTTCGGTGCGCGACGAGACGGGCGCATGGCTCAAACCCGCAACCGCAACGTTCACGACCGGGCTGCTGGCCGCGGACGACTGGAAGGGGTCAGAGTGGATCGCTGTTCCGGGGCAGGACGTCATTTCTTCCAACACCGTTCCTAAAAACGAACGCTCCGTTCCGGGCACAAGCTGCTTCGTGAAGGCGCTCGATCTCGGCGCGAACGTGAAGGCGGCGTACTGGACCGTGACCGGCCAGGGCGTGTTTGACGTGTTCGTGAACGGCACGCGCGTCGGCAGTGATTTCCTCAAGCCCGGCTTTACGCACGTTTTCAAGACGCGCCATGCCTTCACCTACGATGTGACGGCGCTTCTCGCGAAAAACGGCGACAACGTGTTTGCCGCGATGGTGTCCGCCGGCTGGTGGCGCGATAAGATCGTCCACTACCGCGGCAGGGAGTCGGCGTTCCGCGCGCAGTTGGTCATCCGCTACGCGGACGGCTCCGAAAAGCGCTTCGGGACGGACGCCTCATGGCGCGGCGCGATCGCCAGCCCCGTGAAGCGCGCGTCGATTTTCGAAGGCGAGGCGTACGACGCGCGGGAGACGATGCGCTGGGCGGAAAAGGGCGGGCACAACGCCTTTCAGGCGGTCAAGACGATCGACGAGTTCAAGGGCGAGATCGTCCCGATGGAGGGCAGCCCGATCCGGCTTCGCGAAGACCTCGCGATGCGTCCGGCTGCCGCGTATGTGTGGCAAGGCGTTGACGGCGCGGACGGAGCGAACAAATTCGGGAAGGTGAAAACCGTCCGCGCGTACAAGTCCGGCGAAGCGATGACACTCGCGCCGGGTGAAACGCTCGTCGTCGATTTCGGACAGAACGCCGCCGCCGAACCGCGTTTCACGGCGTCCGCCGCCGCAGGCACGACGATCACGCTGCTGCCCGCCGAAATGCTGAACGACGAGGCGGGGCTCAAGAGCCGCGGCAACGACGGCCCGGAAGGGTCCGTCTACCGCGTGAACCTGCGCGGCATCCATCAGAACGGCGCGCAGGCGGTCTACACGTTCGCCGGCACGGGCGACGAGACCTACATGCCGCGCTTCACATTCTTCGGCTACCGTTATCTTTCGATCACGGCAACGAGCACAGTGACGATCAGGCGGCTGGAATCTGTGCCGGTCACGTCCATCGCGAAGGAACTGGAGTTGGGAAGCATCCAGACGGGCGAGAAAGATGTCAACCGCCTCATCTCCAACGTGCTGTGGGGCCAGTACTCCAACTATCTCTCCGTGCCGACAGACTGCCCGCAGCGCAATGAGCGCCTCGGCTGGACGGCCGACACGCAGGTCTTCACGGAGGCGGCATCCTGCAACGCGGACGTTTACGGCTTCCTTTTCAAGTGGATGCGCGACATGCGCGACAGCCAGCTTGAAACCACGGGCTCGTATCCCTCTGTCGCGCCGGTGGCGCAGTACGGCAACGAGGGCGACCGTTTCGGCTGGGCCGACGCTGGAGTCATCGTGCCTTACACGCTGTGGCGCCGTTTCGGCGACGCGACGATCGTAAAGGCGAACTGGGCGTCGATGAAGACGTTCATGGCGCATCTCGCTCAGACGAAGCACGCCACGCAGCCCGGAAAGCGGCAGTACGCGGACTGGCTGTCCTATGAAAAGTATCAGCCCTGCAATGCCGCTTGGGGCAACAACCCGCCCAAGGAGGCGTTTGAATATTGGGATTTTCTGGGCGCGTGCTACTGGCTCTGGGACGCGCGGATGATGGCCGAAATGGCTGCGGCGATCGGCGAGAAGGCCGACGAAAAGGCGTTCCGCGACATGGCGGCGACGGCGCTCGCGCACATCCGCGGCACGTACGTGATGGCGGACGGACTGCTTTCCAAGACCTTCCGCGACTTGCAGACGGCGAGTCTCTTCGCGCTCAAGCTCGGCCTGCTGGCGGACGCGAAGGCCGTCGCCGAAACGCGGTCGCTCCTGCTCAAAAACATCAAGGATCACGGGGACTGCCTGCAAACGGGCTTCCTGGGCACCTCGATCCTCATGAACACCCTCACGTACGAAGCGGGTGCGCCGGACGTCGCCTACACGCTGCTCCTGCAGCACAAGAACCCGAGCTGGCTCTACTCCGTCGATCAGGGCGCGACGACAATCTGGGAACGCTGGAACAGCTACGTGAAGGCCACCGGGTTCGGCCCGGCGAGCATGAACAGCTTCAACCATTACGCCTACGGCGCGGTGCTCGCGTGGATGTACGGCACGATGGCGGGCATTCAGGAAGATGCCGCGGCACCGGGCTTCAAGCATTTCGTCCTCGCGCCGCTTCCGGACAAGCGCGTCGGGAACGTCTCCGCGGAATACGATTCCGCGTACGGCACCATCCGTTCGTCATGGGCTTACGGCAAGGACGGCCGATGGACGTGGACCTTCACGATCCCGGCGAACGCGTCGGCCTCGGTGACCGTCCCCGGCGGCGAAACGAAAACGTACATGTCGGGCACCTACACGATCGTCCGTTGAAATGCGCCGGCCTCGCGCGGAACAGCGAAACCGCGGGGCGGTTGCATTTACGGGGGACCGGAGAAGGGGGAGTGGCCAAAAAAGGCGTGGTAGGTGCGGCAGAAGTATTGCGGTGAAGCGAAGCCCGTGCGGGCGGCTATCTGTTTGCCGGAGAGGCCGCCCTTGGCCAGGAGGCGCCTGGCCTCGTTCATCTTTGTCCGGAGGATGTACTTCCCCGCGCTCTCGCCGAAGACCTTGCGAAAGGTTCGCTCGACGGATGTGTGCGACAGTCCCGACAGGGCGATGACGTCCTCGACGGCCACGGCTCGCGACATGTTGCGGTCGATATAGACCAGCGCGTCCGAGAGCCAGGCGGGCTCGACGGGATGAGACTCCGTTGACGCGCGCTCGATGAGTTCTCCGGGCTTGACGTGAAAGACAGGGCGCTTCTTCCGCGCCGCCGGGTCTTCCATCGCGGCATGCAGCAGACGCGCCGCGGCATAGCCGACGCCCTTGGCGTTGGGATCAATGCTTGAAAGCGGAGGAGACGCAAACGAACAGAGGAGCGTGTCGTTGTCGACGCCGAGGATCACCAGATCCTGCGGTATGCGGATGCCCCGTTCGGCGGCCAACCGCAGAAGTTGGTAGGCCCTGAGGTCGTTCGCGCAGAACACGGCCGTCCGGGGCCTGAGGGAACAGAGCCAGTTCATCAGGGGAACGGGGTCCTCGGGCACGGCCGCCTTTTCGGCGAAGAAGATCGAATCGCTCGGCGGTTCAGGATGGGTGAAGACCTCGCAGGCGAACCCTGCCGACTTCAGACATCGCGTGAAGGCGTCACACCTGAGATCCGAAAACGTGGTGCCGAGAAAACCGCAGTAGGCAAAGTTCCTGAAGCCGCGCGCCAGAAAGAACGCGGCGGCGGTCGCCGCGATGGCCCCATGATCGCAATCGACGCCGATGGGATCAGGGGTCGGGTTCTGGCAGAACGCATCCACGAAAGGCAGACCCGACATCTTGAGCTTTCGCCGCATGCCGCCGTCCACAATGCGCGCGATGACGCCGTCAAACCCTTTGAGCGCGGTCCTGTTCTTGAGATAGGAGGGAGGGAGCAGGTGCAGTGTCCAGTCGCGTTGCTCCTGGGCAAACATAGCGATGCCTTTCAAAAGCTCGCGCCCGTACTCGCGTGAATTTTCAGTGATCAACGCTATTTTCTTCATGTCTCGTTATCACCTCACATCTGCGGGAGAGGCCGGATCAGGTTCAACAACCACTTTGAAATCACCCTTCTCGGCCACGCAGTCCTGATAGACGGCCGCACCGTCGCGCGCACGTCCGTAGACATCCATTTTATTGCGGAAAAACCCGAGCCGCACCACGGTCCTTCCGTTCTCAGCCACTACGCCGCCCGCGCACGAATTAAACAGGTCGAGCGTCAGCGTCCCGCGGCCCCTGTTGATCACCACGGGATTGCGCGGCCACATCTGCGAGGCATGGAATTCGGCGTCGCCTGCATGCTCGGCGGTCGCGACCACGGCGGCCTCGGCATGGGCCCCCAGGGGTACGAACTGGCCGAGGGCCATCCGCACGCGGGACCCCGCCTCCGTCGCCAGGCTCACACAGCGATAGCCCGTGTCTGTCCCGTGAATGAGAACCTGCGCGCGCATCGTGCCGCGGAAAACGATCCCCTCGCGCGCCGCATAGAGAAACGTCCCCGTGACCTGCTCGTCGACGCAGTCCTGAAAGACGATGCCGTTCAAAGTTTCGCGTATGAAGGGATAAAGGACGTGCTCGTTGTGAACCGGGCTTTGGGCCGGCCCCTTCGTAAAGGGCAGTCCGCCCGGGCGGCGTAGCACGTAGTGAGGATTAAACTGCAGATCTTCCACCCAACCGCGGGTTGCGCAGTTCCCGACGAGGACGCCTGACTTAAAGAACCCGCCTGAAACATAGGAGAGCCGGTGGCCGTCGGACCGGTTTGTCGCGAAGTCGACGCCCTGCCAACCGTTGCCGATGTTGACATCGGTCAGCCAGCAATCCGGGCCGAGCGAGCGGATCGTCCAGGGATAGGGCACGGGTTCCGTCTCTGGCTGCTCGGGATACCAGAAGCCCATGCCGCGCACACCGCTCTTCGGTGCCAGCGATAGAAACGGCGTTCCCGACTCGTCACCTTTGCCGGACGTGACCAGCAGCACCGTCCCCGCGTTCTGCGTATGATGCGGCACCTCGCTCGACCCGCGGAGTTCGACGCCCGCAGGCACCGCGAGCGTACCGCGGCACGCATAGAAACCGGCCGGCACATAGACCGTTCCGCCTTCCACCAGGCGCCCGGCCGCATCCAGCGCCGCCTGCAGCGCCTCCGTATTGTCAGCCGCCTGCCGAGAAACGCCAAAATCGGCCGCATCCAGGACACGCGAGCCGCGAGGTCGCGGCCACGCCAACTGTGTGGGCGCCACGAGATCGGAGGCCGCAGGCAGCCGATCCTCGGCCCGCCGGAGAAGGCGGCCGCCCGCAGGATTTTCGATCCGCGAGTCAATCCGGCACTGCGAGAAACCGAGCGTGCCGCGGGCGTTCACGCCGACGGGCGCCCCCGAAAATGTACAGGCGCTGAAGAGTGCGACGGAATTGAAATCCGCGCCACAGGCGACGGTCTGCTGCGTCCCCGCAAATCGCGTATTGTAGCAGGCGAGCCCCACACGGTTCAGGTCCCGAAGGTCAAGAGCGATCCCACAGTCAACCACCTCGCTGTTGGCGATGACGGCGTTCGCGGCAACCTTGGCCTTCGAGAAACGCACGCCTGTCCGATACCCGCGTACGGTGAGGTTGCGGATGTACTCCCAGTCGCTGCGCCGGTATTCGGCGCCGACCGTGTCATGCGACCGCAGATATGCGCGCACAGCCTCCGCAGAAGGCGACTGCGCGAATCCGCTCGACGCCCAGACCTCCGGCGCCAGGAGGACGTCGGTTATGCGGCCGATGTCCGTGGTCATGTCGATGAGAAAGCCCGTCTCCAGCGCGCAGATTCTCACGCGCCGGAAGGTGTGGCATTCGTTCACCTCGGGGCCGATGCAGAGTCCTTTCCAGGGATTGACGAACGTACAGTCCAGGACCGTCTGATTGTTGCCGGCACGGCCATGCAGTGCGGTTCGGACCGTCCATGGATAGGGCACCGGGTTGGCGAGGGTCTGCTCGGGATAGTAAAAGACAAGGCCCTCGAGCCCTGATCCGTTCTCGAGCGAAATCGCGGCCTCACCCTCCGCTTCGCCGCGCCCGCAGACGATGGCGACCACCGTACCCTTCGCCGGCTGCACCGCCGAAGCGTCGCCGCGCAACGTCACGCCACGCTTGACCGTGATCGGGGTCTGCAAGGTGTATGTGCCTGCGGCCAGGAACACCGTGCCGCCGCCCATCTCGGCCACGGCGTCTACCGCCGCCTGCAAGGCCTTCGCATCATCTCGGTTTGTTTCCGGCGTCAGGACGCGCTCAGCCACAACGACATCCCGCGCAGGAAAACGCGTGGCGACCACCTCCACCGCCGGGGCGGTCAAGATGGACGCCAGCGTGGCGATCACCATCAACGGCACCGCCACGCGCTCACTCCGGCAGAATCTCAAAACCGTTGATACGTGCATCGCGCGACTCCTTGTCTTTCTTCTGTCCGTTGACGAACTCCAGCACCATTCGTCCGGCACCACCAGTCGTGGCGGCACAGATCGTCCGGAATCACCTCAGGACGGTTGTTTTCGTTGTAGAGCGGTTCAGGATAGACGTCATTGGCGACGAGCGTCGTCAGAACCGTTCCGGGTACGATCGCCTTGTACCAGCCCTCGTCCCTGAACCCGTTCCGTGAGATCTCCCTTCCCTCTGTCGGCTGCTTGGCGGAGTTGTCGCGTCTTCATTTCAGGGTTCCTCAATAGGGGCAAACCCGAACGCCCCCCGTCACTGAGCAGCGGGCGGATCCACAAACTGCGGCTGCGATGGCGCTTCGCTGGTGGTTACATCGCGCAGCGCGTACTGAATGCCGCCGAGCAGGTGCATCAGCGTGGGTTTCTCAAGCCACGCGCGCTGGTCATGGCCAAACGAGGAGTAGAACACGCGCCCCTTGCCGAATGTTCGAACCCACGCCACGGCATAGTCGTTGTCGGGGCGGCGGAAAGCTTGTCGAGGCTGTCGACGCCGGCCAGTTTCTTGATCTGTTGTTCCTGTTCAAACTTTAACGTGGGCAGGTTTGAGGCGAGACGCGGTCCCGCACACGCGAGACTGGCGGCCAATACGCCGCACGTGAAGAAAATGCATGTGTTCAAGGGCATGTCTGTATCCCGGAGAGCGTGTGAAAAAAACGCGGAGACGGCCGGCGTGCCGTCTCCGCCGAAACAGGGACGTCCGTTAGGCCTGGACCTTATAACGATTGGCATCCGGACGGATCTCGCGGCGGCTCAACCACTCGGGGTCGCCGGTTCCGTTCGCGAAGGTCATTTTCTTCGGATCCCAGTCAAAGCCCGTGTCATGCACATAACTCATGTGGACAAGCTGGCAGAGCACGCTGGTATACGGGCCCACATCCTCGCTGGAGATCGTCGCGCGGCGTTCCTTCACGCACTGGACGAAGTTTTCCACGTGGTTGCCCGATTCATAGAGCGGCAGCTTGATACCGGTGTGCTTCTTGAAGTCGACGCCGAAGAAACGCTCGGCTTTTTTGACGGCTTCCGCCGAACTGCGGCCGAACGCTTCCGTTGCGGTGTCGATTTCGGTCTCGACGCCGTTGACGCGCCGCTTGTACTTGCCGTTGTAATAGCAGATCTTCTTCATGCCGTTGCCGTCAAACGTGCCCTCGCTCAGCGCCTCGCGCATCTTGCGGTCGGGCGTGTTATGGCCGTTGCCCTCCCAGAAGGCGATGCGCCCGCGGTCGACGCACAGAATGCCGCGCGTGCCGAAGAACACCGTGCCCCAGCGCGTGCCGCCGACATGCAGGAGTTCGAGACCGTCCTCGTAGATGAGACGGGCGCCGTTCTGGCGGCGGAATCCTCGATTCCAGTCGTTGGAGCGCGACTCCGCGCTCTTCACCACCCGGACCGGCCCCGAGCCGTCCTTGCCCATGCCCCACTGCGTGATGTCCATGTGATGGGCGCCCCAGTCGCCGCATCCCCCCGAACCGAAGAAGTCGTCCTCACGCCAGAAGCCGGGGAAAAAATTGTGTACGCCGCGCGGCGCAAGCTCGTCGGAATACGGCACGTTCGGCGCCGGCCCCAGCCACATGTTGAAATCCACGTCGGGATTGGGCGCCCCCTCAGCGGCGAACTTTTGGAAGTCTTTATAAGGACGGCGCGGACAGGCCGGGCCGCCGAATTGGTTTTCAACGTACTTGACGTCGCCGATGAAACCGTTGCGCACCAGTTCGCAGGCCGCGCGGAATTCGAAGCTGGAGCGTTGCATCGCGCCGACCTGGAGGATGCGTCCCGTTTTTTTGGCGACCTCCACGATGGTGCGCGCCTCGTCGACGCTGTACGTGAGGGGCTTTTCGCAATAGACGTCTTTGCCGTGCTTCATCGCCTCCACAACCATGTAGGCGTGCCAGTGGTCGGGCGTTGCGATGCAAACCATGTCAATCGCGGGATCCTCAATCACCTTGCGGAAATCGGACTCAGCGCGGCAGGCATCCTTCGGAATGCCGAGGTCGGCATGTTCCGCATAGTATTCCTGCACACGGCGCAGCGCGTCGTCGCGGCGCACGCGGTCGCAGTCGCAGACCGTCTTGACAACCACCTTCCGCCAAAGAAACTGGTTGAGCAGCCCGCGTCCCTGCAGACCGATGCCGATCATCCCAACGGTGGGAAGTTCGCTCAGCCCGAGCGTGCGCCTGGCAGGACCGATCGCCCCCCAAAGACCCGGCGTCACGGTGGCCGCGGTGGTCAAGAGTCCCCGTTGTAGAAACTGACGACGATTATGAAACATCATACACCTTCCCCTTATACGTTGCAGAGCTGGCGGATGGCGGCCAGTTCCGCCTCTGTATCATTCAGCCCCTTCTTCACCGGTTTAAGGCGGGACGCCAATGTGATGCACAGGTCGACCGCTTCGGAACAGGACTTGATGAAACGCCACTGGGCGTCGGCGCTCTGCTCGGGCGAGCCCTCGGCGCGCAGCATGTGGCAGTCGAACTCCACGACCCCTTTCCAGCCGCAATCGGTCAGCGCACGGAACATCCATACGGTCTCCTTAAGACCTTCCGGACCCACGAGCGGAGGAAAATCGTTGTCGAACTGTCCCTTGATCTGCGAGCCGAAGTGCAGGAACTTCATCTTCTTCGTGGCGCAAAGGTAGGAGACCGTCAGCACGGCGTTCAGCAGCGTCATGCCCTCGTGCTGGAGAAGTTCAGGATTCACGCCCCAGAACGCCGGCTTGTTCAGGCGCGTCATGATGAAGCCGACGGCATGCCCGGACGTGGGAATCAACATGGCGCCGCGGGGTTCGTTCGGCTTGGGTTCCAGGGTCGCGCCCTTGTAGTTTGTGAACTTCATTTTCTCGATGTAGCCGGTCACATGGTTCAGTCCCTCCGCCAGCCAGTCGTAGATATGCGCGAAATCGGTCTTTGCGTAGACTTCAAAACCGTCGCGCGCCACCCAGTAGGTGTAGTGCTTGGCACCGAGCAGGTGGCCGATGCGCAGACAGCGCTCGACCTTTTTCGCGGCAAGGGCGCGCAGCTTCGCGTCCGGGTTCGTGAGGCCGCCGGCACGAAAGAGCGTGTTGCCGTGCAGGGAACAGGTCACCATGTTCATCTTCAGACCGCCTTCGGCCAGAACCTTCTTGACGGCACGCAGCTTCTTGTAAACGTCGCTCTTCGGATCCAGGTCGTCTTCGGGGTGCGCAGGGTCCCAGGGCACGAGGTCATCGTCGTGCGCGCTGGTCATCTCGATGAGACCATTCTTAGCCGCCTTCGCAAGCATCCTCGCCACATCCAAAGCGTCGGGTGCAGGCTGGACAGCGCCGCCAAACGGATCAGACAACGGATTGGCAACACACCAGAACGGCATTGAGCGCGCCGCGACGCACATTTTATCGAACATGGGTT
>JAQUEX010000112.1 GCA_028684935.1 Kiritimatiellia bacterium | reverse complement strand
GATCACGCCCGCCTCCTGCCACACCGCTTGAAGCCTGCGAATGGCCGCCTCAGGATCGGACGCCTGATTGACCGCGCGCACCACCGCGAAGGCCGTGGCACCGTGGCGGCGCACGTCCGCCAGATTCTCCGGACCGATGCCGCCGATCGCCACGGTCGGCACGGATGACGCGCGGAGGATCGCCCCCATCTCCTCCAGGCCGAGCACCGGATCAGGGATCGCTTTGGTCGGCGTGGCGAAGACCGGTCCCACGCCGATGTAATCCGGCGCGCACGCGACCGCGCGCGCGGCCTGCGCGCGGCTGTGCGTGGAAAGTCCGAAGACCTTGCCTGCCGCCGGCCAGAGCCGCCGCGCCTCGTTCAGCGGCATGTCGTGTTGGCCCAGGTGCACGCCGTCGGCATCGACCTCGCGCGCGATCCCGACATCATCGTTGATCACCAGGCGCGTCGCCGTGCCGCGCGTGATGGTGCGCAGCGTGCGGCCGACCGCGACGATCTCGCCGCGCGCCGCGCGCTTCATCCGTACCTGCAGCCACATCACGCCGCACGCCACCGCCGCCTCGGCGCAGCGCGCGTATCCCGTCACCGGATCCGTCAACACCAAATACAGCCCCTGCATATCGATCTTGGGCGTCTGATTCATGCGATTACCCTCCCCCTTTCTCTGCACAGCGGACATGTCTCCCGCCGCGTCACGCGCACCGTCCGCGCGGTCAAGCGCCAGGCGTCGAATACAAACAGGCGGTCGACCAGCAGCGTCTCGGTCGGCGCCCCGAGCAGCAGCTTGAGCGCTTCAGCCGCCTGCACCGCGCCGATCACGCCCGGCAGCGCGCCCAGCGGACCGCGCGGCGCACCTTCTTCCGCCGGCGGCGGCTGCTCGAACACACAGCGGTAGCAGGCACCGCGCTCCGGAACCACTGTCATCGCCGACCCCTCGAACGCGCGGATGCCGCCATGCACCACCGGCCGGCCGGCCGCGTGGCAGAGATCCGCGATCAGGAATTTCGCCGCAAAGCTGTCGGTCGCGTCGATCACCACATCGTAGCCGTCGATGACCGCGCGGCCGTTCGCCGCAGTCAAGCGCTGCGGGATCGGCACAATCTCGACCTCTGGATTCAGCGCGCGCAGGGCATCCGCCGCCGACGCGGCCTTGGGGCGGCCGAGGTCGGCCGTGCGGTGCAGGATCTGGCGCTGCAGATTGCTCAGTTCCAGCGCGTCGCCGTCCATCACGCCGATCCGCCCCGCCCCCGCCGCCGCCAGATAGAGGGCCGCCGGCGAGCCGAGTCCGCCCGCGCCGACCACCAGCACGCTGCCTGCTGAGAGGCGCGCCTGGCCGGCCGCGCCGATCTCCGGCAGCGCCAGGTGGCGCGTGTAACGCGCCTGCTGCTGGGGCGAGAGGTTCATGCCGACACCTCCCCGGGCGGCGGCAGCACCGATCGGTATGCGGCGTCCCAGTTTTTGAAGACGGGATCCAGCCCGCGCCCGCGCAGCATCGCGCAGAAAGCCGTCACGTCACGGCCGTCCGACACCGCGAACTGGCCCTCGTCCTCGGCGTGGCCGTCATAGCCGCCCACCGTCGTCCGGCTGCCGGCGCTCATGCGGTTGACGCCCACGCCCGCCAGCCCGTCGCGGAACGCCGGCGCCTCGCGCGTCGAAAGCACCAGCGTGGTCTCCGGCAGACAGATGCGGAAGGCGAAAATGAGCTGCGCCAGCCAGCGGTCGGATACCGGATACGGTGCCTGAAAGCCCCCGGCCTCGGGACGCAGCCGGGGAAACGAAACGGAAAACGCTGCGCGCCAGAAGCGCTGTTGCAGCGCACGGACATGCCGGAAGAGCGCGAGCGCGTCGGCCAGCGGATCGGCCAGGCCCAGCAGCGCGCCGAGCCCCACGCTCGCGACGCCGCCGGCCAGCGCGCGCGACGGCGCTTCCAGCCGCGCCGCATAGTCGCGTTTCGGGCCCCATCGGTGGAAGCGCTCATAGGCCTCGGGATCGTAGGTCTCCTGGTAGATCGTCACGCCGGTGCAGCCGGCCTCGGCCAGCGCGCGATACTCATCAGCCGCCATCGGAAAGGCTTCGACGGTGACCTCGTGAAAGAGGCGCGCCGCCGCGCGCACGCCCTCGCGCAGGTAGACGAAATCGGCGTGCGGCGTGTGCTCGCCCGTCAGCAGCAGCACCTGCTCGAACCCCAGCTCTTTCAGCGCGGCCAGCTCGCGCGCGATCTCGTCGGGCTCCAGCCGGTGGCGCACCTGACTGCGGTCGGCGGCAAACCCGCAGTAGGCGCAGCCGCCGGAGCAGTAATTCGAGAGGTAGAGCGGCGCGTAGAGCTGAATCGTGCGGCCGAACTGGCGGCGCGTCAGCGCCTGCGCCCGCTGCGCCAGGACTTCGAGCCAGCGCGCCGGTTCCGCGCGCGCCAGCGTGACAAACGTGGTCTCGTCGGGCTCTTCGGTGGCCAGGGCCGCGGCGACCGCCCGCGCGTCCGGCAGCGGCAGCGCCAGCCAGGTCTGCGGATCCAGCTCGGGGGGGATCCTGCTCGTCGATGCTGATACGGCGTTCACGCGCGTTCCCCTCCCTGCAGAAAGGCGGTGAGCGGGCTGCTGGCCTGCGCATCTGTCCCCACGGGCATCAGGCCGGCCCGCCGGGCGCTGCGGCCGGCCGCCACCGCCTGCGCGAAGGCCGCGGCCATGGCCGGCGGGTCGCCCGCATCGGCGACGGCCGTGTTGACCAGCACCGCGTCACAACCCATCTCCAGCGCGGCGGCGGCCTGCGACGGCGCGCGCAGGCCCGCGTCCACGATCACCGGGATGGTCGCCTCGCGCAAGATGATCTTCAGCAGCTCGGCAGCGGCCAGCCCCTGGCCGCTGCCGATCGCCGCGCCCAGCGGCATCACCGAGGCGCAGCCGACCTCCTCAAGGCGCTTGGCCAGGACCGGGTCGGGCGGGATGTACGGCATCACCAGCCAGCCGTCGGCCGCCAGCACGCGCGCGGCCTCGTAGGTCTCGATCACGTCGGGCATCAGGTGGCGCGGATTGGGGTGGATCTCGACTTTGACCAGACGGCTGCCGCACAGCTCGCGCGCGATGCGCGCGGCCTGGATCGCCTCCTCGGCGTTGCGCGCGCCCGACGTGTTGGGCATCAGCGTGACATCGTCCATCGCCAGCAGCGGGGCCAGCAGCGCGTCGTTCGGGCGGTCGCGGTCAAAGCGCCGCAGCGCCACGGTCACGATCTGCGCGCCCGACGCGGCCACGGCGCGCGCCATGACGTCGGCGTCGGCGAATTTGCCTGTTCCCAGCAGCAGGCGCGAGGTGTAGGCGCGGTCGCCCAGCACCAGGGTGTCGTTCTCATGATTCATGCTTCGTTGTTTCCTCGGGTTCGAGTCTGTAGAAAACGCGCGGCAGGGTTCGGCCGCGCGGGTCAGCCGCCGCCCGCGAAGGTCAGCAGCTCCACGCGGTCGCCCTCGGCAAGCGCCGCGGCGGCCTGTTCGGCGGCCGGCACGACGCGGTCATTCACCACCGCGGCGACGCGCGCGGCGGGCGCCTGTTCGGCAATCAGTTCCGACACGAACCGCGCTGCGGTCTCGTAAGGTTCGCCATTCAGCAACACTCTCATGGTCGCGCTCCTCCCGGCGGCGCCGGAAAAACAAAAAGGGAATGCACGCCGGTCGGGTGCATTCCCTGCTTGAGTCTCCCTTCGCCGGCATGATCCGGATCAGGTTCTACGGGTGTGATCTCAGCTCTCCCTCGCGGAAGAACACCCCGGCCGTTTGTTGACACAGCATACGCCAGAGGGTGCGGATTGTCAATCTGGTGCGGCGATAAAAAAGGACGCGGCGAACCGCGTCCAAGGCATTTCACCTTCGGCATATAGCCTTGTTGTGATAAGATGCAGGATCATGTTATGCTATATGCCCGGTCAGAAGCAAGTGGAAAGGATTGTCTGATGAAAACGTTAGGGATCGACCTCGGCACGAATTCACTGGGATGGGCGATTTTAGACGAACAAACCGTTCTGAAGGCTGGCGTACTGGTGTTTGAGGAGGGGGTCAATCGCGAGCAAAGCGACTCATTGGAAACACCGGCCGCTGTCCGCCGGGCGAAGCGGATGGCCCGCCGCCTTCGCTTCCGCCGCCACCTGCGCCGACGCCTGATTCTCAGAATCCTCATTGATAATAACATGTGCCCTCTCTCGGTAGAAGAGTTGAAGGCATGGACGCAGACAGGCCATTTCCCTAAAGATAACGTTACTTTTATTGATTGGCTGAAGAGCACCGATACGCGCAATCCCTATTGTGACCGCGCGAGGTCCGCTGCTGAAAAGGTCGATCCGTTGACACTTGGACGCGCCATCTACCACCTCGCTCAACGGAGAGGTTTCAAAAGCGGCCGTAAAGACCAGCCCGAGGAGGGTGACGAGGGGACGAGTGCGCGCGCCAAAGAATTGGGAGTTGTGAAAGGAGACATAGCCCGCATATCCGCTGAACTCGAAAAGACGGGTCTTACGCTAGGCCAATTCTTTTACCACGAGATCAAGGCGGGTCGCAAAGTCCGCAAGCAACACACCGGGCGCAACGAACATTATCAGAAGGAGTGGGAGCGCATTGCCAAGGTTCAGAATCTCGACAAAACGCTTGCCGAAAGATTAGCCCGCACGCTGTTCTGGCAGCGTCCGCTGCGTGAACAATCATTTCTCGTCGGTAAGTGCCCGCTCGAACCCACACGCAACCGTGCTCAGATCGGGCATCCCGAGTTTGAAGCATTTCGGGCACTGTCGTTCGTCAATAACATCCGGGTGATCGACGGGGAGAAGCGGATTCCGCTCACCGGCGAACAACGTGCCCTGGCTGCCAACTGTTTCATCCGCAAGACACTCTTTGATTTCAAGGTGATTCGCCAGAAACTAGAGAAACAGTTTAAGGAACTTAAAGGCGCACAATTTAACTATGAGGACAGTGTTTCCCTCGCGTCGTCCAGAATAACAGCATCGCTCGTAGAGATCCTGCCCGACGGCACTGACTCCCAGAAAGCTTTTGATGCGTTAACCTTTTTTGATGATAACGTGAAGCTCAATGCGTGGGCACAAAAAAATCTTGGTCTTTCTCAAGAAGCGGCAGATAGGTTCGTGAAGATCCGCATTCCCGAGGGCAGGGGGGGATATTCCCTGCACGCCATACGCAAGATCAACCGATTCTTGCGCAAAGGCGTCGAACTTTCCGAAGCCATCTTTCTCGCCAAATTGCCTGACATTATTCCTGAATTTGACTTGAAAGAGAATGAAATCATCGCCAAAGTTCATGAACACAATGAATTGTACAGAGAAAACAAGCGAACCGCGTATCATGACATCCGTACTGAAAATCGCGTCGGCGTACTTTCTCTGGAGAAACGGCTCGGTTCATGGTTGGAACAGGAGTTTGGGATCAACGGCAATACGACCGGTATGCTGTATTTTCGTGATCCCAAGGCAGACACCTCGTACGCCACCCTTACAAATGACGAGAGGCACGAAGTTGAAAAAGGGTTCCTTCCCAAAGTCAATCTCGGCATGATCAGAAATCCCCTCGTCCAGCGATCTATGACCATGCTGCGTAGATTGGTCAATGAACTTCGGAAAAAAGGCGCCATTGATGCGGACACGCGCATTCACATCGAACTCGCCCGCGACGTAAACAGCCGAAATGACCGCATGGCCATTCAGGATTGGCAAAAGCAAAACGAAAAGAAAAGAGCCGACGCGCGCGCGAAACTGCAGGAATACGGTTTTGTCAATCCGGCCGATGATCTTGTTCTGAAATATGTTCTTGCCGAGGAACAAAATTGGGTGTGCCCGTACACGGGCAGAGAGATCAGTATGAAGGCGCTGGTTGAAGGCGGGTTTGACATTGAGCACACCATTCCCCGCTCGCGTTCTGGAGACGATTCTCAGGCCAACAAAACCCTTTGCGACGCAGTGTTCAACCGCAACATAAAGAAAGGCATGATGCCCTCTGAGCTTTCCAATCATGAAGAGATCCTGACGCGCCTTGGCCCATGGTTGGACACCATCACGGAACTTCAGAAGCTTAGGGGAAAACAATCGAAAATAGCCAAGTCATTTTCCAAGGACAACCCTGAGGCCCGTGCCAAAGCGCGGCAAAAATTTCTTGTCACGAAACTGACTCTGAAGTACTGGGAAGATAAGTATCACCGGTTCACGAAAAAACCCGAAGACATCACGCCCAGCTTCATTAGCCGCCAATTGGTCGATACCGGCATCATGACCCGGCACGCCGTCGCGCTGCTGAAATCTGTCTATGCGGATGTGTATCCCGTGAACGGACAGGCTGTCGCCTTTGCCCGTAAGCTTTGGAAAGTGCAGGACGAGGACGCCGTCAAAGACCGCTCTGACCACACGCATCATGCCAAAGACGCGATGGTCATCGCCGCGCTTTCGCGTGATCGTTTCCAAAAGATTTGCGCCGAACTCAAGGCTGATGACGAAAGAAAGAATCCAAAGATTATCGTTACACCGCCATTTGCCGAATTCGCGCCGACGGTCTTCAAGACAACGCAAGGCGTCCTCGTCAAACACGTGACAAGGCATAATGAACTCAAACAAACGAAGCGATCATCCATCCGGCTGGCATCACCGAAAGAAACAAGTATCGGTATGATTACGCGTGCGCCGACGGCCGGTTCCACCGTGCGCGGGCAATTGCATAAAGAAACATTCTACGGTAAAATCAAGAAACCCGGCGCGACGGAAACCGTGTGCGTCATTCGCAAAGAGCTGAACGCTGGCAATTTTCCGCAGGCGTCAGCACTGGAAAAAATCATTGATCCCGCTGTGCGTTCCGCCATTCAGAATGAGATTGCGCGCCGCGGCGGTGATTTCAAAAAGGCTATGGATGCGGCTGTCGAAGAAGGTACTTTCAAGCTTCCCGGCGAACGGGGCGCAGCCATCAAGAAAGTTCGTGTCGAGGCAGGCTTCGTCAAAAACCCTCAAATCGTGCGATTGCGCACGGTCACGCCGTCCAGGCACGATTACAAAAACGCATACTGGGCTGAGTCTGGAGCAAACAGTAATTTCCGTCTAGCGGTGTACGAATGTTCAAATGCAACGTCATCACCCAGGGAATTCGAGTTCATTGCTGAGAATCTTCTCAAATGTGTACAGGGTGTCATCCGGCCATCGATATGCGGCGGTGCTTGTATCGGCTACATATTGCCCGGAGCAATGGCTCTTGCCCGCAGGACGGAAAATGCAGGCATGCCGCTTCTTTACAAGGTTGTCGCGTTCGGTAATATGGAGACCGAAAAACGTATCACACTCCGCTTGCATACAGAAGCAAGAGGCAGTGTTGATCTGGGCAAAGATTTGAGCGAAGCGGGAAGAAACAAAGCGGGAGAGTCCAGTGTCCGCATGGACGATCCTTATCCGCTCCTGCGCCTCCAAATGCGGGCTGCGTGGAACGCTTTCCTTTTTGAAGGCATCCATTTCAAAATGGGACTGGACGGGGAAATCGACTACACACCGATGGGTACAGAGCAGGATGTATAAACTCTTTTGTGACGGTTCAGGATACATGAGCGAGGGCCCGTTACTGAAGGGATGATTGTCGGTCCGCCCGAAGGATAAACCATGATCGCACGCACTCTGTTCTTTTCTCTTCGCGGCCATCTCGGGGTCAACCTCTCACAGCTCGTCTACACACCCGCGCACGAGACCGGGGCTGAACCGCGAACGTTTCCCATCGAAGACCTCGGTTTCATCGTCATTGAGACGCCGCAGATGACGGTGACCGCGTATGCCCTGCAAGCGCTTGCGGAAAACAACACGGCCGTTATTTTCTGTGACAAAACACATACGCCTGCCTCGCAGCTTCTGCCGTTTGCCGGGCACACGCTGACGCAAAAACATTTCGCCGCACAGGTGACGGCTAGTGAAGCATTGAAAGGACGTCTCTGGAAGCAGACCATTCAGGCGAAAATACGGAATCAGGCCGCTTGTTTAGAGGCAGGAGGGAAAGAGGGCTCACGCTGGCTGCGAAGTCAGGCCCAGAAGGTGAAGAACGGTGATCCGGGGAACTGCGAAGCGATTGCGGCCCGCGAATATTGGCGTTGTCATACGCCGGACACGGCCTTCAAACGCACGCGAGGGGGGGTGATGCCCAATGCGGCTCTCAATTACGGGTATGCCCTCCTGCGCGCCGCCACCGCCCGCGCCTTGATCGGTTCCGGCCTTTCTTGTCTGATCGGACTCCATCATCACAATCAATACAACGCTTTTTCATTGGCCGACGATGTGATGGAGCCTTACCGGCCTTTCATTGACGACGGGATTCTCAATGCGCCGGAACAGTTTCCGCCCGAGGACGTGGAACTGACCCGCGACATGAAAGCCGCGCTGTTGGGCATG
Source organism: Kiritimatiellia bacterium (assembly GCA_028684935.1). Classification (GTDB taxonomy): domain Bacteria; phylum Verrucomicrobiota; class Kiritimatiellia; order RFP12; family UBA1067; genus DUPH01. The sequence goes on along the minus strand of JAQUEX010000112.1, from coordinate 1,814 downwards.
CTGACGGCAGACACCATGATCGGTGATCTGCGGCGGCCGCTTATGAATGCGCTTTCCCTGACTACAGCTTCGCTCGTCCGCTGTTTTATGAAAGAAGAGGCCGTGATCGCCTATCCGGTATTCCCCTCATGCCCGTCACGCACCATACCATAAACGGTTATGACATCATGTGGCTGTTCGTCATGTTTGACCTGCCGACCAACACCGCGACAGAACGCAAGATCGCGGCACGGTTCCGGAAAGATCTCATTCATGACGGCTTCGGCATGCTGCAATACTCGATTTACATTCGCCACTGCGCCAGCGGCGAGTCCGCGCTCGTTCATGTTGACCGGGTGCGTATGATGGTGCCTGACGAAGGGTTGGTGTCGATCGTTAAGATTACGGACAAGCAGTTTGGCGACATCATCAACGTCATCGGGAAACGTGCCAAACCGCCTCCAAAGAAACCGTTGCAGCTCGAACTTTTTTAGCAAAAAAACGGGATGCCAGCGTCATTTCTGAGCGTGATCTTCATTTTAGAGGCGTTTTTTTCTTTATAACCGGTTCACAGTAAAGAAATTACAATTTCAATACTGTTCCCGATTCTCAAAGAGCATCAAATCACAACTACGGATGTAAGCGAAGGGCAACTGGCAAAACTGTTCCCGATTCTCAAAGAGCATCAAATCACAACATGCCAAGCAGCTTCGCGGCGTGAGTATAGACTGTTCCCGATTCTCAAAGAGCATCAAATCACAACGCGCCCGCAGCGCGGCATGCCGCCGGCAGACTGTTCCCGATTCTCAAAGAGCATCAAATCACAACTGGAAAACAACCAGATGAAGCCGCCCCAAACTGTTCCCGATTCTCAAAGAGCATCAAATCACAACAATGCGCCGTTGGTCGCAATGTCTTCGGTACTGTTCCCGATTCTCAAAGAGCATCAAATCACAACAAGTCCGCCGTGCGCAGCGTGATGAACGCGACTGTTCCCGATTCTCAAAGAGCATCAAATCACAACCACCGCGTCCTGGACCGTTGACGTCCAGCCACTGTTCCCGATTCTCAAAGAGCATCAAATCACAACTGGCGCGTTACTACATCAACCGTGCCAGATACTGTTCCCGATTCTCAAAGAGCATCAAATCACAACCGCGAGTGGGCGACCACGCAGGCCGTCAGAACTGTTCCCGATTCTCAAAGAGCATCAAATCACAACGCCCGCGTGGTGCGAGATGTACGGGCTCAACTGTTCCCGATTCTCAAAGAGCATCAAATCACAACTCCCGCGCTCTTTTCCAGATTGACCGCTTACTGTTCCCGATTCTCAAAGAGCATCAAATCACAACTGGTTTAAGGTGTTGATGCTCGCGGCAGGTACTGTTCCCGATTCTCAAAGAGCATCAAATCACAACCACCCCCGCTAAAACATCCCTGCCTCTATACTGGTCCCGATTCTCAAAGAACATCAAATCACAACAGGCTGAGCGCACGGCCCCACCCGGTGAGGCCTGTTCCCGATTCTCAAAGAGCATCAAATCACAACTGTTTCCTGCCTGTTACTCTGCTTCCGCTTACTGTTCCCGATTCTCAAAGAGCATCAAATCACAACGAGGCGAACCGTCGAACACGTCAAGCTCGACTGTTCCCGATTCTCAAAGAGCATCAAATCACAACGCGGTGCCGCCGACGATGCCCATGAGCTTACTGTTCCCGATTCTCAAAGAGCATCAAATCACAACGAAGCGCATCCACCAACGATGCGGCCGAGACTGTTCCCGATTCTCAAAGAGCATCAAATCACAACCAGCAATGCGTTTGCACTGGCCTTG
>JAQUEX010000111.1 GCA_028684935.1 Kiritimatiellia bacterium | reverse complement strand
GATCGCTATCGGGATCGAATATCTTGCGACCCCATCGCGAGAGGAGCCGCGCGGGACGGCTCAAAATGGACGATCCCGATCCCGATAGCGATTTGGATGAGAGCAAGCTCCGGCCAGTCGCGGGACCTTACACGGTCACGGGAAGGCGATGAGGCCGTCGTGTACGTGTACGTGAACGGGTACGGGGACGCGGGGCCACAAAAACCATGCCGCAGTGCCGACTGCATGGCACTCACTGGGTGCATGTCACACCCGCAGTTCTGACGGTATGAGTCAAATTTAAGATGCGTCGGCCCTGCAAGGGCTGGACAGCGCCGTTTGCGCCCCTTTATAATGACCCCCATGAAGTTGTCTTCCTCGTCCGTCCCGCCGCTGCTCGATATCCGGGGCCTGAAAACGTGGTATCCCATAAAAAAAGGCGTGTTCGCCCGTACGGTCGGATACGTCCGCGCGGTGGACGGTGTCGACCTGACCTTGGCGCGCGGCGAGACCTTGGGCATCGTCGGCGAATCGGGATGCGGCAAGTCGACGCTGGCTCGCACCGTGCTCCGTCTGGAATGCCCGCGCGAAGGCACGATCCATGTGAACGGGGTCGACGCTCTGCGCGTGCGCGGTGCAGCGCTCCATGCCTACCGCCGCACGGTGCAGGTGGTGTTTCAAGATCCCCACGCATCGTTGAACCCGCGCCACACCGTGCTGGACATCCTGACCGAAGCGATGCTGGCTCACGGACTGGTCACGCGCGAGAACCGCAGCGCGGCTGCGGTCCGGCTGCTCGCCGATGTCGGTCTGCCCGACGACATTCTCGACCGTTATCCGCACGCCTTCTCCGGTGGCCAGCGTCAGCGCCTCTGCATCGCGCGCGCCTTGGCACTCGAGCCGCAACTCCTGATCTGCGATGAGGCGGTCAGCGCCCTTGATCTTTCCGTGCGCGCCCAGGTGCTGAACCTGTTGGAAGAGTTGCAGGAAAAACGCGGGCTGGCCTATCTCTTCATCACGCATGACATCGGCGTCGTCCAGCACATCGCCGACCGCATCGCCGTGATGTACTTGGGCGGCATCGTTGAGACCGGTCCGGCACAAGCGGTCCTCAGCGAACCGGCCCACCCTTACACGCAGCTCCTGCTGCGCGCCGTGCCGAAAATCGGCGTTCCTTTGCCAGAAGAAACAGGCGGCCCTTCAGAACCCGTCCTTCGCCGCACCCAGACCGGCTGTCCTTTCGCGCCGCGTTGCCCGCTGGCGGACGACACCTGCCGCGCGGCGGCACCGGTCTTGAAGCCCTCGCCCCCCGACCCAAGCCATCTGGTCGCCTGCTTCAAGGCGTGAGCGCGCGTGTGCGCTTCCACCGGCAAGGGCCGTCAAGCAGCCGGCGCAGCGTGTCGCGCGTGGCCGGCGCGTAATTGTTGTGATCGACGCACTCCATGCAGATGCCGTCGCCGCCCTCTTCCCACGCCAGCTTGACCAGCTCGCCCGCCACGGTCTCCGGCGCGAGCCGCGTGGCGCGGCAGTACGAGGGAATCCCCTTTTTGGTGAAATCGTATTGGGTCACGGGGAAGAGCACCTCGCAGCGCCCCGCGCAGAACGTAGCCACATGCCGATAAATCGCGCGCGTGCTTTCAAACGGTGCCCGCTCATCCCATTTCGCGCTCATCACGACAACGGCATCGACCACGCCTTCGCGCACCAGCCGCCGCCAGTCCACGCCCCGCGTCAGCAGCGTGACATCCTCATCAGACTCAATGCCGTCCACCTCCGTGACCCCGATCATCAATCGGACCGGGCGTCCCGATGCCGCGAGACGCGCCCGAAGCGCGACAAAATAGGCGTGCGTCGTCTCGGCGACATGCCGGCACCAGCGCGGATCACGCGGATCCTGCGGCGGCTCGGTGCCATGTCGGCGACGCCAGCGCGCCACTTCAGGCGCGACATACTCATACTCCGGACTCCACCCTCCGGTGCGCCACAGGTCCACGAAAAGATGATCCATGCCGCGCGCCAACAGCTCATCCGCCAGCCGCAGCTTGTGCGCCACGACATCGGGATACGCCAAACTGCAGCGGCCCGCCCAGACCTGTCCGCGCGGCGTCACCCCCCAGAACTGGGGATGTTCAAAATTCCACGCGCCGAAGGTCCAGCTCGCCCAATGCGTCTCCTCAAACGGTCCATGCACACCGGCGCGCAACCCCCGTTCGCGACAGACGCCCAGCATGTGGCGCAGGATATCCGGTTCGGTCTCATAGTAACGCAGCCAGCCGTATACCGGGCGGTTGTCCGGCAGACGCCGCTTGTCCAGCGGAGCCTCTACCCACGGCCACCGCTCCTCGTCGCTGCGGTAACGCACCGTCGCCCCGCCGCAGTTGCGCCAGAGAATGGTGCGCGCACCTGTCAGCAGCACATGATCCAATACGGCGATGTTGCCCGCCTCGGTCTCGGTGTCGTAGAGCACCCGTCCGTCGCGCTCCTTGACCTGCGCGAAGTCAAAGCTGTCTACCAGTGCAGCCGCTTCGAAACGCTCAACACCGCGTGCCGACGCTCCGCATAACACAATCACTACCATCCAGCCGCAGTGTTTCATGGCGCCCCCTCCCCGTCAAACAACCGTGCTGGCGTCATGATCCGCGGCACGCCGGGCGGATACCCGCGGCCGCACGCGAAGGCCAACACCTTGCCGTTGAGACGCATCCCGCCATTCCACTGCTGGCCGAAACAGACCGACAGAGCCGGACCGTAGCACAGCGTGGCGCCGGAAGCGCGTCCCGCCTGCTTGCGCCCGTCCACATAGAGCCGCATCGAGCCGTCCGCGTCGCGGATGCCCAACACGCGAACCGGCCGACCGGCCTGCACCGGCTCGTCCGACTCGATGCCGATGAATCGTCCGTCCGGACCGCGCGCGTTGAAAAAGAGCCGACGGTTCTCGCGCACGAAAACCTGCCACCCGAGCGCATGCTCCGCGTACTGTCCGACCGCCGCGATGCGCGTGTCGGGCTCGTGCCGGTCCACGACCAACGTGAGATCGACAAAGAACGCGCCCTCGCCGAAATCAAGGCCGGCGGGACGTTCGAACCGCAACGCGCCGCCCGCCTGCTGTGCGCCTGGTACCCGCGTGCCTTCCGCATCCACCAGTGCGCCAGCATCCCAACGCGCTTCGACGCGGTCAAGCCGCAGCGGCGCTTCCGCAGGCTGTGCGCGCGGAGGGTCACAGCGGATTGCCATACGGTAGAGCTTGTAAAAGCCGCTCCTGTTATTCTCAAACACCAGCTCGCGCCCGTCTGGCGACCACGCCGGGCTGCGGGCATGCCCCCTCCCCGTGGCCAGGCGGCACAGCTCTCCCGAGCGCGGTTCCAGCAGATAAACACCCCACCCCGGATCGCCGGCGCGGAAACCGGTGAATGCGATCAGCCGTCCGTCGGGCGACCAGCGCGGCGCGTAGGCGCTCATTTCGACCGGCGTCAAGGCCAGCGACTCCTGAAGATTCGTCGCGGCCGCCGCCGTCAACCGCCAGTTCTCCCTGAACCCGTCAAGCTGCGCCCACAGCAAAAACCGTCCGTCGGGCGAAAGCGACGGCTGCACCGCGCCGACCGTGCCGCCGTCCAACGGCAGCACACACGCGGCGCGCGCCTCACCGTCGAGCGGCACCCGCCACACGCCCGCGCTGTTGCCGGAGTTGCCGCGCGTGGACGCATAATACACAAATGCGCCATCTGCCGTGACGCTGGGCGTATAATCGCGCCAATATCCCTGCGTCCGTTCGGATGTCCCTCCGTCAGGACGCCAGACTCGCAGCCCATAGCCGCAATCGGCACCCGAACGCGCCGCCTGCACGGCGGTCATCGGATGGTGTCCGAACGCATAGACCAAGCGTCCGTCCGGCGTCCACGCCGGATAGCAGGCATGGCCCGCTCCGGCCGCGACCGGCGTGACCCGTCCGTCCGCCACATCCAGCACGGCGACATCCCAGTCACCCTGACGGTCGGTTTGAAACGCGATGCGGCGGCCGTCGGGCGACCAGACCGCCTCGGTGTCGTGGCCAGGACCGTCTGTCAGGGCTGTCATCCGTCCGCAACGCACACGCAGTGCGCGGTCCGTCTGCGGGCTGCTGATGCACCCCGCCAGACACAGCGCGACACCGGCACTTGCCGCAGTCAGGATACGGCCAGAGGACACGTGAGAACGAAGGAGCTTGTTCATGCCGGCACCTCACGGTTTGACGCGCCACTTGGTCGCCATCAGACAGGTCTGCTCGCCTTTTTTCTCGGCCTGATAATAGACTGTCAGGACCGTTTCATCCGGAAGCTGGACAGACGCGGGGTACCCGAGGTCGCCGTCGAAGTGACCGGCCAGTTTGATTTCGTTGGCGACATCCCACGTCCGGCCGTGATCGTCGCTGAGACACGCGTACTCGCCGAAGCCGGGCCCCAGCCTGCGACCGTAGACCGTCAGCAGCCGGCCACCGCGCAACTTGATCAGGTGCGGCGGATAGCCCTGCATCTCGGTCGGCACCATGCGCGTCCACGTTTTGCCCCCGTCGCGGCTCTCGGCCTGCCGCAGCTTGCATTGCGCCTCGTCGCGCCCCTTCTTGCCCGGAGCGGGCTTGGCGTGGAACCGGAACTGCGCCACCAGACGGCCGTCATCGGTCTCCACCAGATGCGGTTCGTGAAACTGGCCGATCTCGTCGGGCGGCGTAGGTTGAATCATCGCGATCAACTGCCAGGAGCGGCCGTTGTCGCGCGACTCTTCGACGGTCAGCTCATGCTTGCCGCTTTTCCACACGGCGGAGGTACCGTCGCCCAGCCAACGCCGCCCCACCATCAGCAGCCGGCCGTCATTCAACACGACCGGACCGTGATTGGCGGAGCCGTGGGTTTTCACCGGCGCTTCCCACGTCTTGCCGCCATCGCTTGACCGCGTGGTGAAATAACCGAGCCACTCCTGTTTGACCGCTTGCGGGATCTTCTCATCGTGAAGCCACCAGTAGAACTGCGGCGTGCCGGGCTTCAGCTTGCTCCGGTCGCGAATGCTCCCCATGTAGGCCACCGAGGTGAACCACGCCACCACCAGATCGCCGTTGGGCAGTTCCACGATACCCGCGTCACGGTCATCAAGCTGCGTATTGCAGATGTTACGCGCGGTGGACCAGCTCTCGCCGAAGTCCGTGCTGCTGATCATCTGCACCTTGCCGAACGGGCAGACATGCGCATCGCGGTCACCGGAAAAAACCGTCAGCAGCTCGCCGTTTTTTCGCAGGCAGGCGGTCGGCCAGCCCAGATACCGCCCAGGCTGCTTGCAGATCGCCCGCGTCCAGAGGATCTCCGCGCGCGCCTGCCGCGCAGGCGCCCCGTGAATCTCTCCGGCTGGCGCGTCCCCGAAGCTCACCACGCCCGCTCCCATCCAGCCGACAACCAGCATCCATCGTTTTAGTGTCATACCGCCGCCTTTCACACCCTTGAAACCTGACGGCTGAAAGCATACCACCTGCCGGAACGGTGCGCACCAGATATTCCCGCCACGCGGGTTACCGCTTCAGGAAAAAATGATTCAAGGGCGGATAACCCAGCTCGGCCATCCGCGCGTCCCAGTCGGCAGGCAGTTTGATTTCAAGCGTGACGGAGTTGCCGCCGGGCAGGGTCTGTACTTTGTTCCGGTCTGCGTCACCCGTGACAAGAATGGACGTCAGGCCCGCTTTCATCACAGGGACCGTATAGATCTTTTCAGGACCCGCCGCCTTTTCCATCCACGGCGGGGGTGGCGTGAGTTCTCCGCCTTCATTACGGATGATCTTTCTCACATGCATGTCCATCGTATAGCGTGAGGGAAAGGCGCTTCCTGGATTGGCCCAATAGTTGGCGTACGCCCGCTCGTAGGCCGGCCGCCGCGCGGTTGCGATCAGGGCCGCTTCCAGCATGCCCTTCGTCGGATAGGTCCGGGCGAGGTCACGCGCGACAAACTCGGTCATCAGGAACGTTCGGTTCGGAAGTCGTGGCCCGCTCCCCGTCGCAAACTGGCCTTTCTCGACCGCGTCCCATGCGATCATTTCCATGATTTTCTCCCCGTCGTGCGAGGCGGGTGTCAGATTGTTGCCCCACATCAAGGCGGATGCCGCCGTCAGCGTGCTTTGGTTCCAATCAAACCCTTTCTGCACGTGGTAGGGCTCCCAACCCATCTTCAGACAGGCCGCTTCGTCCTCCGCCATGCTCCAAGGCATGAGATATCCGAAAGTCCCCATGCGGTCCTGTTTAATGTAATAGCCTCCCAGATTCATCATGGCCAGGTTAATGAAGCGCCCCAGCGCGGCGTTGCGCGGCTCATTGATCTGTCCTTGCTGCGCATCCATGCCCAATTGCCGGGCAACCGGGCCATTCAGCCAGCAATACGGCGTCCATGAGTGGGTACTGGCAAGTGTCCGGCGATAGTTTCCATCGGCGAGAGCCTTGGTATAGGCAATCAGCACCGGCATAAATTCCGGCGGGCAACCGGCCATCACGCCATTGACCGCCACATGCCAGACAAGCACTTCCCGATAGGCGATAGGCAGCACGCCGACCACGGCGTCCCACGGCTCGTCCGTATATTTCAGAAACGCTTCGACCCGTTCCACCGTGGGCGGGATGATCGGCAGACCATCCGACCAGCGCTGTTCGGTAAAGAAACGATTCACCCCGTCAATCGTGCCCGCAAACACCCGATCCTTCGGGTCTCCCATGCCCGCCTTCCGCCGTTCCGCTAGCTCCGTCTCAGTGATCGGGCTCGTCAGGGCCGCAACGATCTGGGGCCAGACGACGTCACGCGTATTCTGGATCAGTTCGTCAGGACTATGCGCGGAAAACGCGCCGGGATATGTGGCCGCGCGCGGTGCGGGCACCCCGTTGTTGAGTGCGGTTGAATAGACTTGGTTCGCGAACGTCGGCGCGGCAATGGTGACCGCAGGAATGCCGATATGTTCGGCCGCTATGCTCGACCCCGTCTCCTTCGGTGTGCAGAGGCCGCAGCCTCCGTTCCCGGATATCACCGCCTGCACGCCCATTTCTTTAAGTTTGGCTTGAAATTCGTCTTTCGCATCGCGCCTCACCCCCGGGCCTGGATAAGGGCCGGCAGAACCGATTTCATTCAATAAAATCACTTTGGCCGTGGGGTGATGAGTCAGGATCAACCGCTTGATCTCGGGATGCGTGATGCTGGCCATGAAGCTTCCTCCGACGACCGCGATCGTTTTTCCGTCCAGCGTGTCCAAGCGGGGGGCTTGCTTGATCATCTGCACAGTCTGCTTGCCAACCGGCGACACGACGGCATATTTCCCGGCCGGTACCAGCGCGCCCGGAAGCAGGCAGGACTCATCGCATTCGTAAGAAACCCTGCCGCTCAATTCGGTTGTCACGGCAGGTGCAGCACGCGCCTCAACCCAGACCGCTAAACACATCACCGCCACGTTTGCCCAGCCCGATCCGTTAGCCATAAAGGTGCTCCTGTTTGATTTGTCAATACGCGTACAAACGGCTGTACCAAGCACATATTGCAACAGGATGTCTTTTTGAGTCGGTTAACGTTCCGCTTCCAGGAATTCAACCGGTTTCAACGTGACGGTCCGCACCCGATCGCCCTGATGGAGATCGAACGTGTGCGGCGCGCGCGTGTCCATGTTCAGGAGATAGATTCGGTCCACGTAGACGGCATATGAAATCGAAGCGATTTCAGCACCGTTGTAACGCGGCGTGTTTTCACCCTTTTCCGTTATGAAGACCTCCCCGCGTTCACGTGCGGCAAACGCGTTCAGCAGGTGCGCGTACAGTTGGGCGATTGCCGGATGTCCGGGATACTCCCATGCCAGAACCATCACGACCTCGCCCGCACCCACAGGACACCGGATGACAACCGGGGCGCCGGACGCGTCCGAACAGACCGTGACGACGCCCGGGCCCGCCGCGATCTGAGCAAGGTTCGCCCCCGTCAACGGGGCCGTCACTTCGTCCGCAGGGATTTCGAATGCCTTGTCCGCAACGCCCACCTTCCCTTCCACGGTCTTACGCCCTGTCACCCGCACCGGCAGCAACGTGGACAGGTCGCCGTTCCCGAGCAGGTCTGCCGCGCCATACGCGCGGTACTCGCGGTCCAGACGCGTCGAGAGATGAGGCAGGCAGACCAGCAGCCGCCCTCCCCGTTCGAGATACTTCCGCAGCGTATCCGCGATCTTGTCGTTCATGCTGTTCCAGCCGGCGTAAGCGATGGCACGGTACGCGTGCAGGTCCTCCGGAACCGTTGTGCGGTCGATCTGCACGATATCGACTTGCCCCAGAGGACTGCCGGCCAGCCATGCGTTTTTATACGCCCCCACCGCCTTGGCGGGCGTCGGGAAGAGTACGCTTTGCGCGACTTGCCACGAAAGCTCGGGGGTGCCGTAGAGCCAATTACGATTCGTTTTCGCGGCCTCGAACTGCGCCCATTGCGGTAACCAGTCAATGAATATCCCCACGAACGAATCGCAATGTCCCAACGCCACGGCCACGCGTGTTTCAGGCATGCCGGCTGCACGCGGGTGCGTTTTCACGTACCGGTAAAAATCTCTCATCTCCGCCCGGTAGCGCGTCGGCGGATCTTGACTGTACGTGAAATTCTTTTTGCCGCTCTCTTTCGTATAAAAACCAGCCTGCGTCGTCTGCGAACCGGATTCGAGCACGATCAGCGAACTGCCCATCAAGAACTGCTGGTAGAGCCCAGCACGCAAAAGCGGAAATTTTTCCTCGGCGTGGAACGGAACGCCCGCCGTCTGCCATTCGTGAGCGAGCCATCCGCCCCAATAGACCGGTTTCCATTTGCGCGCGGCGCCCCGCATCTCGGCCGTCGCGTAGGCCAGATTGGCGGCGCCGATCGCATACAGTTCCGAGACCATCACATCGATGCCGCCCTGCAACTCATACGCCGCCAGCGCCGAGCCGCTCGTCGAAAAAACCAGATCGTAGCTCCGGCGATAGTTCCGGGCACCTTGGGCGATGTAACCGTGAACGAACCAGTCGCGACATGCCTCAAGATGGCCTTCCTGGGGCACGTTGGAAACTTGGGCAGAGCGTGCCGACTGGTACATGTACGAGGCAAATTCGCCCATGTTATTTCCCAGAAAGAATCGGCCGCGCCCAGCTTTCCCAAACCGCTCAGCCGTGGCGCGATCGACCCTCTGGTAGATCGTCATCGAATAGATGGCTTGGTCGGCCAGCGTACCGATGCAGGCAGTCTCCTGCTCCACGCTCCAGCAGGCCGTTTTCGCCACTTCCGGCCACATGACGATCAGATTCCCGAGTTCCTCTTCGACGGCCTTGTCGATGTAGAATGCCGGCGAGTGGCGCTCCCTCCGATAGGGCCCGTCCCACTCCGTCTTGCCGTCGGCCTCAAGTTTATCGATCTCCTCCGCCGTCAGTCTCGTCTCGGGATAGATGCAGACACCCACCAACACCTCTTCCGGCAGTTTGACAGCAGGTGAGGTCCGCACGACCTCGAACGCCGCTGTCTGCCGCGTGCCGTTCGTGGTGACGACCGTCACCTTGCCTTCGGCCTTATCAACAGGCGGCATCCGAATCGACCAGCGCGCGTCACGTGTGACGTGCTTCCCGACGCCGTGAATCTCAAACTCGTAACCGACAATGTTGCCCGTGCTCTTCGACGCATCGACCGTGAGCATGCGTCCCTGCGCATCCACCGTCACGACGGCCACCGCGCGCGGCCCGCGCCAGATCGTCAACCCGAAGCGGTCGCTGTCCTTTCCGCCGCTCCAAGCGTAGACGCCTCCTTGGATGAACATCTTCAACGGCCTAGAAGGAGCAAGGTTATCCGGAAGCGGAAAAACCAGTTGGAGGGCCTGGTGACGTTCCAAGCGTCCAAGGTTCGCGGCCTTTTCTTTGAACAACGGCGTTTTGAGCGGGTAGCGGGCGACGCCATCATGCAGGACAACATCGCCGTGCCCGAGGGTCCACCCGTCAGCGTGACTGTTGACGCTCAGAAAGACCTCGAGTGTCCCGCGCACGCGATCCTCGGACCGAATCCATTCACCGACGTTTTCGATTTCAATCGGCGCTACCAGACGGATATTCTCGCGCTCGAAAAGGATTTCGGCGCGCGCGACGCTGTAAACCAACATCAGGCCTGCGGGAAGAACACTCGAAATGCGAAATGCCAACATTGTGTCCGTGACTATACCTCGCACGACGCCCTGGGTAAACATCAAACGCCG
>JAQUEX010000110.1 GCA_028684935.1 Kiritimatiellia bacterium | reverse complement strand
ATCACCGGCCTGCTGCTGGCCTTCAACCTGCCGCCCGCCCTGCCGACCTGGATGGCGGTGGCCGGTTCCGTCTTTGCGATCGCCGTGGCCAAGCAGGTCTTCGGCGGCCTCGGCTACAACCCTTTCAATCCCGCGCTGGCGGGACGCGCCTTCATGCTCATCTCGTTCACCGGCGCGATGACCACCTGGAGCCGCTCGCCTTGGATCCAGAAGGTGGCCTACGCCGCAGGCAGCGCCACCACGCAGGCGACGGAAGTCGCCGTGGACGCCATGACCGCCGCCACGCCGCTGGGTTTCGCCAAAGAGGCGCTCAAGGCCGGCGCACCGATGCCGTTGTTCAGCGATCTGGGGCTGCTCAAGGATTTCTTTCTGGGCAACGTCAACGGCTGCATCGGTGAAACCTCGGCCGCGGCCCTGCTGCTTGGCGCCGCCTATCTGCTGATCCGCCGGGTCATCACCTGGCACATCCCGGTCGCCTATCTGGCCACCGTCTTTGTCTATGCCGCGATCCTGCATCTGGTCATGCCGGGCGCGTCACTCCCGCCGCATGTGCACCTGCTGTCCGGCGGCCTGCTGCTGGGCGCGTTCTTTATGGCCACGGACATGGTGACCTCGCCGCTCACGCGTCGCGGCATGCTGGTGTTCGGCGTTGGCTGCGGCGTCATCACGATGTTGATCCGCACCGTGAAAACCGGTGCCTACCCCGAGGGCGTGAGCTTCGCGATCCTGATCATGAACGCTTTCACGCCGCTCATCAACCGCGCCACGCGCAACCGCGTCTTCGGCACCAAGAAGGAGTGCGCCCGTTCATGAAAGACACGTTCAAACTGATTCTCGTGCTCACGCTCATCTGCGCGGTCAGCTCGGCGCTGCTCGCCGCAGTCTACAACACTACCAAGGCGCCGATCGCCGCCGCGCTGGAGTTGCGCACGGCGTCGGCGGCCGCCAAGGTGATGCCCGAGGGCGCGTCGCTGCCTGAGAAGAAAGCCGTGGCCGGCGAAACCTTTTTCGTCGCCCGCAAAGAGGGGCAGCTCGCCGCCGTCGCGGTCGAGGGCCGTTCCAAGAACGGCTACGGCGGCGAGATCGTTCTGATGGTCGGGCTGGGTGCCGACGGCCGCCTGGTGAACTATCAGAAGCTCGTGGCCAGCGAAACGCCCGGGCTCGGCACGAAAATGGAGTCGGACGCCTTCCGCAAGCCGCTGCTGGGCCGCCCGCTGAACGGGGATTGGCGTGTGAAGAAGGACGGCGGCGAGGTGGATGCCATCACCGCTGCCACGATCTCTTCGCGCGCTGCGCTGGAGTGCATCCGCGATGCGATCGCGAAGTATCAAAAGGCTGCCGACACACTGAAGGCGGACGCCGCGCCGTGAGTGCGTCCGCCCATCACCGTGTCGAGCCGCGGAGCGACCATGCGCGGGCCGTGCTGTTTGTCTGCGACCTGCTGACGGCTCAGGGCGCCACGGTGATCGCCGCCAATACTGACGAGGCGGGCGAGCCGCAGATCTTTGCTCAATCCGACGCGGGCGAGCTGGCCTTCTACCTGGTGCGCGCGGGATTGGCTGAGCCGTCCGGGGCCGCGCTGGAGCGCTTCCGCGCGTTGGCCAGCCGCCACAAGGTCGCGGCCTATTTCGCGCCGGTCGCGCTCATGCCCGAGCTGCATTGCCCCGGTTTCCGCGCGCTGTGACGGGCGATCAGCCGCCTCCATGCTCGGAAACCGTTTGTCAGTCGCAAACCAGTACGCGCGGTGCGGCCCCGCAGGCGGGAAGCCGCGCGGTGAGCGTGCCGGCTGACGCATCCCAGACCGCGTTGGTTACGGCGTTGCCGTCGAGCGTCACCGTTTTGGGCTGTGCGCCAAGATGCAGAGTGGCTGTGAAGGTGCGCGTGGCAGGCATGCCGGCAAAGCGTCCTTCACGTCCGCCCACGGTGAGCGTGACGCGCGTCCCCTGCGGGGCGCAGGTCACGCGCGTGCGTGCGAACTGACCGTTTCGGCAGTCCAGCGAAACCCCGTCGTCCTCATACAGCGTGAAGGTGCCCGGCGCGCCCGGGTAGACGAGCAGGCCGATCTCGTCATGCCAGCCTTTGGTCACGTAGCTTACAGGCGGCCAGGTCGGGATGATGGATCCGGCTTTGACGAGCAACGCGCCGCCCCGCGTGCCGGTTACGTTGACCGGCAGCGTTGCTGGCCCTTCGACCACGTCGCCGCTCCAAAAATCGGTCCAGCGGCCGGCCGGCACGCGCACCTCTTTGGCAAAGGCGGAAACGAGCAGGGCATCGCCCAGCATGTATTGCCCCAGGCATGTGTCCCACGCCGGATCATCGGGGAAATCCATGGACATCGCGCGCATCACCGGGTAACCGGTCTGAGCGGCGTCGGCGGCGCAGGAGTACAGGTAGGGCATCAGGCGGTAGCGCAACTGTGCGTAGGCGCGGAAGACCGGAATGAGCCTGTCGTGATTCAGCCAGGGCTGATACCAGTAGTCCCAGTTGTTCTGCTGCGCCCAGGTTTGAAGGAAACCGAAATGGATGCCGGCTGCATGGTGGATGTCCATGTCGCAGGAGTGGTTCGAATGGCCGGAGAAGGCGAGGTTCAACATCGAGGCCAGCGGTTTGGCCCCGCCGCCGGTGTCGCCCGCCCAGGTTGCGACGTACTGCTGCACGCCGGCGTAGCCGCCTGCGGAGTAGACCATCGCACGCCGTTGTGTGTGCGCCTCAAACCCGCGCGCCATCTGCTTGGCGTAAATGACAGGGTAGAGGTTGTGCATCTCTTCGTCGGTCATGCCGTTGCCCCAGGCGCGTTTGGGGTGCTCGACCACTTGCGCGGCGCCGTCCAACTTAAATGCGGCGACGCCTTGGTCGACAAACGGCTTGAGGTGCTGGAACCACGGCTCACCGCCTTCGGGCGCGTCGGGCTGGGCCGCAGGTTTGCCGGTGCCGGGTTTGCCGGTGATGCGGTCATCGTGAAAGATTTCCGGCACACCGTCAGGCAGTGCAGGGCGCGCGGTGGCTTGCTGTTTCGCGCCCGCAAGGCACTGTTCCTCATACACGCCCAGATCGTAATCGCAGCAGAGCCAGAGACTGAGCTTGATGCCTTTGCGTGTCAGCGCGCCAATGAAGGTGTGGTTGCCTTTGGGAGCCCAGTAGGGGAAGTAGAAGCGCTGCGGGTGCCACTTCTTTTTGGTGGAGTAGTCGTAGAATTTTTCCATCCATCCCGGCTCGAGGCCGATCACGTCGCACGGCATCTCTTGGCGACGAAACTCAAGCGCTTCGTTCACCAAGTGAAAGGCGTCAATGTTCTGATTGCAAACATACGTGAACCCATACCCCCAAACAGGCAGCAGGGCCGGCCGGCCGGTCAGCGACGTGTAGGTGTCGAGCAGCGCGCGATAATTCGCGCCGCAGAAGAGGTAGTAGTCGAGCGGACTTTGGCGCGCGCTGCAGATCAGCGCGTCTGGATCGCTCTTCCCGACATCAAAGGTATTGCGCCAGGTCGTGTTCATCAGCAGGCCCCAGCCGCGCCGGCTCAGGATCATTGGGATCGGGATATACGAGGTGACGTTGAGCACCCAGCACTCATAGGCACGTCCGCGCCGCATGACATTGTCGCGACAGGCGTCGCCCAGTCCATACAGGCGTTCGTCCTTCTCCAGCGCGAAACGCAGTGCGTAGCCGCGCGTATCCGTGAGTGCCGGGGCTGCCGCATGGCGTGTCAACAGCCGCCCGTCGGCGGCGGACAGGGCAAGCGCGCCGTCCTTGCGCGATACCGATAACGCAGCCTGTCCGGTTGTGACCGTGAGAAGGCCGCCGGTTTCGGCGCGGTTACACGCAACGGGCGGCAGGTTGGTGGCAAGAATGCCATAGCGGTTGAGTGCAGATTCCGTCCAGTTTGTCGTCGCTGCCTGGCGGATGCGGAAGAGCCGTTCACCCAAGACATCCACCCGCACGAACGTGCCGTTCTCCAGCGCGATCACGGTGCTGCGCTCCGTTAGCGGCGCAGGGTCTAGCCAGCCGGCGCGTTCGGCCGGTGCCGGTTGAACACCGGCGGTTGATAAGACCACACACAAGAAAGGCAACGTTTTTCTCATTGTTTTTCCCTCACTACAAGTACTGTGAGCATACGACGCCACATCGCTCCTGTCAATCTGACGGCGGATGTGTCCCAGGGCCGACGCATCTTAAATTTGACTCATAACGTCAGAACTGCGGGTGTGACATGCACCCAGTGAGTGCCATGCAGTCGGCACTGCGGCATGGTTCTTGTGGCCCCTCGTCCCCGTACCCGTTCACGTACACGTACACGACGGCCTCATCGCCTTCCCGTGACCGTGTACGGTCCCGCGACTGGCCGGAGCTTGCTCCCATCCAAATCGCTATCGGGATCGGGATCGTCCATTTTGAGCCGTCCCGCGCGGCTCCTCTCGCGATGGGGTCGCAAGATGTTCGATCCCGATAGCGATCCCGATAGCGATCCCGATTTCGATGTCTACTCCCAACGTCAGCGTTGAGCGCGTGCTTTGAACGAAGAGCCGGGGGCGCGGACGGCCCCGTCCGCGATGTGAAACCTTAGGCCAAGCAGACGCGCGGTTGGCGTCTCGCCGGGGGGCCCGGTGCGCCGTACTGACCGCCTTTCCCGCGGACGGGGCCGTCCGCGCCCCCAGTCTTGCGCATCTTTTTCACGGGTGCCGGACAGCTTGCCGGTAACTTCAAGTTTCTGTCCACAGATTACGCAGATTTCCGTAATCTTAATCCTCCCTTGCATCCCTTGGCGCGTTGATTCACAGACTCCCGACACAGGCACAGTGATCAATGCGCCGACATCGTGGGTGAAAGGCCGTAAAGACAAGAAATTAGATGCGTCAGCCCTGGGATGTGTCCCAGTCGCGCAGGGGGCTGAGCGTCGCACAACACACGCGCGCTACACAACGCCTGCCTCTAACAGATGACGTTGACGTGCGTGGGGGCTTGTGTTACGTTTTTCGAATTGTTAACACGAAAGGCCGGGAGGACGACGATGCATATGGCTGACGCGCTGGTGTCACCCGTTGTGGGCGGGACGATGTGGCTGGCCGCATGCGGCCTGATCGGCCACAGCGTCCGGCGTATCGAGGCATCGGCCAAAGATCATCTGGTTCCGCTGATGGGGGTGCTCGGCGCCTTCGTCTTCACGGCGCAGATGATCAATTTCACCATCCCCGGCACAGGGTCCAGCGGGCATCTGGGCGGCGGTCTGCTGCTGGCGGCGCTGCTCGGCCCCCACGCGGCCCTGCTGGTGATCGCTTCGGTGCTTACGGTCCAGGCCCTGTTTTTTGCGGACGGCGGCCTGCTCGCGCTCGGATGCAACATCGTCAATCTGGGGTTCTTCCCCGCCTGCGTGGCCTATCCCTGGGTCTACCGTGTCATCGCGCGCGGCCGCTATGGGCCGATGCGCGGGAGCGTGGCCGCCCTTGCGGCTTCTGTGCTCGGCTTGCAGCTTGGCGCCCTCAGCGTGGTCGTGCAGACCCAGGCGTCCGGTATCGCGGAGCTGCCGTTTGGACCGTTTGCGGCCTTGATGCTGCCGATCCATCTGGCTATCGGCGTGGTCGAGGGCTGCGTGACTGCGGCGGTGGTGGCCTTCGTGGCGCGCGCGCGGCCTGAAGTGTTGCCGGCCGCGGATGCAGGACCGGCGCGCAGCCTGCGGCCGGTAGTGGCCGCTCTTCTGATCGCGGCTGTGCTCACGGGCGGGCTGCTGAGCGGGTGGGCCTCCTCGCATCCGGACGGATTGGAGTGGGCCATCGCTCGGGTGAGCGGAGCCGAAGAGGCGCCCGCGGCGCCCGGCACGTGGCATGCGCGGTTGTCGGCTGCCCAGGAGCGAACCGCCGTGATGCCGGACTATGCGTTCAGGCAGGCTCCGCGGGATGCGAGGACCGACGGTTCAGACGGCGCTTCGGCGGAGCCTGCGACGGCAAAGCCGGCCGACTCTTCAGCGCTGCCGCTGGGCACCTCGGTGGCGGGAGTTGTGGGTGGTGCGGTCACGCTGCTTGTGATATCGTGTCTCGGTTTTGTCTTCGGAAAGCGGCCGCGCGCGGTGTGAGGCTGCGGACAGAGCGGATGGCATTTCGCATGGCTGTGGAAAGATGGCTCGATGTGGCCCGCATGGATGGACTGGCGCGTCAGGACACGCCGGTCCATCGGATTGATGCGCGGGCGCAGGCCGTGACCACGCTGCTGTTCATAGGTGTGGTGATGTCGTTCGCACGCGACGAGCTGTCGGCCTTGACACCGTTTTTTATCTACCCGGTAGCCGTGATGTCCGCAGGGCGCATTCCGGCCGCAAGCCTGCTGCGCAAGCTGGCGGTGGCGATGCCCTTTGCCGTGGCCGTTGGGCTTTTGAATCCTGTTTTCGACACGCGACCGGCCCTGGCCGTGGGAGCGCTGAACGTGTCGAGCGGCTGGCTTTCGTTCTTGTCGATCGTGATGCGTTGCCTGTTGACGGTCAGTGCGGCGCTGTTGCTGGTGGCGTGCACGGGCATGCCGCGGCTGTGCGAGGGGCTGGTGCGGTTGGGTGTCCCGCGCGTCTTTGCCGTTCAACTCCTCTTTCTTTACCGCTACCTGTTCCTGCTTGCCGATGAGGGACGGCGTATGACACATGGCATCGCGCTGCGTTCGCCCGGTGCGCGCGGGGTGCGTTTCCGCGTGTATGTGTCCTTGGTCGGGCATTTGCTGCTACGCGCGATGGCGCGTGCGGAACGGATTTATCACGCGATGCAGGCGCGCGGCTTCGATGGGAACATGCGCCCGCAGTTCGCATCCCCGATGCGTCTCGCCGACCCGCTTTTCGTCGGTGGCTGGGCGTTGTTTTTTGCTGTGGCGCGCGTGTGGAATCTTGCCGAAGCCCTGGGCGTCCTTCTGATGAAAGGAGTGGGCTGATGCCGCCGGTCATTGAGGTCATGGATGCCAGTTACGTTTATCCGGACGGCACGCAGGCACTGCGTGCGGTCTCGCTCTGTGTCGAGACGGGCGAGGCGGTTGCGCTGGTCGGTGCGAACGGTGCCGGTAAATCGACGTTGCTGCTGCACATGAACGGCACGTTGTTCGCGACGCAAGGCGAGGTGCGCGTGGCCGGCGTCGCGGTGTCGCGCCCGACGCTGAACCACGCGCGGCGCACGGTGGGCATGGTGTTTCAGGATCCTGACGACCAGCTCTTCATGCCCACGGTTGAAGAAGACGTCGCGTTCGGGCCGAGGCATGCGGGGCTGGTGCCCGACGAGGTCGAGCGGCGTACGCATGAGGCATTGGCGCGAGTCGGCATGGTCCATCTGCGCGCGCGTCCGCCCTACCGGTTGTCGGCCGGCGAGAAACGTGCCGTCGCGATTGCGACGGTGTTGGCGATGGCGCCCGACGTGTTGGTCATGGATGAACCTTCCTCCAACCTCGATCCGCGCGGCAGGCGCAGGCTGATCGAGCAACTCCGTTCGTTCGAGCACGCGCGCGTCATTGCCACGCACGATCTGGAACTGGTGGTGGAGGTCTGCTCGCGCGTGATCGTTCTGGATGGCGGACGCGTGGTGGCGCAAGGCCCGGTGCGTGAGCTGCTGAATGACGAGGCTCGCATGCTGGCCCATGGGCTGGAACGTCCGCATATTCTGCGTCATCTGCACCCGCATTGAGGAGGATGCGAAAAATGATTTCTCAGGTCGAGCGGTTTGGAATCGCGGCACTGTCGCGCGCTGTGCGCGAGCGGCGTCCGCTTGTGCATTGCATCACCAATTATGTGACGGTCAACGACTGCGCCAACGCGCTGCTGGCGGTGGGCGCCGCGCCAGTGATGGCGGATGACATCGAAGAGGTGGCGGAGATCGCTGGCTTGGCGCAGGCCGTCGTGCTTAACATCGGCACGCTCAATCGGCGTACGCTCGCGTCGATGGTGGCGGCCGGTCAGCGCGCGTCCGCGCTTGGACGACCCGTGGTGCTTGATCCGGTCGGGGCCGGCGCGTCACGGCTGCGCACGGAGGCCGCATGGGCGTTGCTCAGCGATGTGCGAGTGAGTGTGGTGCGCGGCAACCTGTCCGAGGTGAAGGCGCTGCTTGGGGGGCCTGCAGCCACGCGCGGTGTGGATGCGGCTGAGGAGGATGTGCGGGGCGAAGGGGTGTCCGGCGCGGCCGCTGCGGCGAACGCCTTGGCACAGCGCAGCGGTGCGATCGTGGCCGTGACGGGTGCCACGGATGTGGTGGCGGACGGCAGGCCGGGACATACGCTTGCCGTTCGCAACGGTCATCCGCTGCTGGCGCGCATGACCGGCAGCGGCTGCATGCTGACCGCCGTGGCCGGCGCGTTCTGCGCGGTTGCTCCGGAACAGATCTTCCGTGCGGTCGCGGCCGCGCTAGGCGTAATGGGGTTGGCAGGCGAACAAGCGGCGGTGCGCGCGGAACGCGAAGGTGGCGGCACCGGCAGTTTTCGCGTGTGGCTGATGGATGCACTCTCGCGGATGGATGATGCGGCGCTGGCAGGAGGGATGAAGCTTGAACGGCTTGCGTGAGCGTCTGGTGCTATACGCCGTGACCGATCGTGCGTGGCTGTCCGCTGTGCCGGCGGAGCGAGCTGGTTTGGAGGACCAGGTCGAAGAGGCGGTGCGCGGCGGTGCAACGATTGTGCAACTCCGTGAGAAGGGGTTGGACGATGCGGCGTATGCCGCGCTCGCGCGATGCGTCAAGACGGTGACCGATGCGCTCGGTGTGCCGCTGATCGTCAACGACTCGCTGGCTGTCTCGATTGCATCAGACGCGGCAGGTCTGCACGTCGGGCAGGCGGATGGGAGCGTACGCATGATTCGCGCTCGGCTCGGTCCCGGCAAGATCCTCGGCGTTTCGGCTCAAACCGTGGCGCAGGCGCATGCGGCAGAGGCTGACGGCGCCGACTATCTGGGCGTGGGGGCCGTCTTCCCGACCGCGACCAAGCCGGATGCAGCCGAGGTCCCGTTGAGAGAACTGGCGGCGATTTGTGCGGCGGTACGCATCCCGGTCGTAGCCATCGGCGGCATTCATGCCGGTAATGCGTGGGTGCTGAAGGGCTGCGGACTGGCGGGTATCTGTGTCGTATCGGCGCTTTTTGCGCGTCCCGGACAGGTCCGCGCGTCTGCGCGAGAACTGCGGGCGTTGGCTGAAGGAGTCATTCGGCAGGCGTGACAGCGCGGCGGATGGCTTCAGCCAAGACGAGGTCGATGCCGGGGACGGTCTGGATGTCGTCGATGGAGGCGCGGGCAAGACGGTAAACCGAGCCGAAACGTTTAAGCAGGGCAGCCTTCTTGGCCGGGCCGATACCCGGTATCTCGTCGAGCGCGGACTCGCGAATGAGGCGATTGCGCAGGCGTCGGTGGTAGTCGATCGCGAAGCGGTGCGCCTCGTCCCGCAGGCGGGTGAGCACGCGCAGCGCGTCTGAATCGCGGGGAAGCAGAAGCGGCGGACGGCCGCCGTCGAGCACGATTGCCTCCATCTCCTTTGCGAGGCCAACTGCATGAACGTGGCCGAGGCCGAGCCCGGCGAGCGCCTCTCGCGCGGCCCGGAGCTGGGTGACGCCGCCGTCGATCAGGATCAAGCCGGGCAGGGGCCTGCCTTCATCGCGCACGCGAGCATAACGGCGGCCGATGACTTCGGCCATGGAACGCGGATCGTCCGAGCCCTCGACGGTGCGGATACGGAAACGTCGGTAGAGGCGGCGGTCTGGCAGTCCGTCGACGGCGGCGACCATGCTCGCCACCGAGTGGGTGCCGAACAGATTGGAAATGTCGAAGCCTTCGATCAGGGCGGGCATGGCCGGCAGGCCGATCTGCCGCTGCAAGTCGAGGATGCCCGCACGCGCGTCTGCCGCGTGCATGTCGGGGGTGGCCGTGACGCGTACGCGTTGTTTGACCATCTCGCGCAAGGCGATCCACGTGTCGCGCAGGGCGGCAGCCTTTTCGAAGTCATGCGTGTCGGCGGCCTGCTGCATGTTTGCTCGGACCTCTTCGATGACGGCGAGCCGTTCGCCCCTCAGAAAGGCGCACGCCTCGTTGAAGCGGTTGCGGTATTCTTCGGGTGAAACGCGGCCGATGCAAGGCGCGGAGCAGAAGCGGACAATGTCGTTGATACAGTGGCGGTAAGTCTCGGCGTCAGGTTGAATCGGCGAGCACTTGCGCAAGCCATAGCGCTTTTCGGTGAAATCAAGAACGGTGCGAACGACTGCGGCGGAGGGGAATGGGCCGAAGTAACAGGCGCGGTCGTCACGCAGGAT
>JAQUEX010000109.1 GCA_028684935.1 Kiritimatiellia bacterium | reverse complement strand
AAGCCGGATATGTGTGGATGGCCGTTCTATGTGTCGCCGCGGCGACGCGCGCCGAACCGGTGAAGCTGATCTTCGATACCGACATGGGGAATGACACGGACGACCTGATGGCGCTGTGCATGATCCATACGTTGCAGTCGCGCGGTGCGGTCGACCTGCTGGCGGTGACGATCACCAAAGATCATCCGCAGGCGGCGGCCTTTGTGGATGCGGTCAACACGTTTTACGGACGGCCGGACATTCCTGTCGGTGTGGTTAAGGGCGGTGTCACACCCGAGCCTGGCAAGTTCAACCTGTTGGCCGCGCTCGTGCCCGCGCCGCGCTTCAACATGATCCGCTACATGGGAACTGCCGCAGTTCCCGGCGGTCTTAGCGTCTCAGCGGGATATAAAAGAGGTTGGCGGGCGCCGGCCTCGCCCCAAGCGTTACGCCTGGGCGGAACTCTTGAAGCGGGTGTTCGCCGTCGACGCGCTGGCGTGCGACCGCTGCGGCGGTTTGGCGGCGGCGGGGTGGGGGGCTAAATCTCGCCCGCGCGCATCTTCTTGATCATATTGCGGTAATCGTCCCACTCGCGGTAGGTGCTGCAGCGATACTTCTTGCCAAGCTCCTCCAGGCGGTCGATGATCGCGTCGCGCGTGGGGATCTCCACCTTTTCAGCCTCGGAATAGGCCTGCAAATCCTTGTAGCGCTAGACCATGGCGCAGAGCATCGCGGCGGAAAGCTTCTCCACCTGCGCGTGGGTGCGCGCGTCCTCCGCCGTGGCTGCGATTGCGCGATTCTGCAAGTCGTGGCACTCGAGTATCGCCTGGGGCGTGAGCCACTTTTCGGTACCGCAGCCGTAGGGCCCGATCCCCTTGCGCAGACTCAGCAGCAAGTCCCAGGAGGCCTTCATCAGCGGCGCGCCCTTGCCGCAGGCACCGGCGATCCATTCGTCGATCAGCCGATTCGAATCGACATCGGGATCCCAGGAGGTCCGCCCCCACAGCCAGCAACGCAAATCCACCCAGTCGGCGAGACTGCCCCACGGCAACTGGGCGACCATGCCGGCAATGCCGTGGTCGCGGTAGACCCGCATGTTCGGGCCGATCGTCTCCGCGGCGGGCGAGGGCAGAATGAAGTTGGAAAAGCGCGCGTTGTAGTCCCAGATGTAGAGCGGGGGTTGCGAGATCTTCTTCCACCCGCGCATGTTGTCCATGTAGTGCTGGTTCTTGGCGATCGGCGTGGCGAAATCCCGCAGTTTCGCGAAGCATACGGTGACATTTGGCTCGAACGTCATCGTCTGCGGCGGTCTCTCTGTCGCCCAGTAGGCCAGCATCACGACGCGCAGATCGGGATAATCCTTGGCGACCAGCTTGCCGATACGGTTGGCGGCGATCATCAGCAGCGCGCTGTCGGCCTGCTCCGTGGCGATGACCTTCCTGCACGCCGCGCAACGGCAATACTTATCGGAGTCGTTGCCGGAAATCGAGAGGGTTTTCGTGTCGGGATGCGCCTTCAGATACTCCAGAACCTCCTTGTCGAGCTGTGCCAGCACCTCCGGGTTGGAGGTGCAGAGCTGCGCCGGGACTCGATTGGTCTCCTTCTCCCGCCACGCATACCATTCGGGGTGATCCTTGAAAAACTCCTTCGACTTCACCCACCGCCGAGTCAGCGTCTCTCCGACATCCACCTGGACCTTGCCGCCCCACTCATCGGGCATTCTGGGCTGGCCCTAATAGGTTCCGTTGAGCCGGTTCTTGACGGCAAACTTGTAGTCCACGCACGTGCTCTCGCCGTATGCCTGGCGCCAGAAGAAGGGCGGCGCGTAGACCTTGGCGAACGCCGGCTGTACCGTGAGCGTGCTGACCCGCGGCACCGTTTCGTTGCCCGGCGCCCAGAAACGGCAGCCGAAGTGTTCCAGGAGTTCCTACACCGCGTACAACGTTCCGCGCGGCAGGTCGCCTGTCAGTTCGAGCGTCGTCTTGTCGCGGAAACGGATGCATATCTCGTCGGTCTTGGCGGCCTTGTAGTCAACGCCGAGCATCACGGAGTTGAGTCCCTCCACCGGAGCGGCGGATATCTGCATCCGCGCGCCGGTGATCTGATAGACGTAGTTGGTGAGTTCGCCCGCGGCGGTGAGCGTGGTGAGGGCGGGATTTGTGCCCACCACCGCCGCCGCCTTCGCGTGACCATCCCTGACGAGGTCGAAGGCCTCCGCCGTAAACACTGTGCAAACCAGCGCAGCCAGCGCGCATAGGATTCTGTTCATGTTTCTCCTTGAACGTGAACCCCTTGGTTCCGGCGAGTATGGCCTCGCCCTTCGCGTCAAACGCCACGGTGAAGCCGATCATGTTCGCGGCCTTGTCCCAGGCCTGGTAGCTCTTGATGACCTTAACCGGATCCTCGGCAAACTCCGGCTCCTTGCCGCAATTCGCACCCCAGAGTCCGAGCCGTGCGCGTGCGGATCCGAAGAGGTCGATGCAGTTGATCGTCGGGGGAATATACACCTTGAAGTGCGAGTTGTCCGAGCATGCATCCGGGAACCACGGATACTGGCCCTCCTTATTTTGGATAATTGCCATTGATACTGACTCCGAAACAAGTTAAAAATAGCAGCATAACTGTAAGGCGGAATGGTTATGATCAGAAACGAACGGATTCTGGCGGCGATGCTCGTCGTGTGCGGTGGCGTGTTCGCCGAGGACGCGTACATCCAGGGTACGGGCCAGCAGGCTATTCTCACGGACTGCTGTCCCGGCGCGGATTTGCGCGTCGAGGTCGACTACGCGTTCGACGAGGTCGAAAACTCCATGCGCACGATCGGCCTCGAGACCTCCTCGACCGGCAACGCCTTCCATTTCCTCGTGGCAGGCACGGACCTGTACTTCGGTATCGGCAACACCTGGACGGGCTATAGGCCGAACATCACTGCCGATACCGCGCGTCACACGGCCATCCTGGACGCGAAGGGCGGCGCGCTCTCCTTCGTGACCGACGGCGCGACCGTGTGGACGACCGGCATCACGAACGCCACCACGCGCACGGGCACCTGGCCGCTTGCCGTCTTCGGCGCGAACAAGGCCGCCGCCTCGCTTGTCACCTACCAGCCGAGCGGGAACTACGCGAAGATGAAGCTCTACTCGCTCAAGGTCTACGAGAACAACGCGATCGCGCACTACTACAAGCCGTGGCGGTCCGTGGACGGTGCGTTCACGGGTCTCAAGGACCCCTGCACGGGCCGGTGCTTCGTCAACTGCGCGAATGCCCGCACGCAGTTCCTCTCCGGCGGCGAGATCTCCGATGCCCCCGCGTGGGACCTCGCCGAAACGCACAACGAGGATGTCTCGTATCAGATCGTTTAGGGGGCCGTGATGGGGCAATTCGCGGCGACGTCCCTGCCGCAGCGCTGGGTCGCGACCGTCTCCGAGCGTGGTGTCCGTCTCGTCTACGGCGGCGGCACCCTGGTCATTTTCAGATAATACAAGGTCCATGTCCACACATGAAGAACTCCCTCGTCTGTTTCCTCCTTGCGGCGGCGAGCTGCTGTCTCGCCGCATCTTCGAAGCCCTGCGTCTGCACCAACGCCCTCGAGACGTCCTGGGGACGCGCCGTGACGCCGACGAACGCCTGGAGCGAGTATCCACGTCCCCAACTGGTCCGTTCGACCTGGACGTCCCTGAACGGCGAATGGGACTACGCGGTGACGTCCGTCATGACGGACGAGCCGAAGGCGTGGGATGGGAAGATTCTCGTACCGTTCCCGATCGAGTCCCCGCTCTCCGGCGTGCGCCGTGCCGTCACGCCCGATGACCAGATCTGGTATCGGCGCACCTTCGTGGTGCAGCCGCGGCCGGGCACGCGTACGATCCTCAACTTCGAGCGCGTCGACTTCCGCGCGTCCGTCTTCGTGAACGGCGTCGAGGCGATGGACGTGCCCCACGAAGGCGGTAACACGCCGTTCTCCGTCGACGTCACGGATCTCGTGAAGGCCGGCGAGAACGAACTGAAGGTGCTGGTGTGGGATCCCACGGATACGCATCTCGGCGGCACGGGCAAGCAGGTGTTGAAGCTCTGGACCTGCTTCTTCGGCGCGGCGAGCGGCATCTGCGGCGGCGTATGGCTCGAGACCGTGCCCGAGACCTACCTGGCGGACTACCAGGTGAAGACCGACGCCGCGCGGCGCACGGTGACGGTCGTCCCCGAGGTGAAGGGACGCCTCCGCACGGCCGAGGTCGCCGTCACGGTCTCCTTCGAAGGACGTCCGCTCGCGACGGCGCGTGTGCCCGCCGGTGAGTCCGCGACGCTCGAACTTCCCGCGCCGCTCCGTCTCTGGAGCTGCGAGGAGCCCAACCTCTACGATCTCGCGATCGACGTGGGCGCCGACCATGTCACCGGCTACTTCGGCATCCGCACGCTCGGAACGAAGCTCGATGCGCGCGGCGTTCGCCGTGTCGTCGTCAACGGCCGGTTCACCTACCTTCTCGCGACCCTCGACCAGGGGTGGTGGCCGGACGGTCTGCTCACGCCGCCCTCCGAGGACGCCTGCCGCTTTGACGTCGACTTTCACAAGAAGGCCGGCTTCAACGCAATCCGCAAGCACATCAAAATCGAGCCTCGCGCATTCTACGCCCATTGCGACCGCATCGGCGTGATGGTGTTGCAGGACATCCCGTCCTTCGGCCCCGACAACCGCCAGCACGAGCTCTCCTATGCCAACAAGCGCTATGCCTTCTACCGCCAGGAGCTCAAGGACTGTGTGGACCTGCTCTGCAACCATCCCTCGGTCGTCATGTGGATTCCCTACAACGAGGGGTGGGGACAGCCCTCGGCGGACAAGACCCGCTTCACGAACAAGTGGCTGCGCCGTTACGATCCCTCGCGCCTGATCGACGGTCCCTCCGGCTGGAACGACTACGAGGGCGGCCGTGTGCTGAACTACGCGCACGACGCCTATGCGGACGTCGCCGATCCTAAAATCTACACCGACTGTGTCGACCTGCACCACTATCCCGACGCGCGCATGCATCCCGTCAATCCCCACCGTGTCTCCTTCCTCGGCGAGTTCGGCGGGATGGGCGTCTCGCTGGAAGGGCATGTGTGCGATCCAAAGGGCGACGCTCGCCGTCTCGTGCCGGTCGAGCCGCGGACGTGGCAGAAGAGTCAGCACGACCGCTATGCGTTCTTGATGGAGAAGGTCGTCGAGCTTGCCGGCAAGGGCCTCGGCGGCAGCGTCTACACGGAGGCCATCGACCAGTTCTGGGAACTCGGCGGCTTCGTCACCTTCGACCGGGCGGTCGTGAAGCTCGACTACGACTTCCTCCGCGAGGTGCATCGGCGTGTCTACGATGCTGCACGCGTGGCGGCCGAGACGCCGCTTCCGAAGAAGGCGGGCCTCGCGGTCGAATGGGAATGGTCTCCCGCGCTGGACCGTGGTGAATGGCCGCGTCTGCAGACGCTGACGGACGGACGACTCGCGTTCACCTATTCGCGGCGTCTGGACGAGGCGCCGGGATCCGACCTGGTCCTGCGCTGGAGTTCGGACAAGGGCCGCAACTGGTCTCCGGCTCAGCGCGTCATTCCGTCCTTCACGTGTCCGAACGGGCTGGGTGCCGTCGTCGGCTACAGCATCCTGAATCCGGAGCTCGTGCAGATGCCCACGAACCATCCGGCCCATCCCGGGCGGTTAATCGCCTCGGCGAATCTGCGTCCCATCAAGGCGACGCCGCGCAGTCCGTCATCGATCGGTTTCGCCGTCTCCGACGATGCGGGGCGCACGTGGGGACCGCTCCGCGCGCTTCTGCCGTTGGCGGGGGATCCGGGCGTGACGGGCGGCCGCGGTTGCTGGGAACCGTTCGTGACCGTGCGGCCCGACGGCACGCTCGACCTGTACTACACGGACATCTCGGCACCGCCCGGCGGACAGATCTGCCGCAACATCTCGCGGTTCGTATCCCGGGACGGCGGTGACACCTGGCAGGGGCCCGAGGTCATCCTCGCCGGCCACGAAAGGGGAATCGGCGTCGGCATCCCGTCCGCGACGACCTTTGGCGACGCTCTGTATCTCGCGCACGAGGCGCATCCAAAGGACCATCCGGCCTGGCCGACGCGTCCGTATGTGGCCCAGACGCGTGCAGACCAGCCGTTCGCCGCGCCGCCGCGCGTGGTCGACCCCTTCCTGGAGTCTATTCCTGGCGACGTGTACTGTGGCGCGCCGTATCTCGTGCAGACGGAGCACTACTTCCTGCTCTCGGCGCAGGTCGGACGGCCGCAGCCGAAGAAGGACCCGACATCCCTCACGCAGATGCGCGTGTGGGTGATGCCGAAGACGAAGGTCGGTGCAATGGGCGATCTGAACGCGTTTGCGTCCGTTGAGAATCCCCTGGGCGATACATCCCCGTTGCACTGGAACGGACTCGCTCCGCTGGGGGGCGACGAGGTGATGGCGACGTGCCAGCATGGCGGCAATCTGCACCTCGTGCGCGGCCGCATTGTGGAAAAAGGAACGGTGCGGTGAAATGCACTATCCCCCCCGAGAGGCGATGATTATCACCTTTGATTGTTTCCAGATATCTTGAACCCCCGCACAAAGTCACAAAATTAGGGTAGACTTTTCCCTGAAGGTGTCGTCGCAGACGGAGGAGGAGACGGGGTATGTTACCTTCTACGCGCGGGCTCAGCGGAAGGGCTTCTGCCTCATCATGCGGTGAACGGAAAGAAGACACGATGAGATGCAAATGGGGTGCCATTTTTTGCGTGGCCGTGACCTGCGCGGCTTTTGCGAAGGATTTCGACGTTCGTTCGTTTGGCGCCGTGGGGGATGGCGCTGGCGCGTAAATACGGCGCCGAGACGTACGGCGACCTGGATCATCCCGGGGCGGTCGCTCCGGTGCTGGCCAGCCGCGAGGTGCAGATCGACGCGGGTGCGACGCTGGAGACCGCCGCAGGCGGCACGCGCATCGAGCCCGGCCAGCGCTTCTGCGGTGCGGGCACAGTAGCCGGCACGCTGATCTCGGTCCGCTGAACGGTTGGAGGGAAGGGCTGCGTACCCGGTTCTTGAGAAAGCTTCCTGAACCGGAATGACTATGCAGGTTTATTTGCCGCCTGACGCTTCATCCTTGAGAAGTTCCGTTGTTTATTCTATAAACGGAACTATCTGAATTGATTGTGCGCACGCAAAGGAGGGACGATGAATAGCAGTTGGTGGATGGTGGGGGCGTTGGCGGCTGTCTTGGCGCAGGCCGAGCCGATCAGGCTTATTTTCGATACCGATATGGGCAACGACACGGACGACGTGATGGCGCTGTGCATGATCCACGCGCTGCAGTCGCGCGGCGCGGTCGAGCTGCTCGCCGTCACGGTCACGAAGGACCATCCGCAGGCCGCGGCTTTCGTGGATGCGGTGAACACCTTCTACGGGCGGCCGGACATCCCGATCGGCGTTGTGAAGGGCGGCGCGACGCCGGAGCCGGGCAAGTTCAATCTGCTGGCCGATGCCAAGAACGAGGACGGCAGCCTGCGCTATCCGCATGATCTGGCGAGCGGGGCGGATGCTCCCGAGGCGACCGGTCTGATCCGCAAGCTCTTGGCCGCGCAACCGGACGGCAGCGTGACGCTGGTGCAGGTGGGCTTCTTCACCAACTTTCAGCGCCTGCTCGCGTCGCGGCCGGATGCCGTGTCGCCGCTCAGCGGGCGGGAGCTGATCGCCAAGAAAGTGAAGCTGCTCTCCATCATGGCCGGGGCCTTCCAGACGGTCGACTGGAACACGCGCCACCTCGAGTACAACGTGATCAAGGACATTCCCGCTGCCCAAACGCTGGCGAAGGACTGGCCGACGCCTATCTCGTGGAGCGGCTTCGAAATCGGTGTGGCGGCGGCGTTCCCGCACGTCGTCATCGAGCAGGATTTCGAGTATGTGAAGCACCATCCCCTCAAGGAGGCTTACTATCTCTACAATCCGCCGCCGCACGACCGGCCGACGTGGGACCCAACCGCGCTGCTGGCTGCGGTTTGTCCGGAGCGCGGCTACTTCACGCTGTCGCCCGCAGGCACGGTGACGGTCGAGGACAACGGCGCGACGTGGTTCCGCCCCTCGCGCGACGGCAAGGGGCGCGACCGCTTCCTGACGATGAGCGCTGAACAGGCCGCCCGCGTGCGCGAGGCGATCGTGCAGCTGAGCGTGGCGGTGCCGGGAAAATGAATGGAACGCCGAACGTCCAACGCCCAACTCCGAACTTCGAAGTTGGGCATTTGAATCAAGTTGAGGCCCAAAGGAAATGAGGTTTGCATGACAATTGGAATAAAGCTTCTGGCTGTTCTTTCGCTTTTTTCGATTGTATCCGGGGCTTGCGCACAGGAGCGCCGGCTCTCGGTCGACGAGTACCGCGACCGGATGAAGGGCGGCTGGATCGGCCAGATCATCGGCGTGGTGTGGGGCGCGCCCACAGAGTTCAAGTTCAACGACGTGATCATCCCCGAAGACAAGGTGCCGAAGTGGGCGCCGGAGATGATTAACCACGCGTTCGGACAGGATGATTTGTACGTGGAGATGACCTTCCTGCGGTCGATGGAGCAATACGGTCTCGACGTGCCGATCCGCCAGGCGGGCATCGACTTTGCAAACAGCGAGTACGCGCTCTGGTGCGCGAACAACGCCGGCCGCACCAACCTGCGCAAGGGCATCGCGCCGCCGGACTCTTCGCACCCGCAGTTCAACAAGTGCCCGAACGACATCGATTATCAGATCGAAGCGGACTTCGCGGGCCTCATCTCGCCGGGTCTGCCCAGCTCGGTCATCGCGCTGGGTGAAAAATTCGGGCGGCTGATGAACTACGGCGACGGCGTGTATGGCGGGCAGTTCATGGGCGGCATGTATGCCGAGGCGTTCTTCGAGGACGACCTGTTCAAGGTGATCGACGCCGGCCTGGCGTGCATCCCGGCCGACAGCCAGTATGCGGAGATGGTGCGCGACCTGGTGCGGTGGTGTCGCGAGAGCCCGGCCGACTGGCAGAAGACGTGGGAGCGCTGCCTGCAGAAATACCGTAAGGACCAGGCGTATCAGAAGGCTTCGAACGGCGGCATCGACGTGAAGATCAACGGCGCGATGGTCCTGCTCGGGCTGCTGTACGGTCAGGGCGACATGGAGAAGACCGTGGTGATCTCGATGCGCGGCGGCTACGACTCCGACTGCAACCCGTCGAGCGCGGCCGGCGTGCTGGGCGCGATGACCGGCTTCTCGAAGCTGCCGGCGCGCTATACGCAGGAGCTGAAGTTCGAGCCGAAGTTCTCCTACACCGCCTACAACGTGCCCGCGCTGCTGGACGTGTGCGAGCGGCTGGCGCGGCAGGTGGTGGCGCAGCAAGGCGGGCGCGTCGAGAAGGGTGCGGACGGCAAGGAGGTCTTCGTGATCCCCGTGCGCGCGGCCAAACCGGGTGTGCTGGCGCTGAGCTGGGCGCCGGGGCCGGTCGCCCATTCGCTGTTCACGCCGGAGGAGATGGCGAAGATCAAGTTCCCCATCAAGACGTATCCCGCCAGCCAGTTCGCGGACCCCGATCCCACCCGGCGCGCGCAGAAGGTGCTGGACGTCTGCTTCCCGGGTTGGACGACCTCCGCGAACGCGCCGGACATGAACCCCGGCTACCGCGAGCAGATGGGGCAGACGTACAACGTGCTGGTGACGCATCCGCCGAAAAAAGGCGAGCCGGTGATCCTCTCCAAGACCGTCAAGGTTCCGGAGGGCGATCCGCAACTGACGGTGAACGTCGCCAACGCGCCGAACGGCGACTTCCGCCTGATCGTCAAGGTGGACGGCGCGCTGGCGTTCGAGACGGACGTCGGCGGCAAGAGCGATTTCCGGACGTTCACGGTCGGCCTCTCTCCGTATCGCGGCAAGACGGTGAAGCTCGAGCTCTTCAACCAACCGACCGGCTGGATCAACGAGGCGGCGAGCTGGGCGCAGATTGAGGTGAGCGGAAATAACAATTAAAACGCTGAACTCCGAACGTCGAACGCTGAACGCTGAACGGAATTGAAAACTTCGACGTTCAGAGTTGGGCGTTCAGCGTTCGGCGTTTAAAATGGAATTGGAGGACAAAGATGAAAAGCATTGTGGTTTTGGGTAGTACCAACACCGACATGGTAATCAAGTCGGCGCGGATCCCCGCGCCGGGAGAGACGATTTTGGGCGGACGGTTCCTGATGAATCCCGGCGGCAAGGGTGCGAACCAGGCGGTGGCAGCCGCGCGGCTGGGAGGAGGGGTCGCGTTCGTCGCCAAGGTC
>JAQUEX010000108.1:4012-10281 GCA_028684935.1 Kiritimatiellia bacterium | reverse complement strand
TTTGCGCGCGGCAAGGATTATCAGCTTGAACCGCGCTGGGCCGGCTTCGGCCGGCTGGAGGGCGGCGCGATCGCGGCCGACCGCCCGGTCTATGCGAGCTACCGCTACGCCATGATGCGGCTGGACAGCGTGGTGCAGAAGGCGGACGGGACCCTGGCCGTGCGCAAAGGCGCGCCGCATGTGGCGGTGCCTCGTCCGCCGGAGATCGGCGAAGGCGAGACGCGCTTGGGAAACGTGTGGCTGGCCGGACGTGTCGAGCGCTTGGCGGGCGAGCATCTTTTCCCGATCCTCGAGGGCGCATACCCTGAACCCGAACCCGCTCCGCCGGGCGCGTCGGCCGCAGAACGCCATCTGCCCAAAACCCTGGCCAAACTGCGCGCCGGCCGGCCGGTCCGGATTCTGGCGTGGGGCGACAGCGTGACCGAGTGCGTGTATCTGCCGTTTCAGCAGAAGTGGCAGGAGCAGTTCGCCGTTCGTCTGCGCGCGCGTTTCCCGAAGGCCAGCATCGTGATGCTGTCGGAGGGGTGGGGCGGACGCACCACGACCGCCTTCCGCCAGGAGCCGCCGGGCAGTCTTCACAACTACGCCGAGAACGTGCTGGCGCTCAAGCCGGATTTGATCGTGTCCGAATTCATCAACGACGCCTACATGAACGAAGCCGCCGTGTTGGAAAATTACGGGGCGATCCTCAAGGATTTTCAGCGGATCGGCGCAGAGTGGATCATCCTGACGCCTCACTACGCGCGGCCCGACTGGATGGGGCTGGCGCGGGAGCGGGAGATCGATCTCGATCCGCGTCCTTATGTCCGCGGGCTCAGGCTGTTCGCGGAGAACAACCGCGTGGCGCTGGCCGACGCTTCGCTGCGCTGGGGTCGCCTCTGGCGGCAGGGGCTGCCGTATTCGACGCTGCTGGTGAATGCCATCAACCATCCGGACGAGCGCGGCATGGCCCTGTTCGCCGATGCGCTGATGGCGCTCTTCCCGTGAAGGCGGGCGATGCCTTGTCATCGGTCGGCAGGGGTGTGCGAGTTGAGCGCGTATTTGATACGAAGCACAGTCGGGAGCGAGGGCGTCTCCGCCCGCAAAGTGAAAGTCCGCACGCGACACAGATGCGCGGATTGACGCTCAAGCCATGAAGCGCCCAGCCGTTTTGCAAGACACTCTGTTGCGGGCGAGGACGCCCGCGCTCCCGACTCGCCTGCCCCCTTTTTCGCCAGAAACGCATAAACATCGCGCATCCTTGCCACTAACCGATTACCGATGCCTTTACAAGCCCGGTTCAAGGTGGAACAATAGCGGCGTATGAAACAACGGGTGGCAGAGTTTACGGTGGTCTCCGACTTTGTGCCGACCGGCGATCAGCCGCAGGCGATCCAGACGCTGGCGAAGGGGCTGGACGCCGGCGCGCGCCGCCTGACGCTGGAGGGCGTGACCGGATCGGGCAAGACCTTTACCATGGCCAACGTGATCCGCGCGTGGGGGCGTCCGGCCATCATCATCTCGCACAACAAGACCTTGGCGGCCCAGCTCTTCGCTGAACTCAAAGCCTTTTTCCCGCGCAACGCGGTCGAATACTTCGTGAGTTATTACGACTATTACCAGCCGGAAGCCTACATTCCGCAGACCGACACCTATATCGAAAAGGACGCGTCGATCAACGAGGAGATCGAGCGATACCGGTTGGGCGCGACCAATGCCCTGCTCGGGCGGCGCGATGTCGTGATCGTGGCCTCGGTCTCCTGCATCTACGGCCTGGGGTCGCCGGAAGATTACCGCACCATGCTGGTGGATATCGTGGCGGGCCGGACGCTGGGGCGAGACGCCATGCTCGAGCGGCTGGTCGATATCCAGTATTCGCGCAACGACTATGAGCCGCAGCCCGGCACCTTCCGCGTGCGCGGCGACTGCGTGGACATCTTCCCCTCTTACGAGACCGGCGGCATCCGGGTCGATTTCTTTGGCGACGAGGTTGAGGAGATCCGCGAACTCGATCCGGTGTCGGGCAAGACCGGCGAGCGGTTGCCGCGCGCGGTGATCTCGCCGGCCAAGCATTTCGTCATGCCCAAGGAGAAGGTCGACGCCTCGATCGGGCTGATCGGCGCCGAGCTGGACGAGCGGCTGGCCGAACTCGAACGCCAGAATAAATTGCTGGAGGCGCAGCGGCTGCGGCAGCGCACCGAGTTTGATCTTGAGATGCTGCGCGAACTGGGGTACTGCAACGGCATCGAAAATTATTCGCGCCACCTGGCCGGCCGCGCCGCCGGCGAACCGCCCGCCTGCCTGCTGGACTATTTCGACGGCGAGTTCCTGACGATCATCGACGAGTCGCATGTGACGGTGCCGCAACTGCGCGCCATGTACAACGGCGATCAGGCGCGCAAGCAGACGCTGGTCGAACACGGGTTCCGTCTGCCGTCGGCCAAAGACAACCGCCCGCTCAACTTCGAGGAGTTTCTGGCGAAGGTCGGCCCGATCCTGTTTACGTCGGCCACGCCCGCCGCCTACGAGCGGCAGGTGAGCGAGGTGACCG
This sequence comes from Kiritimatiellia bacterium, assembly GCA_028684935.1. GTDB lineage: Bacteria > Verrucomicrobiota > Kiritimatiellia > RFP12 > UBA1067 > DUPH01. The sequence continues at coordinate 7,751 of JAQUEX010000108.1, read as the reverse complement.
CCGAGCAGGTGATCCGGCCCACGGGCCTGCTGGATCCGCCGGTCGAGGTCAGGCCGCTGGCGCGTCAGATCGACGATCTGATGGAGGAGGTGAGGCGCGCGGCGGAGAAGGGCGACCGCGTGCTGGTCACGACCCTGACCAAGCGGTCGGCCGAAGACCTGACCGCGTATCTGCGCGAGACCGGCATCCGCGTGGAGTATCTGCACAGCGACATCGACGCGATTCAGCGCGTGGAGATTCTGGGGCGCCTGCGCAAGGGCGCCTTCGATTGTCTGGTGGGGATCAATCTGTTGCGCGAAGGGCTTGATCTGCCCGAGGTGGCGCTGGTGGCGGTGCTCGACGCGGACAAAGAGGGGTTTCTGCGTTCCGGCACCTCGCTCATTCAGACGGCGGGCCGCACGGCGCGCCACCTGGAAGGGCGCGTGATCCTGTACGCCGACAAGGTGACCGACGCCATGCGCGCGATGATGGATGTCACGCAGGCGCGCCGCGCCCGGCAGGAAGCCTACAACCGCGAACACGGCATCACGCCGCACAGCGTGAAACGCGCGATCAATGAGTCGCTCGCGCTCTACTCCGAGGCGCGTCGGGTTGAAGAGCGCATGGTGGCGGCCGAGTCGCACGAGACCTATGACGTGCACCGCGCGATCGGCGAATTGGAGTCCGAGATGCTGGCCGCCGCCGACGCGCTGGAATTCGAACGCGCGGCGATGCTGCGCGACGAGATCCGTGAACTGAAACGGCTGCTTGCGCCGTAAATTTTCGGTGTTGACGTCAGCAAATTACCGATCTAAACTGTCACCATAAATGTGATGATAAATTCCGAGGCGAGGTGTTTGTGAGTGCGCTCAGATTTGTGTGTTTTTGTTCGTGTTTAGCGGTTTCGGCGGCGTGCGGTGCTGCGGACGGCGGGTTCACGTCGCTGTTGAACGGCAAGGATCTTTCGGGCTGGACCATGCTCCCCGGCAAGCAGCCGGCGTTTGCTGTCGTGGACGGCCTGCTTGAAACGCGCGTCCCGGGTGGCAGCGACCTCTTCACGGTGGCGCGGTACGGCAACTATGTGCTGCGTTTCGAATATCTGCTCTCGAAGGTGGGCAACAGCGGCGTGCTGATCCGCTGCGATCCCAAGAACCCGTGGGGCACCGGGGTGGAGGTGCAGTTGCTGGCGCCGTGGACCCCTTACCGCGATGACCTGCACTGCACCGGGTCGCTGTACGGGTATGTGGCGGTCACCAACCGGCCCGATGAGACGACCGGCGTTTGGCACCGGATGGAGATCCGCTGCGACCGCAACGTGATCGAGGTGTCGGTCGACGGGCGCCGCACGACCGTGGCGGATACGCGCGCGGTCAAGGCGCTCGACGCGAAGTTGCTGTCCGGCGTGATCGGCTTCCAGTCCAACCACAGCAAGCAGGGGGAATTCGCGCAGTTCCGCAAGATCGAGATCCGCGATCTGGATGCGGATCAGGATTATGTGCTGGCCGGATTTTCGCAGACGGACGAGCGTTTCCGCGTGCAGGCCCGTGAGGCGGCGGTGGCGCTCGGGCCCGCGATGATCGTTCCGCTCGCGCGGGTGATGGAGGGGGACGCGGTCATGGCGCGCAGCGTGGCGCGGCAGGCGCTGTTCGACATCGTGGCCGCGGCCAGCGCGCCGCAGGCCGAGGCGGCGGCGCGCGACGCGGCTGCGCGGGCGCTGCGGGAGGCGCTCGGCGCAAAGCCGTCCGAATCGACCGCCGGATATGTGTCGTGGCTGTCGGGCATGTTGCGCAAGTGACGGGAACGGGGAGACGTGATGAAGTCAGGCATCGGACGCAGGCATTTCTTGAGGCAGACGGGCGCGGCGCTCGCTGCGGGGCCGCTGATCGCGCGGGCGCAGACGCCGCCGAGCGAGCGCGTCCGGGTGGCGCACATCGGGACCGGCAACATGGGCGGCGCGCACATCCAGGCGTTCGCCGCCTTGCCGGAGGTCGAGACGGTGGCGCTGTGCGACGTGGACAGCGTGCGGCTGGCGGAGAGCGCGAAGCGTCTCGTGCAGCGCAAGCCGACCGCCAAGCCGGAGACCTACACCGATTACCGGCGCATCCTTGAGCGCAAGGATATCGATGTGGTGACCTGCGCCACGCCGGATCATTGGCACGCCCTGGTCGCGATCCATGCGTTCGAGGCCGGCAAAGATGTGTACGGCGAAAAGCCGCTCTCCTATTCGTTGCGCGAGGGACAGCGCATGGAGCAGACGCTGCGCCGCACCGGGGCGGTGTTCCAGCTCGGGACGCAGATTCACGCCGAGGACAATTACCACCGCGTGGCCGAGATCATCCGCTCGGGCGCGCTGGGCCGGATCGGCACGGTCCGCCTCTGGAAGAACGGCGGCACGCGCGGGCTGGGGTTCCCGCCCAACCAGAAGCCGCCGGACACGCTGGATTGGAACCTGTGGCTCGGCCCGGCGCCGTATGCCGACTACACGCCGGTGCGGTGCCACGGCAGTTTCCGTTCGTTCTTCGACTATTCGGGCGGCGTGTTCGCGGATTTCTGGTGCCACATCGCCGATGTGCTCTTCATGTCGCTGCAGCCCGAGGGATTGTCGACGGTTGAGGCCCGCGGCGAAGTCCCGGGCGACGGCATTGCCGACACGCCGAAGTGGATCGACGCCGATTTTGCGTTCAAAGGCCTGAACGTGCATTGGACCACCCGGCCGCCGCAGGTGCCCGGCGCGGAGAAGATGTCGATCGGCGCCCATTTTGAAGGCGAGAAGGGAACGCTGACCTGCGACTACAAGAGCCGCAAGATCCGCATCGGCAAGGAGGTCTTGGACGATCTGCCGGACGTGCCGGTGACGCTGCCGCGTTCCCCCGGCCATCATCGTAATTTTTTGGATGCGGTCAAGAGCCGGGGTCTGCCCGAGAGCAATCTGCCGTATGCCCGGAAAATGACGCTGCCCATGCACCTCGCGCTGACCTCGTTCCGCCTGAAGCGCAAGATCGTCTGGGACAGCGTGAAAGAAGAAGCGATCGGCGACCCCGCAGCCAATTATCTGCTGGGCCGCACGAACCGCGCCCCGTTCGTCTGACGGGACGGCCTGCGGATGGCCGCAGAAGAGTAAAGAAAAGGAATACGCAATGCATGCACATAAGGTGTCCATGTGGGCCGGGATTATTTTTTTTGCGGCCGCGAATATGATCCATGCGCAAGATTCGGTTTACCTTCCGGTTTCGCGCTGTATGGTGTTCAATGCATGGTCGATGTTTTACTCGACCTCTTCTTATTACGATGTGAATTGGACGCATGAGGGACCGGATCCTGCAGGACGCATTAATGACCCTCGCAAAGCGTTGCTCAGTGGCACCAATCATGTTCATGCGAGCGGGTGGCGGCTGACAGCATGTCGGACGGGCACATCTGCAAAGTTCATCGGGGCAAATTTCATCCCGCCGCTGGCCTACAGTGATACGATCCAGACAAACTGGCAGGCGAACCTGCAGAACACGCCGGATGCAAAAATCGAAAGCCCATTTTATCCGGAGGGCATCGGCACCCTCTATTTTGATGCCATCAATGTGTCGCCGGCGTATGGGCCGACCGAGATTACCGTTGAAATCGCCACCAATATGCTGGAGCAGACCTATTTGGGAGGCGGGGTTACGAATGTGATGCTGCCCGCCGAATCGGAACAGCTCGCCTACAACTGGCAGACGCTCGATGTGGTGGCGCTGAATGCGGCATCGTCAAATGATGTGACGCG
>JAQUEX010000108.1:0-3912 GCA_028684935.1 Kiritimatiellia bacterium | reverse complement strand
CCGAGCATGCCGTGTCCATGACGCCCGTTGAGGGCGGATTCTGGCGGGGCATCGTCCCGCTTGCGGGCCGGGATCCCACCAATCTCTGTTTCTACGTGTGCGGCGAGAGCCGGTATGACGCGGTCTCCGATACGTTCTTGCCCGATCCGGTGTATTGGGGCGACGCTTCGCAGACGGTGCCGCTGACGCTGCCGGTGACGGGCGTGTGCGGCAGCGGCGGCGTGCCGCCGGAACACCGGATCCGCGTCTCAACGGCCGGCAGCGGGTGTGTCCACGTTCTATTTGACGACCTGACCGGCGCGTATCGGGTGACGCGCGCGGAGTATCAGAATTTCAACGGGTGGGCGGCGCCGCCGGATGTTTTCACGGACAGCAACGGCCAGGTGGGCAAGCAGAAGATCACGCAATCCTTTGACGGTTGGACGACGAATGTGACGCAGCGCGTGACGGAGTATTTCGCCGGGTATCCGGCCGAGACGAATGTCTTTGCAGCCTCTCCCTCCGTGACTTTCAACGGCTGGGTGCGCGGAAGTTCCGCCTATGCGGTGGACCGGCTGCCTGCCGACGCGGACAACACGCCGGATCCCGCCGATCCGAAGTTGCGCAATGTGGCGGTCGCCCTGATGGGCGGCGAGTCTGGCCTTGGCCTCGGTTATATCCATAACCAAGCCGGCGCGACCTTGCCGGACGGTCTGGGCGGCATCTCGTTTAAAAGCCGTCTGAGGCAATCGGCCAATCCGTTTGAAGCGGTTTACTACAAATACGGATTCGCCATGCAGAACTATCTTGTGCGCGTGAACGTCAGGGCGGCCGATCCGCTGCCTCCGGAAAGCCCCTCCGTGTCGGTGCTCGGCTATTATTCCGATCCTGAAAACTTCTATGAATTTCGCGTCACGCAGATTCCGGACACCGCATTTCCGGTCCGGGACAAACGCATTGCCTTTGAACTCTACAAGTGGCAGTCGGGCATTCCCTATCGACTGGCAAGGAGTGCGCCCGGTGTGAATCTGAGCCTGAATGTCGAAACCAGGCTCGAAATGAGAATGTACTCGGTCGGCAGCATGACGGAAATCAGGTGCAAATTCGGAACGAGCGACAATGTGGTGAGCTATTCGGATTCCGGTCAGACCGGAGGGCCGGCGTTGACGCAGGGCGGCACGATCGGGTTCATGTCGTCGGATTGCCGATCCGGTTTTTCCGCGGTCGAGTCTCAGCCGACATCCTCCGGCGCCGTGCCGACCGGCGTGGCGACCAGCCTGCTTTCCGCTGTCGAGCCGACATTCTCTTCGGATGTCTCGAACTGGTCGCTCGCCCCGTCCTGCCGGTGGGAGGCCCTTGCCACGGTTACTCCGAGAGGGATTTATGCTGTTGAGCCGACGCAGACGTTAGGCGTGTATCTGCAGCCGACCGAGTGGGGGACGGAGGGAACACCGGCTGCGCCGGGTGCAGCGGCGTGGACGCTGGCCCATGAGATTCTGCTGACCGGTTTCGATGATGCGACGCATCAGATTCCGGTCGAGGCGTGGCGTTCGCATTTCGTGATGCTCCGGGTGATCGGCCGGCCGGACGGACGGCGCGTGGATGTGGTGGTGGATGAACTCGGGCTCTCGGGCTGGCGGGGCCAGACGGGGTCGGAACTCAGCCCCGGCGAAGACGAGCAGACGAATCTGCCTGCGGCACATGAATGGACGGCTACCGAGGCATGGGTGTCGGAAGGGCGCGTGGATCTCGATCACCGTCGGGGCGGACGAGAGGTGGATGCCCTAGGTGCGGAGGGAGCATGGCTGGATCAGTCGGTGCGCTCGCCCTGCATGATGACAGGCGCGGGGATGCTGGAATTCGATTATCAGGTGCTGCGCGCACCGGCCCGGCTGACGGTGCAGTACGCCCCGGCGGAGACGCCTGACGCGTGGCAGGAAGTGAGTTCCTGGGTAGTCGCCGAGGCGATGACAGCCTTCAGTCACGCGTCCGTTTTCCTGGGGACCAACAGTGCGGGATATTTGCGTGTCCTGAATGAACATGACGATGCATGCGGCGATGCCCGCGTGCTGATCGACCACGCCGTGGCATGGGATGAGCCGCCGGTTGATGATACGGCGTGGCGCGCGTATAACGCCAAAATCAGCGATTCGGACGCGCTGCGGGTGATGCTGGATGAGAGTAAGGCCTGTTTCCTCAATAACAGCCAGACGGCGGAGACGGATCCGGTCCAGGATCGTGCTCTGCCGTTCCTGCAATCGCCGGTACTCGCCTTCCAGTTCGGCTCGCTCACGTTCATGGCCCGTGCCTATGACGCGGGAACGCCGGCGACGATCGCCATCTATGCGTCGACCAACGGTTGTGCAGCCCCTGCCGAACGGTGGTTCAAAGTGCATGAGTTTTCGGACATTTCACACGTCCTTTACCAAACATATCGGTTTGCACCGTCGGTGCCGGCGCAGTTTGACGCGATCCGGTTGGTGGTGGCGACGGACGGCTCGTCGGGACGGGCCTGCGTGGATGACGTGGCGGTCTGCGAGCCCGATGCCGTCGCGGTCGCCCCCTGTTTGACCGCGCTGGGGCCTGCCACGCCGATCTCCGAACGTGCGGCGCTGGAGGGGGACGGGCAGGTGACCGTCAGGCTGTCGGAACCTTATCCGGAAACGGTCGAGATCCGTTTGGACGTTTCGCCCGGTGCCAGTGCGGCGAACGGGCGTCTGAGTCTGGCGGCGACCAACCTCGTTTTTGAGGCGGGCTCAGTGGAGCAGCATGTCGCGATTAATGCCGTGAAAGACGGCACGGCGCTCTCTGGAGCCGACGGGTTCACGGTCACGCCGGTCATGGTGTCGCCGGCTGCCGCGCAGCTTTATTATTCGGCGTCCGTCGCGGCCGTCGTCAGGGTTCAGAACGATGCGCCCGTGATCGTCTCTCCGGGGGCCGGCACGCAGCAGCAGCCGTTGGTGACCGTTCCGTGCGGTCAACCGTTCAATTTTCGTTGGGAGGTGACGGATGTGGCGGCGGATTGCACGGACAACGTGGGTGGCGGGATGCAGATCACTTGGGGCTTTGGCGACGGCACGCAGAGCATCGCATGGGGCGCGACTGGCGTCATCGCGCATGCCTATGCCACGGAGGGTGTCAAGACGGTCAGCATGACGGCATGCGATAAGGACGGGGCTGCCGACGAGATCTCCTTCACGGTGAGCGTCGTGGCCGCGCCTGTGACGTCGGCGTCTCCGGTACCGGTTCCCCATGCCTGGCTGGACCTTTATCCGACGGCATTGAGTGCGGCGGGCGGTGATTATGAACAGGCGGCACAGGATGACGTCGACAGTGACGGTCATGCGGCCTGGCAGGAGTACGTGGCCGGGTCGGATCCGACGAATCAGTTCTCCGTCTTCCGGGCTCATGTCGCCGTCAGCAACGGGACGGAGCAGGTCACGTGGACGCCGGACCTTGGCCCGTTTGCCCGCCGGTACACGGTCGAGGGTAAGACGAACCTGACGGACGCGGTGTGGTCCGCCAGGGAACCCGGCATGCATTTTTATAAGGTCAACGTGTCGTTCCCCTGACGCTTTCGGGTATCATCCGCGTTCAGAGGTCACGGAGGCGCTCATGGGCGACGACACATACGGCTACGCGTACGATCCGCTAGGGAATAGAACTGTAACCACAGAGAACACAGAGACCACGGAGTGCCTCGCCAACGCCCTCAACCCGTACACGAGTATCCTCAGCGTCTCTGCGTTTAAACGATGCGGGTGGGGAAGAAACGCAAAGACGCAGAGGCGCTGAGACGGAGAGACGGGGAGGGGGGCGGAGCGGCGGGCTGCTGGCGGTGACGACCGTCTCTGCGGCCGACCCGCAGCCGGTCATCCATTTCCCGATGTTTGATGCGAATGGGAACATCACCGAATACGTCGCCACCAACGG